>JBDTKF010000048.1:0-59576 GCA_039935455.1 Ginsengibacter sp.
TCAATATTATAATGATTTACATGATTCCTTTTTTTCGCATAGTTTTCTACAGAATCTATTAAAACGCTTAACAGTGGCTTGATTGCATGAATCTTTTCCTGGCGTGGAAATGCAGGATGAGGTTTAAGACCCACATCATATTTCGCAACACTGTCGTAGGGCATATTGTAAATCAACCTGCTCAGTCCTTCTTGTTTGGTCATCGTATTTCCTTCCGGCGTCAGGCAAAAATCGCTGCTGAAATAAGCATCATGTGACACCACAATTTTTTTGTCTTTAGACATCTGTAGATCCATTTCCATGGTACAATTATAAATAATGGCATTTTTTTCTGAAGCGATTGTATTTTCCGGCATCAATCCGCGTCCGCCGCGATGGGCTTGTTTATCGAAATTAGAAAGAGACCGGCTCATATTTGAAGTGCCACAGGAAATTGCAATTAGGGTTATCAAAGAGATAAGAAGCCTTTTTCCGTATGTCATGTTGGTATATTTGATTGAATTGAAACAAGGTAAATCTTATTTTAAATTTTTTAAAAGTTGAGTCCAAACAAATGATGTTGTAAATAACTTAATAAGGAATTAAATTTAACCATACTCCCAGGAGATCCAATAAGTACTTTGATCGCGTCGTCATTTGTGTCAGGTCTTTCCCGCATCTTCAGGCAACCAGTAGCCATTAGCCAATTCACCGAAAAGCTTGATTTGATTTGCCTTCCAAACTTCATCCTGTTGCAGTTCTTTCATCATAATCTCTGCTACTTTCGGGGCAAGTTTTATGGCAAGCTTTGCATCGATAAATAATAACCGGATTCTACGGCCCAGAAAATCTTCGACCGTTCTGGCCATCTCCTTTCTTACGGCCCAAATCACCTGGACAACAAAGATTTCGGGTTCTTTATTTATAATTTCTGCAAAAGATGGGTTACTTATTACCAGGGCTTCTATTTCGGTTTTATCAGCACCATAAATGGAAAAGCGATCTTCAGAATCCGTGGCCGCTGTGTAACCATGAATTTTCAAATGCTCTGTAATACATTTTTCCGAAGGCAACATTTTCTTTTCAAAGATCTTCGATAATGTATCCTCCGCCATTTTCCGATAAGTCGTCCATTTACCACCAATCACCGAAACCAACCCACTTTTAGAAACGATTACTTTATGGCTTCTTGAGATTTCTTTAGTTTTTTCTGTAAGATCGTCCGTAGCAGCCAATGGCCGCAAACCAGCGAAAACACTCAATACATCTTTTCGGGAAGGCGGTTTTGATAAATAATTTCCTGCAGTCTTCAACACAAAATTGATTTCGCTTTCCAAAGCCCTTGGCTCTAATGAATGACTTTTCAGTGGCGTATCAGTCGTGCCGATAATTACATTTTGATACCAGGGAATCGCAAACAACACGCGACCATCGTCGGTATGCGGAATCATAATGGCGTCTTTACTTTGTAAAAACGAACGATCTAAAACCAAATGAATTCCCTGGCTCGGGCGAATAATAGTCCGCGCTCCAGGAGATTCCATTTTCAAAATATCATCCGCAAAAACGCCGGTTGCATTTACGACAACTTTCGCTTTCACCACATAAATATGTTGTGTTTCCTTGTCAATACAGGTAGCTCCAATGATCTTATTTTCCCGATCCTTTTGTAATGAAATAACCTTACAATAATTTAGAGCGACTCCTTTATTTTCTATACAGGTTTGCGCCAGGTTTAGAGCCAGGCGCGCATCATCGAAAGTGCCGTCATGGTACAGAACGCCACATCGCAGGGCTTTTGTTTTGATGGTTGGCAACCTTTCCATGATTTCTTTCTTCGAAATCAATCTTGACTTACCAATACTTAGCTTGCCGGATAACCAGTCATAAAGTTTCAGGCCTACAGTATAAAACACGCCCCGAAACCATGAGTAACAGGGAATAATTATCGATTCGTTTTTAGTAAGATGAGGCGCATTCTTTAGAAGTAATCCTCTTTCTTTCAATGCCTCTTTAACCAATGCAATATTTCCCTGCGCCAGATATCGAACGCCACCATGGACTAATTTCGTACTCCGGCTGGAGGTTCCTTTTGCAAAATCTTCCTGTTCCAGTAATAATGTTTTAAATCCCCGTGTAGCCGCATCTACGGCAATCCCCAATCCAGTAGCTCCGCCTCCAATTACCAGAATATCCCATTCAGGAGTTTCTTTCAACAAATTGACCAGTACATTTCTATCAAATAAGTTCATTTACTGTCATTTTATTTGTTTATAGATCATTTTAAAGAATAATCGAAAGTATTGATAATTATTTGAAATCTAAAAAGAACTTGTTTTTCCAGGAAGATCATCCGCAGATAATCGGAGTAATAGCCCAAACTGACGATGTTTCCTGATAATTGTTTTGTGATTGAAACAGATAATCTATATTTTCGTTTAGTAATAAACAATCGAAAATGTCAAGTATAGAAAGACATCAGAAAATAATTGAAACCATACAGTCAAAAGGATACGAAAGCGTTAGAAATTTATGTAAAGTACTTCGGGTGTCGGCCGTGACTGTCAGGAAAGATCTGAAACTTTTAGAAAAAAACAACCTGCTTTTCCGTACGCACGGCGGGGCCAGCAACACCAACCCTTTCACAATTGACAGACCGGTTAACGAAAAAGTAAACTTTCAGCCAGAAGAAAAAAAGGCCATAGCCATCAAAGCCGCTCAATATATTGAAAGCAATGATTCGATCATTATTGCTTCGGGAACAACCATGCTTGCTTTGGCACGGGAAATCATCCCTGGTCAAAAGCTGACCGTGATAACTTCCGCAATCCAGGTCGCCGAAGAACTTGTCAGACATTCCGATATAGATATTCTGCAATTGGGTGGATTAATCAGACACAGTTCCTCATCGGTAGTAGGCACCTATGCAGAGAACATCTTAAAAGATTTCTATTGTACCAAATTGTTTTTGGGTGTTGATGGAATAGACTTTGACTTTGGGATCACTACCAGCAATTCGATGGAAGCACAATTAAATAAAAGAATGATGGAGGTGGTGCAAAAAGTAATTGTATTAGCCGATCATACAAAGTTCGGGAAACGCGGATTCAGCAGGATCTGTGGTTTGGAAGAAATTGATGAGATCATAACGGATAAAAACATTTCTCCTTCCATTGTAGAAAAATGTAACAATTCAGGTATTAAGATAACGGTTATTTAGCTCTTTCAGCTAAACTGAAGTATGAATTGTACAAAGGATCTTCATTTTATTTTTTTTTAAAGTCAATTCATATTAATTTGCTTCTATTAGTTTCGTTTAATTTCTATTAGTTTTTCTGTTTCTTAAATTGCCAAAATGAAAAAATACATACTCACACTTGATCAGGGCACGACCAGTTCAAGAGCCATTCTTTTTGATGAAAGTGGTAAGATTGCTTCGCTGGCTCAAAAAGAATTCAAGCAGTATTATCCAAAACCCGGCTGGGTAGAGCATGATCCGATGGAGATCTGGTCATCACAGGCTTCAGTGATCACCGAAGCCGTATTACAAGAGAATCTGAAAGCGGATGAAATTGCTGCGATCGGGATAACCAATCAAAGGGAAACTACCATTGTATGGGATAAAGAAACTGGCATTCCGGTGTATCACGCAATCGTATGGCAGGACAGACGCACGTCCGAACAATGTGATCTTTTGAAACAAAAGGGCCTTGATAAAGTCATTCGGGAAAAAACAGGATTGGTATTAGACGCTTATTTTTCCGCCACAAAAATTCAATGGATTCTGGATCATGTAGAAGGCGCCAGGGAAAAAGCAGAGCTGGGAAAGCTTGCATTTGGAACGGTCGATTCATGGCTTGTCTGGAATTTGACAGAAGGTGCGCTGCATATCACGGATGTTACCAATGCTTCCCGCACCATGCTTTTCAATATTAATACACTGGAGTGGGACGAAGAATTACTGGAGATTTTCCATATTCCAAAGAGCATGCTTCCGGAAGTGAAATCCTCCAGCGAAATATATGGAGAAACAGCCGGAAAATTATTAGGCACTAAAGTACGGATTGCCGGAATTGCCGGAGATCAGCAGTCCGCATTATTCGGACATGTTTGTGTAAAACCCGGCATGGTGAAAAATACATACGGCACAGGATGTTTTATGCTGATGAATATTGGTGACAAGCCAGTTTTATCAAAAAATAATTTAATCACCACAGTCGCGTGGAAAATTGGAGATAAAGTTCAATATGCCTTTGAAGGAAGTATATTTATAGGGGGCGCCGTAGTGCAATGGCTCCGGGACGAGCTTAAAATCATAACATCCGCCGCAGAAATTGAAAGTCTGGCATCAGCAGTTCCTGATAGTGGCGGCGTATACATGGTTCCAGCTTTCGCCGGCCTGGGCGCACCTTATTGGAATCAATATGCCCGGGGAACTATTTTTGGAATCACCAGAGGGACCAACAGAAATCATTTCTGCAGGGCCGCATTGGAAGGTATTGCATTCCAGGTGATGGAAGTATTGAAAGCGATGGAATCTGATTCGGGAATTGAAATTAAAGAATTGCGCGTCGATGGTGGAGCTACCCAGAATAATCTTCTTTTGCAATTTCAGGCAGATCTTCTACAAGCTACGGTAGTCAGGCCGGAAGTAACTGAAGTCACCGCAATTGGTGCGGCATACCTCGCGGGGTTGGCGGTTGGATTTTGGAATAGTATAGAAGAGATTCAGAAACAATGGAAGATCAACAGGCGCTTTGAACCTGGCACAGACAATAAAGATCATCTGATCGAGGGATGGTACAGAGCTATCAGGGCCGTAAATGCATGGACCGAAACAAAAACCAATTAAAAACTTTATTCTTTTACCCAATCAAACCAAAACTATATGAGTCCATTTATTGCTGAACTAATTGGAACAATGGTATTACTGCTTCTCGGAAATGGCGTTGTGGCAAATGTAGTACTGAAAGATACCAAAGGAAACGGAAGCGGATGGATTGTAATTACCACCGGATGGGCGCTTGCCGTTTTTACAGGCGTAGTGATTGCCGGCCCGTATAGTGGTGCCCATTTGAATCCGGCAGTAACGATTGGGTTGGCAGTTGCAGGAAAATTTCCGTGGGCACAGGTTCCGGCATTTGTTGCGGCGCAACTGATTGGTGCCATGACAGGTTCTTTCCTTGTGTGGATTATGTATAAAGATCATTTCGTTGCGACACAGGAATCCGCTTTGAAAGCGGCGGCATTCTATACTGCGCCGGCTATAAAGAACAGTAAGCTTAACTTCATCAGCGAACTTCTGGGAACTTTTGTATTGCTATTGGCCGTTTTTTACATTACCAATGGTGAATTAGGTAAAGAAAAGACCCCGATCGGATTGGGATCTATCGGCGCCATCCCTGTCACATTTATTGTATGGGCAATCGGATTATCACTTGGCGGAACTACCGGATATGCCATCAATCCTGCCCGTGATCTCGGTCCCAGAATAATACACTCCATGTTACCCCTGCCTGATAAAAGAAAAAATGACTGGACTTATGCCTGGATTCCAATTGCGGGGCCCATCGCCGGTGCCACAATTGCTGCAATCTTCTATTTATTGTTAAGCAGGTAAAATATAAATTTAAGGTATTTGTTGTTTTACTAAATTAAATTCCGGCACTTCCTTAAAAGTGAAGACAAATTAAATTTGATGCAAAAAGGGGACAAGGTATTATTATGCAGCACTTTACCAAAAATTCTTGTCATGCTAATATATTTACGACCCACCCTAAAAGTAAGGCAGTGTTAATTTTGCTTTTATTTTAACGAGCTTTGGCAAAACTGTCAGGAGTTCTCTGGTTACCGGAAAATTATTCACACTGTATTAAAAATGTACTTGAAAGAAGAAAAGATACATATTGCAGCCCTTCTAAAAAATGTTTATCAGAATGAGGATCAAAATTCATTTGAAACACTTTTTAAAATCTTCTACCAGAGATTATTGAACTTTTGCACGTATTATATCAAACACAAAGAATCCGCAGAGGAAATTGTGTCAGATACGTTTGTGAATTTATGGATCAAAAGAAAAGACCTAGGCCACATCAAAAACCTTGAAATTTATCTTTTTATTTCTGTCAAGAATCAATCGCTGAACTACATTAAACAATTTTCCAATTACCGGGTAACTTGCCTTGAAGATAATGACATTCATACACTCGTCAACACACACGACCCTGAAAAAGAACTTGAGATGAGGGAGCTTATTTTCAAAATGAATGAAGCAGTAGATACTTTATCGCCGCAGTGCAAAATAGTTTTTAATCTCATCAAAGAAGAAGGCTTAAAATATAAAGAAGTAGCCAAGATTTTAAATATATCCCCGCGCACGGTTGAAACCCAATTAGTAAGGGCCATGAAAAAACTCGACGGCATTCTATCCCCATATCTCAACACGTCATATCATAAATACCCGAAAAACAAGTCCAAAATCTTACCGGCTTTGAAGTCAATTATTTTTTCAATAATTTTTTTTTCCCGCTTGTAAGTAAATCTGTTTAAAATATTGTCCTTAGTATAAAGAGCAAATTATTACTGGACACTATGGATAATGAAAGGTTTTTATTACTGGTAGCCCGGAAGCTCAGCGGCGAAGCTTCAACAAGGGATCTTGAAGAACTATCAGCCTGCTTTGAAGAAGATACGCAAAACAGAAAAAAGTTTGATCTGCTCAAAGCGCATTGGGAAAGCAAGAGCAACATCAGAACAGATATTGATGCTGCCTTAGTAAAAACAATTTCCAGATTACAAGAAGACCGAAATCAATCCAATAGCGAAGGACAGGCAGTTCCAATATCCAATGAAAATCCTGGTGTTAGAAGATACTTTGCGCTATTTTCAAAAGTGGCGGCAGTTTTGATTTTATGCTTAATAAGCGCCTATTTTATTTATAGAAATAACAACCAAAGCATTGCAACAAGTGTAGCTACTAATAAAGTTACAAACTGGGAGTCAGAGCAAACGCCCAAAGGAACAAAATCAACTTTTTTCCTGGAAGATGGTACCAAAGTAACCCTCAATGCGGATAGTAAACTAAGATTTCCAAAAAGTTTTTTGGGAGCTACCAGAGAAATCTACCTGACAGGCGAAGCTTTTTTTGATGTGGCTCATAATGCGGACATGCCTTTTATCATCCATACTGGGAGAATGAATATTAAAGTTTTAGGAACCGAGTTCAATGTAAAATCGTATCCCCAGGATTCAACTTATGAAACTACCTTACTGCGGGGATCCATTGAAGTGACTTTGAATGACAGACCTTCAGACCGGATCATTCTGAAACCAAAAGAAAAATTGATTGTTGCCAATTTATCATTCGGAAATGCTCACGAATCCAAAGTATCGACACACGTTGTTCAACCCCAGTTACTCGTAACCGAATTGCATTATGTATCAAAAACAGATCGTGCAATAGCAGAAACATCCTGGTTAGATAATAAACTGGTTTTCGAGGATGAAAGTTTCACAAACCTGGCTATCAATCTGGGCCGTAAATATAATGTCAATATCCATTTTTCGAATGAGAAATTAAAGGATTACCGATTTACAGGAATTTTCAAAGAAGAAACAATCCAGGAGGCTCTTACTGCATTACAATTGACAGAAAAATTCAGTTTTAAGATTATGGGAAGCGAGGTGTATATTTTTTAACAGGAACAACATTAAAACTACAGCATATGAAAAAAGAAACTTAAAAAAAGGGAATGCTGACAGCATTCCCCGGCAAAAGTCAAACACAGAAAAAATCTATTACTGTAATCTCTTTGAGGGAGGAGATCACATTTATTTAACTTTCAAATCTAAAGTTATGAAATTTTTGAAACACCCCGGTGGTGTATTTATCAGTAAACATCTTGCCAGGTATATAATCATTATGAAACTAACATTCATTCTTATTCTTATCTCCTGTTTGCACGTAAGTGCTAACAGCTACTCACAGACAATTACTTTGAGTCTGAAGTCAGTGGAATTAAAGAAAGCATTACAGGTAATTGAAAAACATACCACTTATCGCTTTTTATATAGCGAAAGAAAAATCGACCGGAACGACAAAGTCAATATCAACGTAACAAATGCAGACATATCCAGAGTGATGGATCAATTGCTATCTGGCACAGACTTAACCTACAAAGAGTTGGAAAACAACCTGATTGTTCTGACAGTAAAAAATGAGATCGTAAAAGATATCGTCGTTGCCGGAAGAGTGACAGATGAAAGTGGCGACCCACTCCAGGGAGTTTCCGTATTGATAAGAGGGAGCTCATTTGGAACCAATACAGATGGCAACGGCCAGTTTAGAATCAATGTTCCGGATAATACTTCACAGGTACTTGTTTTTACGTACATAGGTATGGAATCACAGGAAGTGGATGTCAAAGGAAGAACCGACCTTAGTGTCATCCTGCATCACGATATACAAAAACAAAAAGAAATAGTGGTTGTGGGTTATAGCGAGAAAAGCAAGAGTGAATTAACCAGTTCCGTGAGTGTGATAAAAGGTAGCGAATTACGCGATGTAACTTCAAATAATGTAGGTGCCATGCTTCAGGGTAAAGTAGCTGGCTTACAGGTTGTTAACAGCTCCGGCGTTCCGGGTGCTACACCAGAGATCAGGTTGAGGGGCATATCTTCTGTAAATGCTTCACAAACTCCGCTGTATGTCGTGGATGGTATTATCGGAGGGAACTTCGACCCGAATGATGTGGAAAGTATAAGTGTATTGAAGGATGCAGCCGCAACAGCCATGTACGGATCACAAGCCAATGCAGGTGTGATTGTTGTCACTACCAAAAAAGCAAAAAGTGAAGAACCATCCTTTGAAGCAAAAATTGCCACAGGCTTCCGCAGTCCGGATTTTGGGAATATGGACATGATGAATGGCAGCCAATTATATAATTATCAAAAAGAATTTTATCGGGATTATGTTTCTACTGACACCGGAAATTCTTATAAAGTGGACCTGCTTAAATTTTATAGCGAAAGGCCTTTGTCTCTACGCGATAAGAATTATAACTGGCTTACTACTATCTTCAAACCTGCTTTCATGCAAAACTATTATGCATCTGTTTCAGGTAGAAATAAAAAGAATGAATATTATCTCGGTCTTTCGTATTATAACGAAAAAGGGACTTTCCAAAACACAAACTTTCAGCGAGTAAATCTCCGGGCATCATCAACCTTGCATTTTAACCACAAAATCAATCTGACTAACACGATAAATATTAGTGGTGTTCAAGGTAAAAGTTATGACTATAATGATATCTATTACGCATTCCTTAATTTACCCTGGGACAACCCTTATGATAGCATCCGACAACCTGTTTATGTTGATGGAAATTCTCCTTTCAAGTGGTGGAGCAGGGATAAAGTGAATCCGGTCCATACGATTGCAAATTCCGACCATCCTTACAAAGGTTTTGATGTTAACTATGATGTAAATCTAAATGTTGGCATCACCAGTTGGTTAACTTTTGCAAGTACCAACCGGATTTCAGCCGGTTATAATAAAAGTACCAGTTATTACTCCCCCCTAGTCGCCGGCCAGTTTCATGGGACAGGCTACCTGGATGAACAGAGCACCTTGAATTATGGAGGAATTTCGAATAATCTTCTGAAATTTGATTTCCCTATGGGAGACCACCGCATAAGCGGGCTTGCTGGCATCGCCTTGGAAGGAGGTAAAACAGAATTTCTTGGGGGTTCCGGAAGGGGCTTACCTTTTGATCTAAAAGTTTTAAATGTAGTATCAAGTAATTTGAGTGTAAATGGATACTTCAACCGGTCTACAATTCTTTCATACATCTCTCAATTAAATTACAGTTACAAGGATAAATATTTCGTTACCGGGTCTTTCAGGGCAGACGGCTCATCTGCATTTCAGAAGGAAAAAAGATATGGATATTTTCCAGCCGTTTCTGCGGGATGGCTTGCAAGCAATGAAGATTTTCTGAAAAATAGCCGGGTAATCGATTTTATGAAAATACGCGGAGGATATGGTATCACCGGTACACAGGATATTGGGGCATCACGTTACCTTGGTTTATATTCCCTGGCCAGTCAGTATAATTCACAATCTGCTGCTACGCCATTACAATTGGCCAGTCCCAATCTGACCTGGGAAAGCAAACACCAGGTTAATGTCGGCCTTGATATTAGTTTTTACAAACGCATTGCCCTGACAGTGGATGTGTATGACAATACAACAAAAAACCTCTTGTTACAAGTATCCCAGCCTCTATCTGTGGGGTTTGAAACAAGATGGGAAAATTCCGGTGAAATTGAGAATAAAGGGGTTGAAATATCATTGAACACCAAAAATATTCAAAGCAGGAATTTTGCATGGAATACCGATTTCAACATAAGTTTCAATACAAACAAACTTCAAAACCTTCCTGCAGAATTTGTAAAAACAGGTTCATGGGCGCTTTCCCAAATATACCGGAATGGCGGTAACCTTTATGAATTTTATATGCCAGTATGGAATGGTGTGAACCCCCAGACTGGCGCTCCGCTTTGGTCGAAACTTACCAAAGATGCGAATGGAAATGTAACAGGAAAAGAATCTACCTCAAGTTATGCTGATGCAACAATCCAGGAAGCAGGGTCAGCACTTCCAAAATATCAGGGCGGTATCACCAATACTATTTCCTACAAAAATCTCACATTAAGTGTAAATGCCTATTTCCTTTATGGTAATAAAGTATATAGCAATAACCTTCGTTTCGTGATGAACGATGGAAATGAGCCATACTACAATCAAATAGTACTGCCTTCGGATTATAAGATTTGGACAAAACCAGGTGATATAGCCACGAATCCAAGTCCACAAAACTCAGCCAATTCCACAGAACCATCTACCAGATATCTGAAAGACGGAAGTTTCCTTTCCATTCGGAATGTGACGTTTGCTTATGCATTGCCTTCCTCTTTATTGAAACGTTTAAAAATGCAGGAAGTCACGCTTTCTGTTGCTGCAGACAATGTGTATACGTTTTCAAAATTCCTTGGACAGGATCCGCAAACTACTATTCAGCCCGATGTGTTCACAACTCCCGGTGTGAGTGATTTCAAATATCCCAACAACCGGCAGTACTTATTCAATATCAATTTCAAATTCTAAAATCATCATATCATGAAAAATAATTCTTTCCATCTTTTTGAAATGGTAGGTATGATTCCATATATACTATTTCAGAATAAATTAAAAAAACAACCAAACCTTGTCAACCTGTTGCTGGCAGTTGCTTGCGTGCCCATCCTGTTTCTTTCAGGGTGTGTTAAAGACTTTGCACCAAGCGATTCCATTACCACCGAAGTATTGACTTCCTCTACTGAAGGCCTTACTAATGCTGTAAACGGAGCTTACTCTTTGTTCAAAGATCATGTAGCTTTTAGTGGCACACAGGATGATAATAACATGTATCTGCGCCAGTTTTTTCAATTAAGTGATTTTGCCAGTGATGATGTTGTTTGTGGCCAGGTAACTGAAGATCCGTTATTCAATAGTTTCTCATTGAATCATTCACCAACACAAACCAACGTAAGATATTTCTGGTATATCTCATACAAGATTATCAATGACTGCAATACTGTAATTGAAGCAGCCGGAAAAGATTCCTCTTCTTTGAGTGCTACAAAGCAGCAATTAGTAGGTGAATGTTATTTTCTTAGAGCATTGTGTAATTATAACCTGGCGCGCATCTTTGCAAGACCCTATTCACAGGATAAAAGCGCTGATGGAGTGATTCTTCGGGAAGCTACCACCGACCCAGCTCAAAAAGCAAGATCATCCGTCGAAGAAGTATATGCACAGGTAATTGCCGATGCACAAAAAGCTGCCGGTTTGATGAATCAGCAAAGAGGTGTACAGTATGCCAGCAAAGAAGCTGCATGGGCTTTGTTATCGAGAGCATATCTATATATGGAAGACAATGCGCATGCCGTAGAATATGCCTCCAAAGTGATCAATTCAGGAAGGTTTACTCTGGCAACTGCTGATACATATCCGTCTTTATTTGCCAACGCGACCAGTAGCAGCGAAACTATTTTTTGCATCGCTTTTACATCCAAAGACGATTATGGAAAATTCGGTTCTATTGCTTCTATGATCTACACTGATGGGAACAGTGGTTGGGGAGAAGAATTTGCATCTGAGTCTCTCAGAAAATTAATGAGTTCGCATCCGGAAGACGTAAGATGGAAATATATTATTCCGTTGAAAGACGACAATGGCGACCTTGTAAAAAAGAATGGAATTGAGACCTATTATATCTCTAAATTTTCATTTCAGGATGGAAGTCCGACACTTAGTTCGCCAATATTATTCCGCATTGCTGAAATGTATTTGAACCGTGCAGAAGGAAATGCAAAACTGGGCAACATTAAAGACGCTCTCGATGATTTAGATGCGATCAGAAAAAACCGCGGACTTGAAGCGAGTTTGTATGACGGCAAGGTTCCAGCCGGAACAACTGCCTTAAATGTCGTGCTCAATGAAAGACGCATAGAGCTTGCGTTTGAAGGGCATCGCTCATATGATGTATATCGAAACAAAATGGATTTGAACCGTACCTATTGGGGATATCATCTACCTGGTCTTAAAGAAACAGATATCGATCTTTCACGTAGCCCATCAGGCTATCCCAATATGATCGTAAAATGGAACGACCCAAAGGTTATCTATTATATCCCGATTGATGAGATACAAGCTAATCCTCTTTGCACACAAAATCCTTAAAAGATTTGTAATGATCAGCATTGAATTTTAATAAAAAAATTAAACTGAATTAATATGAAATTTTTAAAGCTCCCGATAGTTTACTTGCTAATCGCAATAACAGTTGCTTCTTTATATTCCTGCAAAAAAGAGGCAACGAAACCTTCTGTAGACGTGATCTACAAAGTAGCGGTAGATGGTTTGGATGTACGTTTTACCAACGAAACAAAAGGCGCTGCCTCTTATAAATGGGATTTTGGTGATGGCACCGGTTCGACAGAAGAAAGCCCCGAACATACGTATCCTTCAAAAGGGAAATTCGTTCCTACTTTGTATGTTACTACCGCAAACGGCTCAACTTTTGAAGGTTCTACGGTACTTCGTATTTCAAAAGGTTCGCCCGTTATGTTAGACGATAATACTTTGTCAGACTGGGACACGCTAAATTTGAATGTAATCAATTCCGGCCCCGGTGGAGGTATTTTCAAAAAAGTGAAATTCGATTACAACGGAGAATACATTTTCTTCTATATCGAAATGGCATCAAAAAAATCAAATGGTGATATCTTCGATTTTTATATTGATACAGATAACAATCCCGCCACTGGATTGATCACTGACTTATTCACCAATGCCGGTATGGATGTGCTGATAGAAGGGGCCATGCTGGACAATTGGTTCGATCTGTTTTATCACACGGGTGAACAAAGTAGTTTCTCATTCGATTTACAATCTGCGGGTGAATTTTATAAAATTGGGACTGTTGTAGAATCGGGCGGCCTTCTCAAGTTTGAAGGACGCATTGCCCGTTCCAAAATAAAAGGTCTCACGGGAAAAGGATTCAAGATCGGAATAGCTGCTACTAAAAATGACTGGAGTGTAACATTAGGAACAGCACCTGATTCATACACGCCAGCATTCTTTGTTGATACTTCAGATTAGATTATTGGTACAATAAATAAACTGAATTGTATTTCATTTTTTGAATAATTTGCATTTTAAAGTAAACTAAACTTATGCAGGTACCAGATGGTTCATCAAAAAGTTTCAAAGATGAAACAGTGCTTTCAGGTAGCATAGCTGCTTCAGGAAAAAACGACCTGGCAAAAGTAGCCGCCAAAGGAGTGAGATTAATGTCCCTGGATTTTTACAGGGGACTTATCATGGTACTTTTGATGTTTGAAAGTACCCGGCTGTATGATCATCTGGGCGAGATAACAACAGGCACTTTCGCTTATCCACTCGTGAATCAATTTTTCCATCATCCCTGGCATGGTATGCATTTTTGGGATCTGATACAGCCGGGTTTCATGTTTATTGCAGGAGTAGCGATGGGTTTTTCTCTTTTCAAGCAAACATCACATGGAATACCATGGAGTAAACAGGCAGGGAAAGCAGTAAGGAGAAGTGGTTGGTTGTTCTTCTGGGGAGTTTTGGATTATGCAGTTAGAGGAGATCAATTATCATTTGAACTTTGGGATGTACTTACTCAAATGTCGTTTACCTTATTACTTGCATTTCTTATTTTTCGTTGGAAGACCAATTACCAGTTGTTATTCAGCGTTGGTCTCTTGATTCTTACTGCGATTCTTTACCGGTTTACGAATGTACCAGGATTTGATCAGCCCTTCACTGACCAACATAATTTTGGCAATTATGTTGATTTACTGTTGATGAATAAAATCAACGAAGGTGGATGGGTGGCTATCAATTGTATTCCCACTGCTGCACATACCATATGGGGCGCAGTCGCCGCTAAATGGCTTCTGACTTTGCCCGATAATAAAAGCAAAATAAAAAGGATCGTTGTTCTTGGTTTCACAATTTTGATTTTGGGCTTTGCCCTTGACATGGCGGGTATTACACCCATTATCAAACGCATTGCCACTACCTCTTTTACTTTAGCTTCAGGTGGATGGTGTTTATTGGGCCTTGCTTTCCTTTATTGGTGGATCGATGTTTTAAAACACAAAAAATTCCTTAATTTCTTCATCATCGTGGGAATGAATTCTATTTTTATCTACATCTTCTTTGAGATAATAGTCAGCCGTTGGCTGTATGAATATATTCATGTGATTGTGAACGGAGTTATTTCTCCAACAGGTTTAACTGAACAAGTAATCAATTTGGCCACTTCATTTGTTGTATTTGCCATAGAATGGGGATTATGCTACTGGTTGTATAAAAAGAAAATATTTTTCAAAATATGATTTTCAATTTAAGACCTCGGGTCAATCTCACAATATATTACTCATGAATCTTTGCTGAAAGAAGTTTTTATTTTATTTTTCTGTAGCAGATAATCTACACTCCACTTCCCTGTGGGTTGAATCGAAAGTAAAAGAGCACCAAAAGATGCCGCAAAAACCGAAGCGTCTAATGCAGATTTCAAGTGGGTATTAATAGACATTTCTAATCCGAATATCAATAACAAAATTCCGGAATATAAAGCAATGTATTTTATTTTGTATCCGATGATTAACAAAATACCAAAAGCTATTTCTAAAGCGGTGGCAATAATCCCCAGCCCGTTTGCGAAAGCAGCGGAGACGTCAAAATTCAGTTTACCGGTATATTGAATAAAATTCTCCCAATTTCCCCAGGCCGCAGCCGGATCTCCAGGTGATCCCCAAAACCCAAGCCTGTCTGCTACTGCGGATAAGAATCCAATTCCAAGTGCAAATCTTAATAATAAAAGAATTATATTTTTCATAATCTAACTTTTTAACTGGTAAAATTTCCGGATATTAATAATCCGGATTTGGGTTCCATTTGACCATTTTTACTTGCACGCATTCAGTTTTAGAATACTTTTTCTATATAACTTATTTAAGAGAAGCAACAGTCGCAGGATTTCAATCTCATCAATCATTGTGAGGTTTTCTCCCACAAATTCACTGGTAAAAAAAAAGTAAAAATACCATTCTGCAATGTGAGTGCATTACAAACTGTTTTATTCAATTTTAGGCTCAAAAAGTTCGATGAGATTACCAGAAGGATCCTGCAGTAAGGCTTGTTTTCCTCCGGCTCCTTTGACGATTTCTGTTTTGAAAATGTTTCCTTTTTTCTTAAGCTCAGTGAAGGTTACATTCAAATTTTCAACGGGAATATGAATGCGATTCCACCCGCCGGGTTTCGGTATTTCTCCATTTGTAGAAACATGTCCACCTCCACCCGATCCTGGCTCGCTTAATAATAATCTCAAATTGTTGAGTGCGATAATCGCAAAAGATTTCGCAGGATGCGCTATCAATTCAAACTTTAACTGGTTTCGATAGAAATCAATCGACTCATTCACATCATTGACAATGTAACGAACATAAACAGATTGCTCTTCCTTCATGGCCGATCGGAATTAAATTTATCGATAATAAACAATCGGGAAAAATGATCAATTGCGATTTTCAGATGAGGTTCTTATTTTTAGAAGAAATGGAATAAGAATCTCCATTATTTCTTTATTTACTCTGATCTTCACAACGATTCAGCACGTTTCTCTTTCCTAGTAAAATACACAATCCCAAGGATTCCAGTAATTACAAATGCAACAGAAATTAATTCTGCCTGAGTTGGATGAATTCCAAAAATAGAATAAGTTGTATTTACCCGAATGGTTTCTACTAAAAATCTTTCAACTCCGTTCATGATCAGGTAAATACTAAATAATACGCCCGGCACTGTGATTCGTTTTCGGATTAGCCACAAAACAATAAATAAAAGAAAGCAGGCAATAATTTCATAAAAAGGCGTCGGGAAGACAGGCTGCGGCAAAGCGCGGCAGTATTTCCCTTCACAATCCCGTAATAAAATTCCATCTTCATTTACATTATGAGGATAAGTATATGCAAACATCCAGGTTGGTAAAAATTTAGGGCCACGAAAGCTTTTATGTGGAACTTTCTCGAGTGAATTTGCATGCCTGTCAGTAACCATCGTCAAAACGCCGGGTGCATCGTTTACAAATCCCCTTAAAAAATAAATGGAATCTTCTTTCAATTTTTCTTGAAATTGTTCCGGTGTAGCAGGAACAACATTTCCCGGAATATCACTGATATACGCGCTGTTGAAAATCCCCCAATCGCCATCGCCGGCTGTTTGGCAACCCATTCTTCCAACTGCGTATGCAATCATCAATACGGGCGCGGCAGCATCAATTAGATGAAGTAAACCAATCCCTTTTTTCCTTGCATAAAGACAAATAGCAATCGCTGCAAAAATAAGCCCGCCATAAAAAGTTAACCCGCTTGGTGCAATCAAATTTCCAATCGGATCCTGAATAAATCTATCCCAGTTTTCAAGATTATCAAATATTTTAGCCCCGATAATTCCAAAGACCAAAGCGAAAATCACAATATCTCCTACCCGGTCGTGCGGCCAGATCCGTATCACTCTTTTCTCTGGTTTTGCTAATTTTTGTTTGTTTTTCTCTCTATATTTTAAATAAACAAGTAAGCCAGCCAATATGAACCCGCCAACCCAACTTCCGTTGGATGAGAAAATATATTCCTGCAAATCCAGCCCTTGCTGCCGACTTGCTATGAAAGCGCCGATGAGTTTATAACCAAAAATAAATCCTACCAACCCGTTGATTAACAAAGAAAACAAGGAAGCAGGTTCTCCAGTCGTAATTGTTTCCTCCCGGGGCAACAATAATCCCTGTTTTTCTTTTCTTTTTAATTCAAGGGTAAGAAAATAAGCAGAAACAATAAAAGCAAGCGCTACAAAAATGCCGAATGTGTAGAAGATTTTAAAGACATTGATTTTCCAGCCAAACCAGTCTTCAAAAACAAAATATAAATTCGGATACATACTTACTTTTTAGTTTTGGGAAAAATTCTCTGCCATCTGTTATGAACAGCTTTAAAAAAATAAAACCTCCGATAACTGAAGGTTCTATTTTTTGTTCGTTAGCAATAAGCTTTGAATGCTGCAGACAAATTATTAGCAATCATTTCTGCGGAAGCACCCTCGATATTGTGTCTTTCCAGAAAATGGACCAATTTTCCATCTTTAAACAAGGCCACTGATGGTGATGAGGGTGGATAAGGGAGCAGGTGTTCCCGAATCTTACTCACAGCTTCGTAATCAAATCCTGCAAATCCGGTAGCCAGGTTATCTGGTTTCTTTTCACTGTTGTCCAATGCAAGTAAAACGCCGGGACGTGCCGTTCCTGCTGAACATCCGCACACAGAATTGATGACAACCAAGGTAGTGCCTTGCTGCTGAAGTGCATTTTCAACTTCTGTTTCAGTAGTTAAGTCTTTAAATCCTTTTTCCGTTAATTCCCCTTTCATGGGGTTAACTATTTCTGCTGGATACATATCTTTTAAGTTTTAAAAATTTTAAAATGCAAATTTACAATACTTCGCTATTTTATGGAACATTCATTTTACCAAATTTTTGAAATATTGTCATGCTGTTAACATTTATCCGTCATTATGACGCATAACACTAAGGTAACTATTTTTTTTGGTCATTGGAATGCATTTTGATCATGCCTATTATTATAAACCTTTAAAAAATACGACAATGACAACATTAAAATTTAATCAGCCCACATTAAAAACTTTGGACAATTTTCTCGACAGTTTGTTAAGTGACTTGCCTGTTGCAACAACTCCCGGCATTAATTTTCCTGCAGTCAATATTTGCGAAACCAACGATAACTATGAGTTGGAATTTAATGTTCCCGGTAGAAAAAAAGAAGATTTTAAAATAACCGTTGATAGAAATATTCTAAGTGTCTCTTTTGAAAAAAAGGAAGAAACAAAAGAAGAAAACAAACACTTTATCAAAAGGGAATTCGTAGCACAATCTTTTAAAAGATCTTTCACCCTCGATGAAAAAATCAATTCAGACGATATAGATGCGAAATACGAAAATGGAGTTTTGTTTCTTACTCTTCCCAAAAAAGAAGAAGTAAAAATACTTCCAAAAGAAATTTCAATCAAATAACTTTAACCAGATTTCTTTAAAGCCTTCCCTAACCGGGAAGGCTTTTTTATGTTCTATTAAGTTTGGGAAATCGACTATTTATATCCGAGGATTTTCAACATACTTTGTGCACTTTGTTCTTTTGCATAAAGCCAATCTACCAGCTTTCCATTTTTATCATAATCAAGCACAATATATTTTGGAGAAGGAATCAGACAATGCTTTATTCCGCCATAACCACTAATCTGATCCTGGTATGCTCCTGTGTGAAAAAAACCAACATACAGTGGTTCGCCATCCTCTATTTTAGGTAAAAAAACCTCATTGATATGTTCTTCTGAATCGTAATAATCATGACTATCACAGGTGATCCCACCAAGCGTCACTCTTTGATATTCATTATCCCATTTGTTTATTGGAAGCATCAGAAACTTTTCACCGATACCCCAGGTATCTGGCAACGTAGTGATAAAAGAAGAATCAATCATGTACCAGGTTTCGCGGTCATTTTGCATTTTTTCGCCGATAACGCTATATATATGCGCCATGCTTTCACCGACGGTATAGCTTCCAAATTCAGTAAAAATATTAGGCATCGGCACTTTACTTTTCTTGCAGGCTACCTTGATGTTTCTGACAATCTCATTAATCATGAACTGATAATCATACTCAAATCCCAATGAATGTTTTATGGGAAAACCACCTCCGATATTTATCGAATCCAATTCAGGACAAATTTTTCGAAGCTGACAATACAAATTGATTACTTTATTTAGTTCGCTCCAATAATAAACATCGTCTTTAATACCTTTATTCAAAAAAATATGAAGCATTTTTAATTGGAACTTACTTTCGAATCCTTCGATTTTATCTACATAAAATTCGAGAATATCTTTTGCCCGTATTCCCAGCCGTGATGTATAAAAAGGAAAAGTCGGTTCTTCTTCCGCAGCCACACGAATACCGATATTGAAAGGGACTTTAACCGATTTGCGATAAGCTTTCAATTCTTCTTTATTATCAAGAACTGGAATTACATTTTTGAATCCGGTATTTAACAATCTGGCTATTCTGCTTGTGTATGATTTTTGTTTAAAACCATTGCAAATAATAAAAGTATCTTTTGTAATTTTTTTCCTTCTGTATAAATTATGGATGATCTCAATGTCATACGCGTACGACGTTTCAAGATGGATATCATGTTTCAATGCTTCTTCCACAATAAAAGAAAAATGAGAACTTTTGGTGCAATAGCAATAATTATATTTTCCTTCATACTTGTATTTTTTGAAAGCAGAAGCAAACATTTTTTTAGCCTTATTTATTTGCATACCAATCTTAGGTAAATACGTAAATTTCAGAGGCGTTCCATATTTATCAATCAGTGCTTTTACATCCACATCATTGTATTGAAGATAACCCTCTTTAAGACTATAACCTTCCTGGGGAAAATGGAATGTTTGATCTACAAGATCCGTGTAAGTATTATTCATTCAAAACTTTTAATTTTTTTTTAAATAGTTACAAATGTAAACGATGGCGAAAAAAATGAAACATCAGAAAAGGAAAAGATTTCTTATAAGTTATCAGGCATAAAAAAACCGCCCCGATTTTTCCGGACGGCTTATCAAATAAATTTTGAGAACTATTTTACAGATAAAATAAGATTCTTAAAACTTTCAGGTTCATTCATCGCCATATCGGCAAGAATTTTTCTATTAAGATTGATATTTTTTTCATTTAATTTATGAATGAACTGGCTGTAAGTCATCCCTTCTTCTCTTACTGCTGCATTGATACGTACGATCCACAACGCACGGTATTCACGCTTTTTTAATTTACGGCCGACATAACTATATGTCAAACCTTTTTCCATTACATTCTTTGCAACGGTATAAACATTTTTTCTTTTTCCGTAATAGCCTTTAGCAGCTTTAAGAATTCTTTTTCTTCTTGCCCTTGATGCAACTGAATTTGATGAACGTGGCATATTTTAATATTTTTATTTTATGGTTAGAACCGGGATCCGCTTCTGAAATTAATTGTTGTTAGTTGATAGATTGTCCTCACCCAGGATACAGGTTAAGAGTGGAAACTATTTCAGTCTTAGTAACCTCAAAATTCTACGTCTGTCGGTTGGTCCTACAATTCCTTTCATTCGTAAACCACGTTTACGCTTTGTAGTTTTTTTAGTAAGAATGTGTCTTTTGAAAGGTTTTTGATACGTAATTTCACCGGTACCGGTTAATTTAAAGCGCTTTTTCGCGCTTGAGTTGGTTCTAACTTTTGGCATTACAAATATTTTATTTTTACACCCTCGCCGGCGTTCCGAACAGACGGAAACTTATGGAGCCATGTGGGCAATATGTTTTATGAAAACCCAGATCAGTTAAAACATAAAAAGCTGAAAGGGCTGCAAAAGTAAGTTTTAATTTTGAAATCAAATCAATAAAACTGAATGACAGCAAATAAGAATCTTCGATATTACTTTGTTTACTCTATTTTCCACCTGTTTATTTAGAAAACTCTTACAACCACTTTTCCATTGGTCTGATGCGTTTCTACGGCTTCATGCGCCCATACGATCTGATCTAAAGTAAAAATCTTATCAACCTTAACTCTCAATTTTTTTTCTTCCAGTAAACGACCAATGATCCGCATCTGATCCCCATCAGGGCGCATCATCGGCCAGATCAATTTTACATTTCTTTCACTCGCAATTTCAATGGCCTTTGGATCATTTTTAGTGGATGATGGAAGGCAAACTACAATGCCACCTTTCCTAACACAGGAAATCGTTCTATACAATATCTCACCACCCATGGCATCAATTGCCGCGTCAACATCTTGAATTTTATTTTCAAATTTCTCTTTCTTGTAATCAATAAATTGATCCACACCGATTGATTTAAGAAAAGATTCATTTTTTCCAGAAGCTGTCCCGATGACAATAGCACCGTTCAACTTTGCAAACTGAACAGCAAGATGTCCGACACCTCCGCTCGCAGCCTGGATTAAAATTTTTTGTCCGGATGAAACTTTCAATTCCTCATTTATTACCTGGAAGGCCGTTAATCCGACAAGTGGAACCGCAGCCGCTTCTTCAAAAGTAATATTGTTCGGTTTTCGTGCCAATAATGACGGATTTGCAATGGTGAATTCGGTATACGTTTTTCCAAGGCCAGGAAATCCAATGCATCCGAATACCTCCATGCCCATCCCAAAATCTGAAACATTTTTTCCCTTATCTTCAATCACTCCGCTTACATCCCAACCCAATATTGCGGGTAACGTAATTTTTTTTGAGATACCGCTGGTGCCGGCTCTTACCTTTGTATCCACCGGGTTTATGCTTGTTGCTTTTATACTGATCAAAACCTCATCTTCATTTATTCCAGGTTTTTCGACCTCGGTTATTTGTAACACTTTCGCACTTCCAAATTCATTTATTACAGCTGCCTTCATGGATTTATAATTTATCTATCACTAATTTTTAAAGATGATCTATTTGTTTTTTTGGCCGGATAATTAATCTTAACGTTGGATTATTTGTAATAAAAGACCAGAACCAGCTAAACGCTAATCTTACTTTATTTCTAAATCCAACAAGTGGTATGATGTGAACAAAAAGCCAGATTAGCCAGGCAAAAAATCCGGTGAAAGAGAATCTGGGCAAATCCGCAACTGCTTCATATTTAGAAATGATCGCCATGCTCCCTTTATTGTCATAATTGAATGGCTTCCAATTTTCATTTGACACCATTCTTAATAAATTTTCTCCCAAAATTTTGCCTTGTTGAATGGCCACCTGTGCCAGTTGCGGGTGTCCTTTCGGATAATTTTTATCAGTTGTTTGCAAACAAATATCGCCAATTGCAAAAATATTTTCAGAATTTTTTACTTTATTATATTCATTCACCAAAATCCTTCCTGCATGTCCCAACTGCTCCGCAGATATACCCGGAACTTTGCGGGCTACAACACCTGACGTCCAGATCAATGAATCTGTAAGAATTGATTCACCATCAGCCATATACACCCTTCCATCTCTGTAATCTTTCACCGTCCGGTTTAATTTTACCTGTACTCCTAATTCACTTAAAACCTTCTCAGCAGCTTTTTGCGCTTTCGTGCTCATGGGCCCAAGAAGATGGGGTGATGCGTCGATTAGATGAATTCGGGAATTACCTCGTTTTATCTCAGGATATTCTTTAGAAACAATCGTATGTCCCATTTCAGCAAGCATTCCGGCAATTTCTACGCCAGACGGGCCTCCGCCAGCGATGACAATGTTCAGCAATTTTTCTCTCTCCTCAGAATCAGTGGTTATTACTGCCCTTTCCAAATCCAACAATAAATGATTCCGAAGGTTGATTGCATCTTCCACAGATTTCATGGGCAAAGCATGTTGCCTTACATTTTCCATTCCAAAATAGTTCGTTTCCGCACCAAGTGCAAGAACGAGATAATCATATTCCAGCGAGCCTGTTCCGGTTTCTATCGTGTTACTTTCAGGGTTCACTTTCAGTAGCGTTCCATAATGAAAACGCACATTATTTTTTTCTGTAAACATTCTCCGGAACGGGTAACAAATATTCGACGGCTCAATAAATGCAGTTGCTACCTGGTATAGCAAAGGCGGAAAAAAATGATAATTATCCTGATCTACCATAGTAATTCGGAACCGTTTATCTTTCCAGAGCTTCTTCACAATATTGACACCAGCAAATCCACCACCAACCACGACAATTTTTTTCACCAAGCTTTTCATGTTGAACCTTTTCTTATAAAATTACTTTAAAATCAAGAACGTTATTGTCTAAAAACGGAATACCTATCTTCCATAACTATTCTATTCGTCAAAAGGAATCAAATATTATTCCCGGTTTTTAAGAAGTATTAAGGAAGGAAAACTATATTGGAACCTGCTTATTTTGATAACTTTGCTTTCAAATATGATGAAGTTTGTTATCCTTTTATTTTTAACCGCGATTATGTCGAATGCAAACGCCCAGTCAAAAAATGACTTCGATAATCAATCAAGTCCAGTTGTTGCTGACCATGCAACATTGCAATTAATCTCAAACCAGTTTACTTTTACCGAAGGACCTGCAACCGACAAAGAAGGGAATGTATTTTTTACCGATCAGCCCAACAATAAAATCTGGAAATATGATACCAACGGAAAACTTTCTGTTTTCTTATCGGAGTCCGGTCGATCTAATGGAATGTTCTTCGACAAGGATGGCAATTTAATTTCTTGTGCTGATGAGCACAATCAATTATGGTCAATCAGCCCTGAAAAAAAGATCACTGTTTTAGTCAAAGATTTTAATGGCATTCCTTTTAATGGTCCAAATGATGTTTATATCACTCCGGATGGGAAAATTTATTTCACGGACCCTTATTATCAACGTACTTACTGGACGAGAAAATCCCCGGAAATGAAACACCAAAATGTTTATTACCTGGATAAAAAACGAAATCCGGTTATCGTTATTACGGATCTTAAAAAACCAAATGGTCTAATCGGTACGCCTGATGGAAAGTATTTGTATGTTGCCGATATCAAAGACAATAAAACTTACAAATATCGGATCGCGGATGATGGAAGCTTGAAAGAAGCTACATTTTTTGCACCTCAAGGCTCAGACGGAATGACGATAGATTCAGAAGGAAATATCTATCTCACTGGTAACGGCATCACGGTTTATAATGCTGAAGGAAAACAGATCTGGCATATTGATGTCCCGGCAGATTGGACCGGCAATGTTACCTTTGCGGGCAAAGAAAGAAACATATTATTCATCACTGCTTCTCAAAACATTTATACGTTGAAAATGAAAGTAAAAGGAGTTCAATAGTTTTCTTCTCCCGAAAAAATGTGATCCTATAATAATTTTTTACCAAACAAAAACAGCTAGCAAATAATAAACTTTCTGTGTATTTGAAAAATACAAATCGATCTTATTTATTTGTTTACTGCTATAATTTGTGACAATATTTAACCACTTATCTTGACATACAAACAATCGATACATTATCTCTATAACAAGCTTCCCATGTTTAGCAGAACAGGGGCTAAAGCTTATAAAGCAGACTTGAAAAATACGCAGGCTCTGTGTAAGTTTTTAGGAAATCCTCAAAACAAAATTAAGACGATACACATTGCAGGAACAAATGGGAAAGGTTCTGTAAGCCATATGCTGGCGGCCATTCTACAAGAAAATAATTATAAAACCGGATTATACACCTCCCCGCATTTGAAAGATTTTCGTGAAAGAATAAAGATAAACGGTGAAATGATCCCTGAATCATTTCTGGTTGATTTCATCGAAAAAATAAAAGAAGTTTCCGAACAAATTAAACCTTCCTTTTTTGAACTCACTTTTGTAATGGCGCTGGATTTTTTTGCTTCGCAAAAAACAGACATTGCAGTCATTGAAACCGGCCTTGGAGGCCGCTTAGACAGCACCAATGTCATTACTCCTTTACTATCAGTTATCACCAACATCAGTTTTGACCACATGGATATTTTGGGTGATACACTTCCAAAAATCGCATTTGAAAAAGCAGGAATTATCAAAGAAAACATTCCTGTAGTAATCGGCGAAACGCGCCCTGAAACTAAAACCGTCTTTCTGGACAAGGCGCATGAAACTAATTCTCCGGTGATTTTTGCAAACGAAAAATTTGCAATTTCTTCATCTGAATATGATCCAAAATATTTAGAATTAGAAATTATTGAAAAGGAAACCCAACAAAAAAAAGACTATCGGCTTGATCTCAATGGGATCTACCAGGAAAAGAATATTTTAACCGTTCTTGCGGCTACTGAGTTATTAAAAAATGATTTTTTGTTAAAAGAAGAAAAAATAAAATTTGCTTTATCGAATGTAAAAAAAAGGACCGGGCTTTTTGGAAGATGGGAAATCATTCATGAAAAGCCTGTAGTAGCGCTTGATGTAGCACACAACGAGGATGGTATCAAACAATTACTGAAACAAATCGGTAAGAGTAAATTCAAAAATTTGCATATCGTATTTGGAATGGTAAAAGATAAAGACCTTCAAAAAGTATTGATGCAGTTACCAAAAAATGCAACATATTATTTTACAATGGCTCATAATCCACGTGCTTTGCCGGAAGAAGAACTTAAAGAAAAAGCTTCGGAATATCTGCTTTTTGGTAAAGCTTACAGCGAAGTTAACAAGGCGTTGAAAGCCGCACTGGTAAATGCTTTTAAAGAGGACCTGATTGTAGTATGCGGAAGTGTTTTTGTGGTAGCAGAAGTTGAACTTTAGTGAGGATAATAAAACAACCATGGAGTCCTGAAAATTTAAGAAGCAGTCAGGACTTAAATTCTTATAATTCCCCTAATTCTCTTAATGCATAAAAAACACAGCTATTGTGCGTGGCCTGTAGAATTTTATTTTCAAGAAATAAGGTTTTCAATTCTTTCAATGGGATTTTTATTATCTCCAATTCCTCATTCTCGTCTAATTTCTGGTCACTTGTTTTCACACCACCTTGTGCTAAAAATAGCTGCGTGTAATTATTAAGCACACCTGGGTTTGCAGCAATTTGCCCAACATGAATGAAAGAAGAAAATTCATAACCCGTTTCCTCTTTCAACTCCCTTCTGATTGCGTCAAGTGGATTTTCATTTCCATCAATAAATCCACCCGGTATTTCAATGAGTGTTTCGTGAACTGGATGCCTGTATTGCTTTACCATCAGCACTTCGCCTTGCTCTGTAATCGCTACCGCGCAAGCCGTTTCAGGCAATTCAACAACAAAATATTCATCAACAATTTTTCCACCTTCTGTTTCACATTTATCTCTACGGGCTGTGAAATATTTATGTGAACTAATATATTCTGATGATAGTATTTTCCAACTCATAATATAAATCTTAAACTTTTTATTCGATTAATTAATTCCATGACATTTTTTCTCTCAATCTCAAAACGTGTGCAGTATGATGTTTCCCATGCCAGGCATACGATTTCAACATTTGCCATAAAGATATTTTAGTTACTCTCTCAGGATGATAAACGGTCCGTTGCCATTGACTTTCATGCATGTCTTCCAAACATTGACACCACCTCGCATGTAAAGCATGCAATAACGTGATCGAAATATTAATCGGTAATTTTTGTGAATCAGTCAGATTCGCCCATGCATCCTGGTTATATGGTTTTATAATCGGATTGTCTTCCGTTAATCCAAGTTTGAAACGCACATAAGCATTCATATGACTATCTGCAACATGATGTATCAATTGTTGAATGCTCCAGCCTCCCGGCCTGTATGGAGTTTGCAATTGTTCAAAATCTAAATCCTGAATCGCATATTCCAGGTCAGAAGGAAGCATTTTCAGATCCCGGATCAAAGAGTTTTTCAACTGTTCATTGAATTCAATCGTAAACTCTTTTTGTTGATCCTCTTTCCCGATTGGATAGCTAAGATCTTCCTCATGGACCATCAGGAATAATTTATTTATTAACGATCTGTAATAATTCTATTTCAAAGATTAATGCGGATCCACCGGGAATTGCGCCACCCGCACCTCTGTCTCCATATCCCAGGTCAGAAGGAATAAATAATTTCCATTTGCTGCCCACGGGCATTAATTCCAAGGCTTCTGTCCATCCACGGATAACACCGGAAACAGGAATGGTAAGTGGTTCACCTCTTTTATAAGAATTATCAAACTCTTTTCCGTCAATCAATGTACCGATATAGTGTGCCTGTACGGTATCTGACGCTTTAGGAATGGCGCCGCTGCCTTTGGTAATGATTTCATATTGCAATCCGTCGGGTAACGTAACCACTTCCGGTCTTTTTTTGTTCTCGTCCAGAAATTTTATTCCGGATTCTTTTACATCACTAATTTTTTTGGTCATAAACTCTTGTAATTTTTGTTGTATATTCATATTACACTCCTCCTCAGAAATGATTAATGGATTATTATTAAATACGTCGTTGAAAGCATTTTTTACATAGTCAGCGCTTATTTTCTCTACTCCCTGGGTTTTATAATATTCAGCAACCTGCACGCCGATTGAATAACTGAGGCTATCAATTGATGACATCGCTGTGGCTGGTTTTGCAGGAATTTGCTTTGCTTGTGCTACAGGTTTTTTCGGTGCAGTTTTTTTCGTTTGTCCATAAGTCACAGAAAACGGCAAAAGAAAAAGAAGAAGGATAGTTTTCATTTTGATTTACGATTAAATTTTAGTGCGCAAATATAATTTAATCTTCCCTGAAATCTTTACCTGTTAAGTTAATAAAAACATCTTCAAGGTTTGCAGATTTTGTTTCTTTAGGTCTCTCAAAACCCGAAGCCACAAGGTCGTCAATCAACTTATCCGGTGTTTGCAAAGCAATCACTTTTCCTTCATCCATTATCGCCACGCGATCGCACAAATATTCTGCTTCATCCATATAATGGGTCGTAATAATCACGGTGGTTCCCTCTTTCCTTATTTTGTGAATGAGTTCCCAAAGATTTCGACGTGCCTGTGGATCAAGCCCTGTTGTTGGCTCGTCCAAAAAAATAATTTTAGGTTTATTGATCAAAGTTGTAGCAATAGAAAATCTTTGTTTCTGGCCGCCACTCATTTCCTTGTATTTGTTTTTTGCTTTGTCTTTCAGATTCACCATCTCAAGCAATTCGTTCGAATTTACCTTTGTATTATATAATCCGCTGAACAAATCAATCAACTCCAGTAAATTCAAACCCGGATAAAAACCAGAAGTTTGTAATTGTACGCCGATGATTTTCTTTATTTGAGAAGGATCAACGTCGAGGTCAAAACCATTCACGATTATTTTCCCTGATGTCTTTTCCCGTAAGGTTTCTATAATTTCAAGAGTAGTGGATTTTCCTGCCCCATTTGGACCCAACAACCCAAAAATTTCTCCTTCATACACATCAAATGAAATTCCTTTTACGGCTTCAAATTTGCCATATTTTTTTTTAAGATCTTTTACTGAGATAATTGTTTTCATATTCTATTTTTATAACCCGGTGTCTTCAACTTTTTACAGCAACAAAGAGTTTCATAAAACAATATGTATAGTTTTAGTAAACCAACAAATAATTCAAATTCCTGTTTTCAGGATCACATTATCAATGACATGGGGCTATGAAATTATACTTTACAGTTTTCTTCATGAGTTAAATTCACCAGCCAGGTATGTTTCTAATTCCTCCATCATTTTCAAACTTCCAATAAAGAATGTGGTGCGTTGATGCAACTCTGTAGGCACTTTATCAAGAATGCGTTGTGTTCCATCTGTCGCTTTTCCTCCGGCAACTTCTAATATATAAGCCAACGGATTACATTCATACAATAAACGCAATTTTCCATTTGGTTTTTCTTTCGTAGCCGGATACAAAAAAATACCACCCCGAATCAAATTCCGATGTACATCGCTCACCATACTACCAATGTACCTTTGCGTATATGGGCCACCGTTAGTCTTATTTTTGTTCTGACAACATTCAATGTATTTTTTTATTTCTTCTGTGAAACCGTAATAATTTCCATGATTCACAGAATACATTTTCCCATCTTCAGGACATTTAATATTAGGATGGCTCAGGCAAAATTCTCCAATAGATGGATCTAATGTAAATCCATTCACTCCTCTTTTCGTTGCATAAACTAAAATGGTGGAAGAACCATAAATGATGTAGCCTGCCGCCACCTGTCGATTTCCTGCCTGGAGGAAATCCTTTTTTGTTACGGGTGTTCCTACCCCGGTAATCCTGCGATAAACACTAAAGATAGTTCCAATAGAAACATTCACATCAATATTGCTACTGCCGTCCAGAGGATCATACATGCAGATATATTTTGAATTCCTGCTGATCTCATCATTAAAAATAACCACCTCATCCAATTCCTCACTGGCGATTCCAGCGCAACTGATACCATGTCGCAAGACGCCGGTAAACTGATCATTGGCAAATTCATCCATCTTTTTCACCTCCTCTCCCTGAACATTTATGTCACCGGTATCGCCAAGAATATCAACCAATCCCGCTTTGTTTACTTCCACATTTACGCGCTTTGAGGCCAAGCCAATATCTCGTAAAAGTCCCGCCAGTTCACCGGTTGCTTTTGGAAACGCGCGCATTTCCCTGATCGTAAATTCATCCAGCGTTAGAACTTTTCTGTTTACCATAAATATGTTTGCGTTCGGATTTTGGAAACAAAAATAGGGCAATTCTTTTACGGTCAAAACTTTAAGGTCTTTGAGGATTATTGAATGATTAAAATTATTCTTCCAGAATATCTTCAACTTTTATTAAGGTTTATTTTCTTTATTTGATTGATCAATTCAGGAAAGTACAAGTGCATTCTTATGATAACAACCAGAATTCTAAGCGCAATCACGATCTCTAGCAATTTTAAGATCATCAAATTATAAGGCAGTTTCCATTTGATATAGTAAATGTACGAGATGGTTTATCGTTGATATACGAACTCAGACAGTAATTATATAAACTTAAAAATTAAGCATAATCGCTCTTGTCCATCGTATTGAGCAGCGGTATCTTTGTTCCAGAAGTTGATTGATGTTCAACAAACATTAATCACCAATCCAAATCCATTGAAAAATAAATATCCCATTAATCCGGGAAAAACCAAAAGATCCGATATCAGTCAACTTCTAATTTTTTCCGATTCCGATCGGCCCAATATCTTAGAGAAAAAATAATTATCCCAATGAAAACTAGGCTTTCAAAAGTCTGACACCATTTTTTCCTGAAAAACCCGAATCCCCAGGAATAAATATTTAAGCGCTTCTGCAACGATTTTGCAGAAGCGTTTTTTTTTATAGAAGTCAAAAATAAACAACGGTATATTCCTGTTCTGAGAAAACAAGTATGCTTACATGTTTTACAAAGATTTATTATATTTACCAGCCGTTTCTAGTTTCTCTCATTCATTGATCTATAGATAAGATCTTTACCCGATGAAGCTAAAAGATTAATTTATAACCGTTCAAAATACAAACATGGCAAGGCAATTTATTGCATCTACCAATCCTGCACTTATCAGAGGTCTATTTTTTTCCCTTTTAATTTTTCTTACAACAACTGGTTATGCACATCCAGGTACAAGTGCAGGGATTGGTTATTCATTGATCATCACGTTATGGTACAACACCTGGTGGGCTTATATTTTATATGCTGTCATGGGCCTGCTACTCATTAATTTGTATGTAAAACGACGCACCCGTGAACTGGAAGCAAAACACCGCGAACTTAAAAAGGCTATTAAAGAAAAAACCGATCAGTTGAGCGCCCGGGTAGAAGAACTGGCTTTAATCAATAACGTACAGGAAGGATTGGTAAGTAAAATGGATATGCAATCCATTTACGATCTGGTCGGAAATAAAATCCGTGATGCTTTTGATGCGCAGGTTGTCATTATCGGAAGTTTCGATAATAAAACAGGTCTCGAACATTTTAATTATACTATTGAAAATGGCAAACACTATTACCCTGATCCCCGCCTATTTGATAAACTCAGGAAACAACTTATTGAAACAAAGCAAAAAATTGTAATCAACGATATTAAGGAAGCGCTAAAGTGGTTTGGAAATAAGTCTATAAAAGATACTAAGCCCATAAAGTCTGCAGTATTTGTTCCAATGATGATCGAAGACCAGGTAAAACGGTATGTCAGTTTACAAAATATAGATAAAGAAAATGCATTCAGTGATTCGGATGTCAGGCTTTTGGAAACACTGGCTAATAGTATGAGCGTAGCTTTGGAAAATGCACGTCTGTTTGATGAAACGACACGGCTGCTAAATGAAACGGAACAGCACTCAGCAGAATTGGGAGTTATCAATAGCGTACAAGGTGGGCTGGCAAAAGAACTGGACATGCAGGGTATTTACAATCTGGTGGGAGATCGGATTCAAAAACTATTTAATACCCAGATTGCGATAATTGCCGCATTCGATCATGTTAATCAACTTGAAAAATTCAACTATCATTTTGAAAAAGGGGAAACCTCCAATCCGGAACCCAGGCATTTTGATAAGGTAAGAAAACACCTGATTGAAACCGGCCAGAACATTCTGATAAATGAAGATGTTCCTAAAGCAATAGCCGAATTTGGAATGAGAGTGGTACCAGGAACTGAAATGCCGAAATCAATGCTTTTCATGCCTTTAAAAACTGGTGATAAAGTTAACGGATACGTAAGCTTGCAAAATATTGATAACGAAAACGCTTTTTCAGTTTCTGATGTACGGCTATTGGAAACCCTTTCTAACAGCATGAGTATAGCTCTGGAAAACGCAAGATTATTTGCTGAAACTACACGCCTGCTCAAAGAAACTGAACAACGTACTTCAGAGCTGGCTGTAATAAACAGTGTTCAGGAAGGCCTTGTAGCGCAATTGGATATTCAATCTATTTATGATCTGGTAGGAGAAAAGATTAGAAATATTTTCAGTGCTCAAATTATTGATATCGTAACTTATGATAGGAAGAAGAACCTGATAGAAGATCGTTATGCCTTTGAAAAAGGCGACCGTACCTTATTGGGAGTAAGGGAGCCATTGGGGTTCAGAAAGCATGTGATAGATACCCACCAGGTATTTATTATAAATGAAGATATGGATGGTAAAAGTAAGGAATATGACAGTTATGTAACCATAGGAGAACAACCAAAATCTGCAGTATTTGTTCCCATGATAACAGGTGGCGAAGTAACAGGGGTCATAAGTTTACAAAACCTCGATCATGAGTTTGCATTTTCAGACTCCGCTGTAAATCTGCTAATAACTCTGGCCAACAGTATGAGTGTAGCATTAAAAAGCGCAGGTCTTTTTGACGAAACCAATCGCTTATTAAAAGAAACCGAGCAACGAAATGCAGAGCTCGCAGTAATCAATAGTGTCCAGGAAAGCCTGGTTGCAAAATTGGATATGGCCGGCATTTATGAATTGGTAGGAGAAAAGATCCGCCAGATATTTGGTGCTCAGGTAATTGATATTGTCACTTATGATCCAGTAAAAAATGTAATTGCAGATCAATACGCTTATGAAAAAGGCGACAGGACTTTGCTAGGTGAAAGAGAAGTAAAAGGATTCAGGAAACATGTAATCAAAACTGGCACCTTGCTGCTACATAATGAGAATGTTTTGAGGGCGATGCGCGAATTTGATAATGAAGTATTAATTGGAGATGCACCCAAATCACAGATCTACGTGCCCATGATTGCAGATGGGAAAGTAAAAGGAATTATCAGCTTACAAAATCTTGATCACGAACACGCATTTTCAAAATCTGATGTGAGCCTGCTTACCACATTAGCCAACAGCATGAGTGTGGCATTGGAAAGTGCCCGCCTCTTTGATGAAACCAATCGTTTATTAAAAGAAACCGAACAACGTACTTCGGAACTTGCAGTAATCAATAGCGTTCAGGAAGGATTGGTAGCACAAATGGATATTCAGTCTATCTACGACCTTGTGGGAGAAAAAATCAGGAACATTTTCAATGCGCAGATCATAGATATTGTAACTTATGATAAGAAGAAAAACCTGATAGAAGACCGATATTCTTATGAAAAAGGTGACAGGGCTTTATTAGGTGCGCGGCCTCCATTGGGGTTTAGAAAGCATCTGATAGAATCCCCTCATGTATTTCTCATTAATGAAAAAATGGGTGAGAAAAGCAGGGAATATGATAGCTATGTAACTATCGGAGAACAGCCCAAGTCAGCAGTATTTGTGCCCATGATGACAAGTGGCGAAATATCAGGCATTATCAGTCTTCAAAACCTGGATCATGAATTCGCATTCTCAGATTCAGATGTAAACTTACTTACAACTCTTGCTAATAGTATGACCGTAGCTTTACAAAGTGCAGGTTTATTTGATGAAACCAATCGGTTATTAAAAGAAACCGAACAACGTAATGCAGAACTGGCCGTAATCAACAGTGTGCAGGAAAGCCTTGTTGGTGGAATGGACATGAGCGGCATATACGAATTGGTAGGTGAAAAAATGCGGGAAATATTTGGAGCGCAGGTAATCGATATAGTTACATTCGATGCCAACAGAAATGTGATTACCGATAAATATTCTTATGAAAAAGGCGACAGGACATTAGTAGGCGAACGAAAACCAACGGGTTTCCGGAAGCATGTAATCCTAACAGGCGCTTTGCTCCTACACAATGAAAATGTAGATAAAGCCATAAAGGAATATGGCAACGATATATTAATCGGCCAAATCCCCAAATCGCAAATCTATGTTCCCATGCTGGCCGATGGAAGGGTGAAAGGAATCATCAGTTTACAAAACCTCGACCATGAACATGCTTTTTCGGAATCTGATGTAAGCCTGCTCACCACACTCACGAATAGTATGAGTGTGGCTTTGGAAAGCGCCCGATTGTTTGACGAAACAGCACGCTTATTGAAAGAAACAGAACAACGAAACGCTGAGCTGGCCGTTATTACAACCGTACAGGAGAGCCTGGTTGCCAAGATGGATGTAGAAGCTATTTATAATTTGGTAGGTGAAAAGATGAGAGAAGTTTTCAATGCACAGGTGATCGACATCACGACTTATGACAGTGCTACTAATCTTATTGAAGATAGATATGCTTATGAAAAAGGAGACAGAACATTGATATCAAAAAGAGAACCTTATGGTTTCAGAAAGCATGTCATTGACACTGGTCAAATATTGGTGATCAACAAAGACATGTACAAACAAAAACTGATCTATGACAACTCGATCGTAGTAGGGCAGGGTGCAAAATCCTTAGTAATGGTACCGTTGATGGCGGGTGGAAAAGTCAATGGAGTCATCAGTCTTCAGAATCTTGACAGAGAGAATGCATTTTCCGATTCTGAAATTAGTTTATTGTCAACATTGGTAAATAGTATGAGCGTTGCTCTAAAAAGTGCGCGTCTCTTTGATGAAACTACACATCTTCTTAAAGAAACCGAACAACGTACTGCAGAACTTGCAGTGATCAATAGTGTTCAGGAAGGATTAGCCAACGAACTGGACATGTCAGCCATTTATAATTTGGTTGGTGACCGGATACAAAAAATATTTAACGCCCAGGCTGTAATCATTGCCAGTTTTGATCTATCTAATAAAACAGAACATTTTAATTATGCGTATGAAAATGGAGAAAAAATCAAAGTTGGTACCAGGCCGATCAATAAACTACGTGAAATATTAATAGGCAAGAAGCATACTATACATATCAGGTCTGAACAGGAAGCAAAAGTTGATTATAAGTTAGTGGCAATTGATGAAACGAAAATGCCCAAATCTCTGTTATTTGTTCCTTTACTGACAGGAAATGAGATCAAGGGTTATGTAAGTATTCAAAATGTAGATGTCGAAAATGCATTCAGTGATTCAGATGTAAGACTGTTAGAAACACTGGCAAACAGCATGAGTGTAGCCTTGGAAAATGCAAGGCTCTTTGATGAAACCAATCGCTTATTGAAAGAAACCGAACAACGCACCGCAGAACTTGCCGTAATCAACAGTGTGCAAGAAGGATTAGTGAGAGAAATGAATATTGGCGCTATTTATGAATTGGTTGGAAAACGTTTGTGTGATTTATTCCCTGATACCCAAACATTAGTTATCAGAACTTTTGATCATTCCACAAATTTAGAGTATTGGCGATTTGCTATTGAAAAAGGAGTTCGTCTTCACAGCGAACCTCGTGATATTAATTGGGCAAACAAAAAATTGATCGCTTCGCAAAAACACCTGCTCATTAACAATAATTTCTTAGAAACAGCAAAAAAACATGGAGGTTTGAAATTTTCAATCGGAGAGGCACCAAAATCGGTAATATTTGTTCCTATGATAGTGGGAGATGAAGTAAAAGGATCTGTAAGCCTGCAAAATGTGGACAAGGAAAATGCTTTTACCGAATCAGATCTTCGTTTACTAACTACACTCTCCAATAGTATGAGTGTGGCATTAGAAAACGCACGCCTGTTTGATGAAACCACGCGTTTGCTGGCTGATGCCAAACAAAGAGCGTCCGAACTTTCCACCGTTAATAGCATCAGCAAAGCATTGGCTTCGCAACTAAATCCAAATGAACTCATCCAGTTTGTTGGCGATCAATTGCACGATCTTTTCAAAGCCAACATTGTTTACCTGGCTTTATTAAATAAGAAAACCAATACCATCAATTTTCCCTATCAGTATGGAGATAACATGGCGCCTTTCAAATTTGGAGAAGGGCTTACTTCTAAAATCATTATTACCGGGGAATCTTTATTAATCAATCAGGATGTTAGCTCAAAAGTCAAACAATATAAATTAGAACATATAGGCATTCCAGCAGCATCCTATCTTGGAGTTCCTATACCGGTTGGCGAAGAAATCATCGGAGTATTAAGCATACAAAGTACAGAACAGCAAAATCGTTTCAATGAGAATGACGAACGGTTATTAAATACCATCGCTTCATCAGTGGGAGTTGCCCTGAATAATGCGCAGCTTTTTGAAGATGTGGAACAGGCAAAAATGGAAGCCGAAAAAGCCAGTAAGGTGGCAGAAAAAGCCAATGAAGCGAAGAGTGCATTTCTCTCTACAGTAAGCCATGAATTACGGACTCCCCTAACTTCAGTTTTAGGTTTTGCCAAAATAATTAATAAGCGGTTGAATGATAAAATATTTCCCGTGCTCAACCAGACTGATCCCAAAACAGAGAAGACAGTAAATCAAATCAACGAAAATTTACAGGTAGTAATTTCTGAAGGAGAAAGATTAACTCACCTAATAAACGATGTGTTGGATCTTGCCAAAATTGAAGCCGGAAGAATGGAATGGAACCAGGAAAAAGTATCGCTGGCAGAAGTAACAGAAAGAGCAATCGCAGCCACCACTTCTCTTTTTGAACAAAAAGACATCGTGCTTGTCAAAAAAATTGATCCTAATGTTCCCGATATTATCGGCGATCCTGATAAACTCATCCAGGTTGTAATCAATCTTTTTTCAAACGCGGTAAAATTTACTGAAAATGGAAATGTTATCTGCAACGTGTCAAAAAAAGAAAATGAAGTAATTGTAAGTATTACTGATACAGGCATTGGCATTGCGCCGGAAGATTATGGAGCTGTTTTTGAACAATTTAAGCAGGTAGGCGGCGATACACTTACCGATAAGCCCAAGGGCACAGGTTTGGGTTTACCAATTTGTAAAGAAATAGTAGAACATCACGGTGGCCGCATTTGGGTAGAAAGTACGGTAGGTAAAGGAAGCGTCTTCTCTTTTGCCATTCCGTTTGTTGTTTCTGAAAATAAAAAGAATGATATAAAAGAAAAGCCAATCCATCTGAATGAATTGGTAAAACAATTGAAACAGCAAATGGTTTTTACAAAATTAAATTTTGATGGAAAAAATGCAACGATACTTGTTGTGGATGATGATGATTCTATCCGCTCTTTATTACAACAGGAATTGAGTGAAGCAGGATATTTAATTGAACAGGCCACGAACGGGAAACAGGCCTTGGAATGCATCCGGAAAAATCGACCAGATCTAATTATCCTTGATGTCATGATGCCTGAAATGAATGGATTTGACGTAGCGGCGATTTTGAAAAACGATCCTCAAACAATGGATATCCCCATTATCATTTTATCCATCGTTCAGGACAAAGCGAGGGGATTTAGAATTGGTGTGGACAGGTATCTGACAAAACCAATAGATACAGCACAATTGTTTACCGAAGTAGAAAATTTATTGGAACAGGGAAAATCCAGAAGAAAAGTGATGGTGGTGGATGAAGACTCAGAAGCAGTTCGCACACTCGCAGATGTTCTTCAGGCAAAAGGTTACCAGGTTGTTGAATCTGATGGAAAAGAAATCATAAAGAATGCAGTTGCGACGCAACCTGACATTATTATCTTAAATTCTATCTTTTCCAGCAAACAGGAAATTGTAAAAACATTGCGCTTCGAAAAAGGATTGGAAAATGTTTTGTTTTTCATTTATCAATAATCCCTTCCAGACGAAGGAATAAAAAATAATTACCAATCAAAACGAATTAATAGTAAACAAAGAAATAATCAGGATTTCTATTTTCTTTCTTAAAAATCTAAAACCAAATATTTCATGGAACAAAAAGTTTTAATAGTAGATGATGAAGCGCATATCAGAATGTTACTGGAACAAACACTCGAAGAACTGGAAGATGATGGCGTAAATTTTTATTCGGCCCAAAATGGTGAAGAAGCTTTCAAAATTATACAAACAGAAGAACCGCAATTGGTTTTTCTGGATGTAATGATGCCAAAGATGAACGGAATGGAAGTTTGCAGAAAAGTAAAAAAGGAATTAAATCTGGATAAAGTGTTTATTGTTTTACTTACTGCAAAAGGGCAGGAACTTGATCGTCAGAAAGGCCAGGAAGTTGGTGCAGATCTTTATATGACGAAGCCATTTGATCCCGAAGTGATTCTTGATAAAGCAAGAGAAATTTTGGGATTGTAATTTTTACTCAGGGTGAATTAAATCTATCAAAGAATGGCTAAAATAAGTCTTAAAAATATTTTGAGCAAGGATAATGACGTGATCCAAATTGTAAATTCTTTTGCAAAACAGATGAATCTCAATTTTTGTGTAGAAGATTTAAATGGGAAAGTAATTTTATCAAACAACACAATCGTTCCTTCATTTGAATACCCTGTTTTCTATCAGAACGAAATAGCAGGATTTGTAAAAGGAAATGAAAAAGTCGCATTCATCGCTGAACTTTTAATGCATATTCTAAACAAAGAGACAGAGCGAAAAAAATTAGGAAGCGAAGTCTTAAACCTTTACCAGGAAATAAATCTCATTTTTAATTTTTCTGAGAAACTGGCACAGACCATTGGCGCCACGGCGATTTCGGGAATTACATTGGAAGAAGCAGGGCATGTAATCAAATCAAAAAGTGGTGTGGTCGTTTTATGGAATGAAGAAAAAAACTGTTTAGAAGTGGTTGCTTCAACGGATCAATTATTTTTTGATGAGAAAAAAATAAATGCCGAATTGCCATTGTTAATTGAAATCATTCTGAGCGGACATTCCGAGATTCTCAGTGATATAACCACACTACAAAAAACAGGAGTTGTTTTACCGGAAATCAAATCGATTATTTATGCCGCATTAAAAGTAAAACACCGGATTATGGGGGCAATTATTCTTGCCGATAATGAAGCAGATAAATATACAGCAGGATCTCTGAAATTGTTGACAACGCTTGCACTGCAATCTTCATCAGCTATTGAAAGTTCCTTATTATACGAAAAAAGCATCCGTGAAGCTGAAGAAAAAGAAGCCGCCATGCGGAAAATTTTTGAAGCAACCGGAAAATTCGTACCACATCAATTTTTGAAATCGCTGGGACACGAGTTGATAACAGATGTAAAACTGGGCGACCAGGTTGAAAAGATTGTGACGGTACTTTTCACTGATATTCGAAATTATACCAGTCTTTCAGAATCGATGACACCGGAAGAAACATTCGGTTTTATTTGTGTGTTAAATTCACGACTGGGTCCTGTGATCCGGAGACACAATGGATTTATCAATCAATATTTAGGAGACTCTATTATGGCCATTTTCCCACTGAATGCTTCAGATGCTTTGTATGCTGCAATCGACATTCAAAAAGAGGTTCAGGATTTCAACAAAATCAGGGAGTCAAAAAATAAACCGCTTATTCAAATTGGTGTAGGAATGCACACTGGCCCGCTGATTATGGGGATTACAGGCGATTATGACCGGATGGATGCCTGTACAATTTCTGATACAGTGAACACAGCCTCACGTGTTGAAAGCCTTACCAAACATTATAAAGCGTCTATTTTATTGAGCGACGCAAGTCTGAAACAAATCACCCATAAAGAAAATTTTCATCTGCGCAATCTTGGCCTTGTCCAATTGAAAGGCAAACTTTCTTCAATTAATATTCATGAATGTTTTAGTTGCAACACCGAATCAGAATTACAAAGGAAGTTAGAAACACTTCCTATTTTTAATGAGGCGGTTCGTTTCTATCTGAATAAATCCTACGATAATGCAATCAATGCTTTCAGGAAGGTGATCGAAACTGATCCTGAAGACCGCACGGCCAATTTTTTTTATAATCATGCACGGCAAACAGTCGCTTCAGGAATACTAAAAGACAAACCAGGTATTGTTGAAATGGAAGAAAAATAAGTTTCTAAAAAGGCAGGATACCGGTTATGAAGCAAGATAGAAAAACTAATTATTTATTCGTTTACTGAAAAGAAATACAGCTACCTAAGCTTATGCTTATAATCATTATTTGCAAATTCTTTTTTCACATCATGCAAGTTTCTTTGAATGCTGTTATCAAGCAATTTACCTTCCATTTGTAAAATAAATCCGCCAATAATATTTTCGTCAACGGCTGTTTCCAGATGAATATTATCGTAGGAAGTAGACGATTTTATTTTCGAAATAAAAGAGTCGGCCAACTCTTTACTAATTGGGCTGGCAGTAGTCAATTTTGCATTATGCAAACCAATAATTGTGTTATACTGCTCTATAAACGAAGAGGCAACGCCCGGTAGATTAGCTTCCCTGTTTTTTGCACAGATTAATTTCAAGAAAGTTTCTGTAATTTTTGAAATCCTACCATCAGTTACGGCATGAATTACTCTATATTTTTTATCGGGATTAATGATCGGGCTATCGAGCATCAACACAAACTCGCGGCTCATATCCATGACTGATTTCAAAAATAAAACATCATCGTGCACGGCATCGAGTTGCTTCAACTCTGTCGAAATATCTATCAGGCTTTTTGCATAACGCTTTGCTAAACGCGGGTTATTCATCTTTATTTGAATTAATTCAACTCAACATTTTGAGCAAGTTTCTGAATATATTTTTCCTGTTCTTCTTTATTATTTAATTCTCTGCGCAATACTTTTTCGCTTATCTCAAGAACCAGGTTGCCCACCTGATTTTTCAGGTCAGTGATTGCTGCCATTTTTTGTTGATGGATCACGCTTTGCGCATCAGCAACAATTTTATTGGTTTCTTTCCTGGCCTGATCTTTAGCTTCACCGATGATTTTATCACGGGTTTCTTTCGCCTCCCTCATCATTAGCGCTCTTTCTTCGCGCGCCTTGATTAGCAAAGATTCATTTTCGCTTTTCAAAGCAGCCATTTCTTTCCTTACATTTTCAGCAGAAAGGATAGAATCAGAAATATTTTTCTCTCGTTGATCCAAAGATTTCAAGATGGGTTTCCATGCATATTTTGCAAGGATGAAAAACACGATTCCAAAGGCTATAAGCGTCCAGATAATCAAACCAAGCTTAGGAAGTAAAAGTTCCATAGAACAATTTTAAAAAATGTGAAGATTATGAAAATATCAAACGTAAAAAGAATTACTGCACCCTCCGCCCTGTACTTTGGATGCAGTAAAAAATTGGTGCTTAGACTGGTTTTAAAACAGCCAATAATCCTGCGATAACCGCAAAAAGGGCAACCCCTTCTACAAGCGCGGCGGCAAGAATCATGTTAGCACGAATTTCATTAGCTGCTTCTGGTTGGCGGGCAATTCCTTCAACTGCACCTTTACCTATCTGGCCAATTCCGATACCTGCTCCTACTGCAGCCAATCCGGCGCCGATAGCTCCACCCATGTGGGAGAATCCAGCTTCAAATAACAAAGTCATTAGTGACATAATTCTGGGTTTTGAAATGAATAAAAAATTTATATTAATGCGTGGTCAGTTTCGGGAACATCATGGTCGCTTCCTTCAAAGCCCTGGCCAATAAAAATGGCTGTCAGTACTGTAAAGATGAACGCCTGTATAAATGCAACCAAAAGTTCTATAAAATAATCAAATACAACAAAAATGATAGAAAATGGTGAAAAACCCCAGCCTGCCACAGTGCTCATTTCACCAAAAATAAAAATGAGTGAAATAAAAGCCAAAATAACAATATGGCCGGCAATCATATTGGCGAAAAGACGAATAATCAAAGCGCCTGGTTTAATTACAAAGACTCCAAAAAGCTCTACCGGAACCAAAATTAATTTTACTAAAAAAGGAACATCCGGCGGCCATAAAGTATGCTTCCAGAAATGTGTTGTGGTACTGCAAAGTATAACGATCAATGAAATGATGCCCAACATTAAAGTAAAAGCAATATTTCCAGCCACATTTGCTGCACCGGGTAACATTCCAAAAAGAGCATTGATTAAAATAAAGAAAAATACGGTTAACAGATACGGCATATATCTTTCCCATCTTTTTCCCAAATTTGCTTTTGCAACTTCTTCTCTGATAAAAATAATGATCGGCTCCATAAATCCCTGTGTTCCGGAAGGTGCCGAAATAACGCCATTGCCTTTTTTATATTTATTGGCAATTTTGATCATCAGAAAGGTGAACAATGCCAATGCAAGTAAAGTCTGAACCACATTTCGTGTTAATGAAAGATCATACACTTTTAGATTTTCATCAACAGGAACAATTGTCTTTTCATCTATCATCTTGTAACCATCAACAACCTGGTCGTGTTCATGACCAAACTTTTTAGAAGAAAAAACTGACCATCCTTTTTGAGGAGAATATAAAATAACCGGAAGGTAAATAGAGGCATGAAAATCTCCTACAGAAAAAAAATGAAATTCATATGCGTCCTGCACATGATTCATGATTGCAGTTGTCGGATCAAATTTCTCTTCTGATTTTTTGTGATCCTCAGGTTTTTCCTGGGAAAAAGCACTAAAGGATAAGGCCAATAATAAAAAGCTGAAAACCGCTACCAATGAAGATTTCATGCATTTTGAACCCATACTTCTCTAAATTTTGCGCAAAGATAAGGGTTTGCTCCATGATATGAAAGACCGGCCCTATAATTTTTATTCAGATTTGGAGTTTTTATATTTTCTTTCAAAACTTTGTTCAACCCTAACTTTGTAAGAAAAATTATGGAATACCAGCTTCTTGGAAAATCGGCTCTTCATATCAGTAAAATCGGATTTGGCTGCATGTCTCTGAAACCAGACCAGAAGGATTTTAATAATATCATTGATGCAGCAATTGAACAGGGAATTAATTATTTCGATACCGCAGATCTCTACGATAAAGGTTTAAATGAAACCCTGCTTGGTAAAGCTTTTAAAGGGAAACGTGATCAAATAATTATCGCCTCCAAAGCAGGAAATCAATGGCGTCCAGATGGTAGCGGTTGGGATTGGAACCCGCGGAAAGAATACATTCTAAAATGTGCGGACGAAAGCCTGAAACGATTACAAACAGATTACATCGATTTATATCAATCGCACGGCGGAACAATCGGGGATAATATCGATGAAACAATCGAGGCGTACGAAATTTTATTGAAGCAAGGTAAGATCAGATATTACGGGCTTTCATCGATCAGACCCAACGTGATCAGGGAATTCGTAAAAAGATCGAACATAGTAAGTGTCATGACACAATATAGCCTCCTTGATCGCAGACCTGAAGAGAGCACTTTGAATTTATTACACGAAAACAATATCGGTGTTTTGGTAAGAGGAAGCGTGGCTTCAGGATTATTGGCAGATAAACCCGCCAAACCATATTTAAATTATAATGAAAAACAGGTTACTGAGGCTGCAAGTGCGATAAAATCAATTTCTTCTAACGAGAGGAATGCTGCCCAAACTGCGATACAATATGTATTGAAAAATCCGGCCATCACTTCAGTCATCGTCGGAATAAGAACAATGGAACAACTGGAACAAGCGGTGAAATCCATCAATACACCACCGCTTACGGATGGTGACATAAAGACAATAAGAGAATCTGTTCCTAAAAACTATTATGAGCAACACAGATAAGAACCATCTGAACTGATCATTTCAAACGCTGTTTTTCTCTAGTCATTTTAATCGTTTGTTCATTAAATTTTAGCTGATGAAAAAAGGAAGCCCGGTCGATTCTTTCATACCTTAGCCGCCCATTTTTCAAATATTTTTTAAACAGGTTATGCTTCTTGTCCAGGCAAAAAAAACATTGAACTTAGCTTTCCCGATCATTTTGGGAGAAGTTGCGCAAATGTCATTGGGCATCATTGATACAGCGATGGTGGGTGCTGTGAGCTACAAACAACTGGCAGCAGCCGCTTTGGTGATGAGCGTGATTAACATTCCTTACGTTTTTGGAATCGGAATCACGATTTCGGTTTCACAGATGGTTTCAATGGCACATGGCCGGAGGGACGGGAAATTAGTAAGCCATTATTTATTCAACGGGTTCTGGCTTTGTGCAATTTCGGCGGTAATAATTTCATTGGTGATTGAATGGACTAAGAATATCCTATTCCATTTAGGCCAGGATCCTGTTGTGGCACAGCTTGCGTTACCCTACTTGCAAATCATGGGCTGGTCGGTGATTCCGATGTTGTTGTTTCTCGCCCTGAAACAATTTACCGATGGTCTTGAACATACTAAAACGGCGATGATCCTTTCTCTATCCGCAATCCCGGTTAATGTATTTTTGAATTGGTTACTGATTTATGGAAATTGGGGTTTTCCCCGAATGGAATTGGTTGGCGCTGGTTGGGGAACATTCATTACAAGAATGCTGATATTCATTGTTCTTGGAATAATTGTCTTGTATCATCATACGTTCAGAAGATACGTTGCCGTAAGAAGTATTGTCTGGAAATTAAAATGGCAGACAATCAAAGATCTGTTAGACATTGGAATTCCGAGCAGTTTTCAGATCACGATGGAAGCAGGAGCGTTTGCCATTTCGGGGATTTTGATTGGAACGATCGGAGCTGTAGAACAAGCAGCGCACCAGATTGCATTGAGCCTCGCTTCATTAACTTTTATGGTTTCTATGGGACTGTCACAGGCAAGTTCAATTAGAACCAGTAATACATTCGGTCGGAAAGATTGGCGGTTAATACATTTTATTGGGAAAAGCACGTTGATTATGGCACTGATTTACGGCACAATATGCGCCTGCATTTTTATCTTATTCCGCCAACAGTTACCTTATCTTTTTAATGACAATAAAGAAGTGGTTTCATTAGCAGCATACTTACTTTTATTTGCAGCATTATTTCAAATCTCGGATAGTACCCAATCCATCAGTGCGGGTTTATTACGCGGCATCAAGGATGTAAAAGTTCCGACACTTTTTATTGCAATTGCTTACTGGGCAATCGGAATTCCTGTGGGTTGTCTGTTGGCTTTTTATTTTAAAATGGGCGCGGCGGGCATTTGGACGGGATTTATCACCGGGCTTACTTTTTCCGCTATATTTTTAAGTTTTAGATTTAGGAAAATGGTAAGAAAAAATAATTTACAGTAAACAAAGAAATACTGCCGATTACTATTTTCAAGAAACCTGGCCACTTTTAATTAAGGGGCTTTGCTGTCTTTATTTGTTGTAATAAAGTTTGTTGTTTTTGGACCTCATTCAACTGATCCGCCTGTTCATTTTGATTTTTCCCGAGGTCGTTTTGGTAATCTTTTATCTTCCTTTCCAATTTCGATTGATCCTCTTTCAGCCCTTTCAATTTTTTTTCTGCATCGGCCACTGCGGCTTCCTGAGAAGATATTGCGAGATTGTATTGTTGCAAATTCATGTCACTTTGAAAACTTTCAAAAAAAGGAATGCTGTTCGCGGAAGATTCAATATTGGCCACTGTTGGCGCACCCTTTACTTTGCCTTCAGGTATTAAACCACTTTTAGCAGTGATCAATGTTACGACCGATTTATCTTTTTCTTTACGGTTTTTCCGGTCTATACTAAAAAGAACATCCTGTGGCACTTCGCTGTCAAGATCTTTCAAACGCACACTTTTATATACCAAAAAGCCTTTGGACTTCTCAGCGTTATAGCCTTGTAATTTCATCTTTTGTTGAATCACATTCTGCACTTCTTCAGGAGGAAGATTATACTCCATAATAAAACAAGGATACTTTTGTCCGTTATATTCCACCAATGTTTTCATAGGAGATTGGGCAAAGGACAAACCTGCAGTCAATAAGGAAAACAGTAAACTAACAATATATTTCATAATAAATTTTTATTCTAAAAATACTGGCTTAAAATATTATTTTACCCAGGAGTTATTTTTTCTATTACTGTCCGGCAAAAGATTTTGTGGGTCAATCGTAACAGATTGAATTTCTCCTAACTCTAAATGAATAATACGGGTATCACCCTGCAACCAGGTTTCAACAGGCAATTGCAGATTCTGTTTACTCCCATCTTTCAGAACAATTTCAACCGTGCACGGCATTGCCATCTTTTGCAAGTTTACAATTTTGATATCTACCCCATTCTGCACATCTCCTTTCGTGTAAGAAACAGATCGCACGGCCATGTCGAGTTGCCAGTTATTATAAAACCATTCTTTCCAAAACCAGGAAAGTTCTTCACCTGCTTCATTTTCCATCGTCCTGAAAAAATCGTCGGGTGATGGATGTTTGTAAGCCCAACGTTGAATGTATTTTTTGAAAGCATAATCAAAACGATCGGCTCCCAAAATAACTTCGCGAAGCAAAACCAGACCAAAAGCAGGTTTGAAATATTCAATGGGATGACGGTATTTTTCAGTAAACTGATCGGCACGGGCCATCATCGTTGGTGCATCTGTATCTTTGAGCCATGGAATAATTTCATCAGCAGGGTTTCCTTTTCCCGGTGCATACTCTTCATCGCGCTTTGGTGCATATTCTCCCTGATTAAAATTATCTGACGCATAAATATCAATGAAAGTATTAAACCCTTCATCCATAAAAGCATGGCGGCGTTCGTTGCTTCCAACAATCATCGGAAACCAGTTGTGCCCTATCTCATGCGCAGTCACCCAATACAATTCTCCGGCTTTATCATTGATGCCATCAAAAACAATTCCCGGATACTCCATTCCTCCAGCCATTCCTGCTTCGTTAACGGCTACCGGGTATGGATACACGAACCATTTTTCAGAAAAATATTCAATGGATTTTTTCAAATATTCTGTTGCTCTTCCCCACGCATCCTGTCCCGCACTTTCAACCGGATAAACAGACATTGCCAAACACTTTTTTCCATCGGGTAAATTAACCCTGGCTGCATCCCACATATAAGCCGCAGAAGCGCCAAAAGCCACGTCTCGCGTATTGTTCATTTTAAAATGCCAACTTACAGGTTTACTATTAAAACCTTTTCCAGCATCATGATTTATTTCCTCACTTGTGCGGATCATTAAAGTTTTATCACTTGCTCTTGCTGCATTTAATCTTTTAATTTGCGTTGGAGTAAGAACTTCTTTTTCATTTTGTAATTCGCCACTTCCGGCAACAATCATTCCTGCAGGAACAGTGACTGTGTAATCAAAATCGCCATATTCGCAATAAAATTCTCCGCTTCCAAGAAACGGCAATGTGCTCCATCCATTCAGATCATCATAAACACACATCCTTGGATACCACTGAGCGATTTCATAAATCTTTCCATTTTTTGTCGAAAAGAAATCGGTTCTTCCGCCAAAGTTTCCTGGAATAGAATACTGGTATTTTATGTGAATTTTTATTTTTTCTTTGGATGATAAATGGTTGGCCAACCGAATTTGCATCCTCGTATCATCAATTATATAAGTGGCTTTTATCGTCTTTCCTCCAGATTCGATCGCAACAGATTCAAATTGGTAACCTTCTGTATGGCCGCCACCGCTGCGGCTTGAATAAAAATTAGAACGAGCGTCTTTACGGTAAGTATTTTGGTCCAGTTGAAGCCAAAGTGATGACAATGCATCGGGACTGTTGTTGGTATAAGAAATCGTTTCTGTTCCGGTTAAAGTATTTCCAACCGTATCGATTGTAGCTTGAAGCGTGTAGTCAGCGCGGTTTTGCCAATAGTTTGGGCCCGGGGCGCCGTTCGCAGCACGAAATTCATTTCCATTTTTTGTATAGAAATTTTGCGCAAATAATTCGTGTGGATCAAAAACGGATTCAGGGTCTTTTTGTGCAGAAATAGAATTGATTGAAAAATAAAATCCCGTTAAAAGCAGAAAACTTTTAAAATTCATCTGGAGAAATTTGAGTTGAACAAAATCAATAAAGAAAATGAAGGTCTGATTTTTTTATTATTAATTACAAAAATCATCACGAAATAAAATTCATAATTAAACAGTAAACAAATAAATATCGATGGTTTTTATTTTGTTGCTTTAGTGGAAAATTGAAACTTTTCAATAGAAGATTTTAGAAGCAGTTTTTTCCCCGGCATTAATAATGAATTAATTTCTGTACCATTTCATCCAATCTGGATTTAGCCAAAAAGTTTCTTTCCAGTTCGGCATTAAAAGGAACCGGTGTATCAAGCGACGCGCAACGCATCACCGGCGCATCCAGAAATTCAAAACAATTTTGTGCGATCCAGGCGGCTACTTCTCCTCCGATACCACCGGTCAAAGTATCTTCATGAAGCACTAACACTTTTCCAGTACTATTTACAGAAGTTCTGATTGCTTTATAATCCAGTGGTAGTAAGGTTCTCAAGTCAAGAATATCAATTGAGATTTCAGGATGCTCATCTGCATATTCTGTTGCCCAGATAACGCCCATTCCATACGTGATGATACTAACGTCTATGCCTGTACGAACTTTCCTGGCTTTACCGATTTCTGTTTCATAATATTCTGCTTTGAAATCAGCACTGATGCTTCTGTATAAAGCTTTGTGTTCAAAAAATAAAACCGGGTTCGGATCGTTGATGGCAGCGATTAATAATCCCTTTGCATCTTCAGGTGTAGAAGGATAAACCACTTTCAATCCCGGCGTATGAACAAACCACGCCTCATTACTTTGGCTGTGAAACGGTCCTGCGCCCACGCCTGCGCCCGTAGGCATGCGAATGACCACATCTGCGTTTTGTCCCCAGCGATAATGAATTTTTGCAAGATTATTGATGATCTGATTAAAGCCTACCGTAACAAAATCGGCAAACTGCATCTCCATCACACTTTTGAATCCTTCTAGGGAAAGCCCGAGTGCAGTTCCAACAATTGCACTTTCACATAAGGGCGTATTACGAACTCTATCTTTCCCAAATTCATTTAATAATCCTTCGGTTATTTTAAAAGCGCCACCATATTCAGCAATATCCTGGCCCATCAGAATCAAATCCGGATGAACTTTCATGGATTGATAAAGGGCTTCTTTGATCGCATCAATAAAACGTGTACCTCTTGCAACTACTGGGTTTTCAGGGAATAACTTTGTTTCGTGAAACGGTTCTTTCTTTGCATAAACATCATCAATCTGATCTTTAATTACTGACAAATTTGGAATAGAAAAACCACTTATTTCTTTCTCTGCTGTAGCATAACTTGTATCAATGTATTTTTTTACGTCCTCTTTTATATCTGCTATCTGCAGATTCGTCAACACCTTTTGTTCAACCAAAAAACGTTCATAATTTTTTATTGGATCTTTTTCGATCCATTTTTCAAACATTTCTTTCGGCACATATTTCACACCGCTGGCTTCTTCATGACCACGCATTCTGAATGTCATACACTCAATGAGATACGGCTTCTGGTTTTTAATACAATATTCCCGGACACCTTTGACCGTTTCGTAAACTGTCAAAATGTTATTGCCGTCAATTTGAACGCCTTCCATTCCATAGCCCTTTGCTCGGTCGACCAAATTCTGACAACGGTATTGTTCATGCACTGGTGTGCTCAAACCATATCCATTGTTCTCAATGATAAAAATCACGGGCAGATCCCAGACTGCCGCCACATTCAGCGCTTCGTGAAATTCACCTTCACTTGTACCACCTTCGCCGGTAAATGCAAGTGAAACTTTTGACGTATTTTTTATTTTATAAGCAAGTGCGGCCCCGTCAGCCACAGAAAGTTGAGGCCCTAAATGTGAAATCATTCCACAAATAAAATGCGCTTTATTTCCAAAATGAAAACTACGTTCCCGTCCTTTGGAATAGCCATCCAACGCACCCTGCCATTGTTTGATCAAATCTTTCAAAGGCATTTTCCGGGTGGTAAAAACACCTAAATTCCGATGCAGCGGCATAATCCATTCATCAGGATGAAGCGCAAAAGTTGCGCCTACTGAAATAGCTTCCTGGCCTATGCCACTAAACCATTTGGATACTTTTCCCTGCCGCAGCAACAAAAGCATTTTTTCCTCAATCATCCTCGGAAGAAGCAGTTCTTTGTAAAGTTCAGTTAGTGTAACGTCAGTTAAATCTTTTCTATCAAATTGCATGTTACAAATTTCACCTTTTCAATTGTAAATAAAAAGAATGACCATTAATCCCTGGAAAGCTTTGGCAAAATAATAAAAACAAATAGCCTTTCGGGAATTTATTACTTTCTTTGATAGGAGGAAATTACGGAGGAAATAAGTGATAATAAAATTCCAAAAATAAACGCCCAGAAAAAACCGTCGATGTGGATTCCCGAAACGAATTTATCCGCAAGCATCACCATCAATACGTTGATGACTAGCAGAAATATTCCTAAAGTAAGAATGGTGATGGGGAGCGTAAAAATTATTAGAAGCGGCTTTATAATAACGTTCAAAATTCCCAGAACAATGACAAAAATTAAAGCCGTCGAAAATGAATCAATGAGAATATGCGGTTTTAAAATCATTGACAACCCATAAGCAATGACAGCCGTAAGAAGTAACCGGATCATAAATTTCATAACATATATTTTTTTAAAAGTAGCTTATATAACAAGCAATTCAAAAAAATGTTCGGGCAACAAATATCGATTAGATAACTCAAGCAATTCATCAGAAGTAACTTCTTTCACGACCCGAAGAGAATCATAAAAATAAGTTTCATCAAGCCCGTTCAATATCAGGCTCTTCCATCGGGAAATGATTTGAAATGGTCCGTCAATGTAACCAAGATTAAGCCCCATCATATAATTTTTAACCAATAAAAGCTCCTCTTCATCTACAGGTTCTTCCCTTAATAGCTGCATTTCTTTATAAATTTCATCTATCGTTGCATGGCAAACCTCTTTGCCCGCTTCAGTGCTCACAATCCAGGCACTTTCGTTTATATGATTTTCAAGGAAACTGAAAATTCCGTAAGTATATCCTTTTTCTTCACGAATATTACCCATAAGCCTTGAGCCAAAATAACCACCATATAACGTATTCAAAACGATCAATTTTTTAAAGTCCGGATGTTTGCGGCCCGGAAGAGGGCGCCCAATGCGGATTGCGCCCTGGACTCCATTTGCATCATTTTGAACAAAATGTTTTTTCTCAACCGCCATTTCTCGTGTATGCATCACCGTTAGTATCTCTGCATTGAGTTTTAGATCCCCAAATTGAGTTTCCAGTAATTGTTCGAAATCAGCAGGTAATTTTCCGGCAGAAAATATTTTACAATTGGCATTCAAATAAAATTGTTGAAAAAAAGCAACCAAGTCTTCTCTCCGGATCGATTCAATGTCAGTCTTCGTACTTACCCTTCCATAAGGATGTGCAGCGCCATACAGATATTGATCTATCAACCTGTTTGCAACGAAATCACATTTCAACATATTGACTGAAAGTCCCTGGATACTATTTTGCTGAAATATTTCAAGCTCACTTTGTGGAAATACAGCATCAGTTATTAGTTCTCGAATTAATGGCAATAATTCTTTCAGATGTTTTGCAAGACAATGCAATGTAATTGAAGCAGTTTCATTATAACATTTTCGGCTTAGGTAAGCTCCATAATATTCAAAATATTCTGTTATCTCAAAAGCATTCTTTTTGCTTGTTCCATTTTTTATCAAATGATTTGCAGCGACTGCGACGCCATTTTTATTTTCATAAATATTACCGGCAGCAAACACGAAATCAATCATTACTACTTCTTCGGCGCCATCATTGATATAATAAACGGGAACACCGTTTGAAAGCGACACTTGTGTAAACGGCTTTAAAGTTATTTCAAAATCTATCGCATCTTTTATTGGGGGAGCTATTGTTCTGTCAGGCATTTGAATTTTATCCTTTGTTTTAATCTCTTAATTTTTCTGTTAACAGTTTTATTGATATTTATTCGTTCACTGTAGAACGATAAAAAAGTGTGCTGCAATTAGTATCTACAAAGATTCGCCGGCATTCTTCTTTTATTTCTTCCCGGGTTATCGATTGATAACTTTCCAATTCTGTATTCATTAAATTAGCATCGCCGAGCAATTCATAATTTGCAAGGCTATTTGCCCGATTCATCAAACTGATGTCTTCAAAGGCCAGCATACTTTCGGTTTTGTTCTTCACTTTTTCCAGTTCAGTTTCGCTGATCAGTTCGCTTTTCATTTTCTCTAATTCAGTAATAACAGCTTTTTCAGCATCTTCAAGGCGAACGCCTTTCAACAATCTTCCCTCAAAATAAAGCAACCCCGGATCTATGCTTCCCATATGTGAGCACTCTATGCTGCTGAACAATTGTTGTTGTTTCACCAAACTCTGAAACAATCTTGATGAAGCGCCACCACCGAGAATTTCAGTAATTATTTCAGCCATATAAAATCTTCTGTCCAGCCTTGAAGAAATATGCCAGCATTTATACAGCGCATCCAGCGGGACTGATTCTGAAACTTCCATCATCCGCGGCTCCTTTTGATCAGGTTCCTGTTTTATGCGACGAACATATTTTTTACCAGCAGGAATATCGCCAAACCATTTTTCCGTTAATTGCTTTACTTTCTCTACAGAAACATTCCCTGCAACAGTAAGGATTGCATTAGACGGGTTATAATGTTTAGTGAAGAAATCTTTTACATCCTGTAATTTTGCATGCTCAATATGACTTAAATCTTTTCCAATGGTCATCCATTTATAAGGATGTTGTTTGTAAGAAAGCTGACGCAACTTGTGCCAAACATCGCCGTAAGGCTTATTTAAATATTGCTCTTTGAACTCTTCACTAACAACTTTTCTCTGTACGTCCAAAGAATTTTCATTAAAGGCTAAAGAATTCATCCGGTCACTTTCAAGCCAAAAAGCAGTTTCAATATTTTCCGCCGGCAACTGGCAATAATAATTTGTAAGGTCACTTGTAGTATAAGCATTATTTTCTCCACCAGCCATTTGTAAGGGCTCATCATACGACTCTATATTAAGGCTCCCTCCAAACATCAAATGCTCAAATAAATGTGCAAAGCCAGTATGATCTTCATCTTCATCTCTTGCGCCTACATCATACATCACATCAACAACCGCCATGGGTGTGCTTTTATCTTCATGTACAATCACCCGTAAGCCGTTAGTTAGAACGAACTTCTCAAAATTAATCATAGCTGCAAAATTGCGCTAAAGCAATTCATTTCCCAAATAGAAGTAAAAACATAAAATATTGAAGTGGCATACAACGACGTACAAATTAAATTATTTTCAATGAAGGCTATTTGATCCGTCCAACCTTCAGGAAAATGATTTCTGGTTTTGAATCCCTTAAAATGAGTATCCTGATGCTGTTTGACGTCTTTTGTAATAGGTTTTTATAAACTTCTACATCACTGCTAAAATCATTATCGACTCCCATGATGATATCGCCATTTTTCAAACCACTTTTTTCAGCCGGAGAACCCTCAACAATATCATCAACGATCACAACTCCATTGATACTGTACATCGTCATTCCGGTATATGAATAATCAAATGAATCATAGAAATGACCATTTGGCTTAAGATGAATCTCTTTTTGGGGATAATTGATGGTCAGATTGAAGCGACGTAACAGATCGTCTCCGATTAGTCCTCCAAGTTTTGGATATGCAAAAATATTAAATTCGTCATCAAGAATATAAGTTGGTACTTTCCTGAATTTATAGGGTCCAATGTGTACTTCTCTCATTATGGAAAGATGCATTCTTTTTCTTCCACCCAGGCCCTGAACTTCTATCGACACCGGTTTTCTTCTCTTCAATAATACAGCGCTGTCTTCATTCAATTGCTTACTAATCAGGAAACACAATCCTGCACCGGTATCAAAATAAAAATTAGCAGTCACTTTTCTGGCATCTCTGATCGTTAGAGAAACAATAGGCAATCCTTTAAGATCGGGGCGCAATAAGGTTCCGTTATTGGGATATCGAATGAAGCCTGGCTCATAAATACTAATTTTTGAACTATCAAAATTTATCTTCACAACATATCTCGACAAAAAACTATACCCAATAATTCCATCTATTTTTGTTCCATAGACGCTCGACAAAATCTCATAATTGTTGATATAAAAATCAAGACTATCAACTTTTAGCCCTGGGAATGACAGTGTTCTGGATTTTGCATAATCAACTTTCCGAACTCCGGCAATTCCATAAATATATCTTCCTGAAGGAACATGAGGAATCTGGTACGTTTCAGTCGTGGCCGAATCTAGCGAGATTCCTCCACTGCCTGTATCTAAAATAAAATTTAATGAATCAGCAACATCGTTGAATGCAGCTTTTAACAAAATTACCCCTCCGCTCAATTGCCTGAAATGAAATGCTGTGATAAATTTCGCTGGCTTTTCTAAATACATTTCCTGTGCAAACAAACTGCCTGCAAAAAAGAAAAAGAAAATTATCAGATAGAAGAGTAGCCGCATAATTAACAAAAACTAAATTTAAGATTTATTGATTGCATTTTTGTTTATTCATTCAGAAGGTTCGGGGGAAAGCAAATCACGATCATTGAACAAAGGAATTCGTATTTCGAAATCCTTTCTAAGAAGAAAAGATTCATCCATCGATTGTTTGGGCGGGACAAATAACACCAATTGTTACCTCAATGGGAATGCAACATCCAATATGCATTTTCAACGGCAAATTTTTGTATTATTTCAGAATTTTATGCTTTTGAACATCTTCTCAATAAAACAATGTAGAATTAAGAATAACCATTGGCGCAATCCTATATTTTTAAGCTTTATTCATCATCAAACCATCCATTCTTTTCCTGGATTTATTGAAAATCATAAGGCCGTTTTTCACTCCTTTGCGTTTTAGTTTTCTTTCTTCTTCCGGAAGATGATTTGTGGATTGGCATTCTTCAGAACAACAGCCTTCATATTTTTCTGCGCAGCAAGCACATTGAATGAAAAGCAGGTGACAGGCTTCATTCGAACAATTCGTGTGTGCATCGCACGGAGCACCACATTGATGACAATGACTGATTACTTCATCTCCAACCTTCTCTCCCAGCCTGCCATCAAACACAAAATTCTTTCCTAAAAACTTATTGGGTAAATGTTCTTCTTTTACTTTATTAGCATACTGAATAATTCCACCTTCGAGATGATACACTTTTTTAAATCCATTCAGCAACATATAGGCACTGGCCTTTTCGCAACGAATTCCTCCGGTACAATACATAATTATATTCTTATCTTTCTTCTCTTCTAGCATCGAAACTGCCAAAGGAAGTTGTGCTCTGAAAGTATCGGATGGAATCTCAATCGCATTTTCAAAATGCCCAATTTCATATTCATAATGATTGCGCATATCCACAACAACTGTTTCAGGATCTGCAGTAAGTTTATTGAAAGAGTTGGCATCAACATAATTCCCTTTTTTGCTCATGTCAAAGGCAGGATCCGTAATTCCATCAGCTACAATTTTATTTCTCACTTTTACTTTCAATACCCAAAAACTTTTACCATCGTTATCAACAGCTATGTTCAAATGCACATCTTTCAAAAATGATATGGTTTTCAAATATTCTTGAAAATTCTCAAAGTTCGATTGAGGAATACTCATCTGCGCATTGATACCTTCATTCGCAACATAAATACGTCCAAATATTTTTAAATCATTCAAATTTTTATAAAATTCATCTCTAAACGCATTCGGATCATCAATCAATGAATATTTATAAAATGAAAGTGTAATACGGGGTTCCTTTTCCTCAAATAATAACTTTTTCAGTTCCTTTTGAGAAATTCGATTGTGTAATAATGCCATAAAATTCTTTTTAGCAGGGATTTCCAGAGACATTTACAGTATGAATCAGGCCTTGATAAAGGGAGCTAAAAAGGGTTCGCAAAGATAATTCAGTTCAACAAATTTAAAAACAGGTATGCCTTTTGATTCAAAGAGGTTATTAATTAAAAAAAAATACTTTATGAAAAAAACAATCATCTCATTAACCGCATTATTCTTCATGGTTACTGTTAATGCTCAGAGCACGCGTTTTGGTGTTAAGGGTGGCTTGAATGCATCAACGTTGAACTCAAGCCCTTCAAACTCCTCACTGCAAACAAAAATTGGATTCAATGCAGGTCTGCTTGCACACATTCATACATCTAACGAAACCTGGGCATTCCAGCCCGAGGCATATTATTCTTCTGAAGGTGCAAAAAGCAAATCAAACAGCGATTCGAAGCTTGATCTGGGTTACATCAATGTTCCAGTTCTCGTACAATATATGTTCGACAATGGTTTTAGACTGGAAGCCGGTCCACAAGTTGGATTTTTAGTAAGTGCAAAAAGTAAACTCAACAATAATTCCACGGATGTAAAAAATATGATGCAGAGTGCAGTATTTTCTATTCCTGCCGGCATCGGTTATCTGACTTCAAACGGACTCGGATTTGATGCGAGATATAATTTTGGAATCAGTAACATCTACAAATCCAGTGCCTCAACAAAGACACGCAGCAATGTATTTCAATTCGGCATTTTTTATCAATTCAAGGGTTCTAAATAACAAAATTATTTTCATAGATCAGCCGGTTAGAATTGTATAGATTCTAACCGGCTGATCTATATATTGCTTTCAACAGAGTTATTTTTTTAAAAAAAACTCCTTAATGTATTTACATTTGAGCAACGATTAGTTATATGAAAAATAAAGTTGCTGGTAAAACCGGTTCCCCTTTTCTCAACAGACTCAATTCTTATCAAAAACTTTCTATTTGTGTCTTCGCAGCAGTCGCCGTTTATTTTATTGTAGAAATAAAAAACATTGACTTGCTCACACACCTAATGATTGGCTGGGATACTTTTAGTTTTTGTATGCTTTTATTAACCTGGATTACATTTTTCAAGACCACTTCAAAACAAATTCGCGAACAAGCCAAAGTGCAGGATCAAAGCAATTCAATAATTTTTATTGTGGTGCTGATATCTACATTAGCCAGCTTCCTTGCTGTATTCCTGCTGCTCGTAACAAAACATGATGGAAACAGTATGATGTGGCGGTTGCCATTCGCCGCTGCAGGAATGATTTTTTCCTGGTTTTTGATTCATACTATTTTTACACTTCGGTATGCACATATTTATTATGGAGATCATCCAACAAAACCAAATATTCACAACGGCGGTTTGGATTTTCCCAATGACCTAAAACCCGAATACATTGATTTTGCATATTTTTCATTTGTTCTCGGTATGACTTTTCAAGTGTCTGATGTGGAAATTTCTTCGAAACGATTCAGGAAACTCGCGCTCCTCCACGGATTAATTTCATTCGCTTTCAATACAATTATGATCGCGCTTACAATCAATGTAATTGCAGGTTATGGGAATTAACAGTTTCTTTTGGCATCTTCCTATTGCACTTATCCGTTGACTTAGGAAATAAGAATCATAGTTTTTTCTTTGTTTACTATTCAATGGATCAAACCTTATCTTAATCATAACTTTTCTAAAGATTGCTCTACAGAAACTTCCCGGATTCGGGTCTGGAAATTCAAACCACAAAAAATAGGAATCAGGAAAATTTGTTTGTTTACTCCCTGAAAATATTTTAGTTTAAAATCGTGAAACACAAAATTTAATTGGCAAAATAATTTTAAAAAATTGCTCTTATTGAAACTCTTCCTGTATGAACAACTGGATTTTCTCCTGGCTTTCGTCCTTCATATTGAAGGTTCAATTCTATATTTCCAACAAGCCTTTTAGTAAGCTCCAAATTCCACAAATAATTTTTCCCGGGTAATAATCCATCCAACAAAATATATCCAACTGTGCTGTTTGCATCCCCTGAAAAAGCAATGTTGTTTAATGAAAATCTTCCGTTGATCGTACCGTTAGAAAGTACGTTGTATTTCACTTCCGTCGTAAGCTGGTTGTTAATCGATTTTTCAAAACCGCCGCCTTTGTTTTTCTTTGAATCATAAGTGTAGATAAGGCTTAGGCGAAAATCACTTTTATGAATATAGCTCACGGAAGGTTCCGCAGAAACTCCCTCAATAAGATAATTCCGATTCGTAAATGAAGGTGTGATCAATTGATTTCGCACATACTTATTTGCAAAGTTCGTAGCAATAGAACGGCTTAGATTCCATCGTCCTTTAAAAGTAAGATCGCGCAATGAATTGCTTTCAAAGCCATAATTCAGAAGTGATTTTCTATTATTCAAACGATGGGTGATATCGACTCCCCAAACGGAACTTTTACGGTTAAAATAAATCGTATTGCTTAAAAAAGAAGTCAAGGTGATCAATGAAGTATCGGCCAATTTTTTATTGAACGGATTGAATTCAAATCCTCCATCGGAAACTCCTTTTTTATTAATTTGTAAAGAAGAATTCGTGCTGAATTTCCGTAAAAATTTCAAAACTTTTTTCGTGGTTTTCCCTGATATAATCAAATCCGGATTAAGGCTAAAATTGTAGTTGAACTGGATATAATTTGCTTTTACATATTCATTGGTTGGCGTAAAAACGCGGATCCATTTTTTTTGATCAGTGTATATCGCCACTTCAAATTCATTCAATTGGGGAATACCATCTTTGTTATAATCATTCCAGGTATAATACCCCTGGCCCGCAGGCACTTCAATATACGTGTATTCACGTTTCTGCTCCTGTCCCGAACCAAGCTCATACAACATATTCCCCTGCACAAAACCATCCCATTCATTCACTGCATATTCTACACGTCCCAACAGGCTTTCATCGCTATGATGATTCGAATAGGTGTTACGAACTACATCCAGTTTTCGATAAGTTACATTCAATCTAAATTGTTGATGTGCGTTCTTCATTATTTCAGTCATCAAATTTAAATTGCGGCTTCTGTCCTGCGTAATCAAACTTTTTTGGGCAGGAGTCTTGTCTTCTCTTTCAGCATAAGTAATTCCCCATTTGTTCAATTTTTTTTCGGAAGATTTTACATAGACCTGCCAGGTATTGAAAGCAAAACTAACCGGTAATAAGGTATCTGATCGCTTATCCGTTTGTTGATTATTTTCAGAAGAAAAACCACCACCGATCTTCAAATCATCGACAGAAGAAAACGTCCTGAAAACATCAACCGAAGGCCGGATATAAGAACCCGTTTGCAGTGCGCTGTTGATATTGGTGATGTAAAATTTATTATTAAAATGCCAGCCCTTAATCTCCATTACATTCTCTATAGAGTTTCTCACGCCATTGTAATGATCGCTTCTGTTATAATTTGTAAACTGGTATTTCAAAAAATTGTCCTGTGCATCTTTTATTTGCAAAGAAGCATCCAACAAATTTTCAGTAGCGGCGTGTGCATCAAAAGGCAAACTCCAATCGCGGTTAAATTCTACGTTTCTCAACGTTTCTAATGGTTTGAATTTATCCTGAACATATTCATAACCAACTTCAGTTTGTAGTAACAGACCTGGTTTCACACGTTCGAATATCTTTTGTTGCATTACATAATTTACTTTTGCAGCCGCGCCTTTGTTATTTCCTTTTTGTGTTGTTGAGAAAGTGTTTACATCATAATTGCTCATCGCAACTTCCGCTTTTAGAGAGGATCTAACATTAAAAAAATATTGCGCTGCGACGGTTACTAAATCATGCTTCTTTGGTGGAATCAATAAAATCACCGGTTCCCAATTTCCCTGTTTTATTCCGTTTTCCGGTGACACAAATTGAAAGACTCT
>JBDTKF010000049.1:0-14840 GCA_039935455.1 Ginsengibacter sp.
ATTGAATCAGGAGATACGATTGTACAAATTCGTTTTGTTCCACTACGTGATTATGAAAGGGCTTTCAGTGGATTCTTATGGATCAACAAAAGTAATTTTGCCATCGAATCTGTAGAAATGCACCTGAATAAAACTGCCAATATCAATTTTGTAAAAGACATCCTATATAGTGAAGATTATACTCAGATAATTGACAGCACTTCAGACAATATGGTATATATGCCTTTTAAATACACCTCGGTAGTGAAGTTCGAGAGTGGGCTTGCTTTACTGGGGCTACCGGTACCGGAAACAAAAAACGGCATGCAATTCATAATAAGAAACACCACAGTAACCGATAAAATAAAATTAAACACAGAAGACCCGGGAGCTATTGTACTGCAATTAATTAAAAAAGAAAAAACTACTAATTGGACCAAATCAGAATCTTTCTGGGAAAAAAATCGCCCGGATTCTCTTACGCTTCACGAAGAAAACATTTATAAAATGGTTGACTCATTGAAAAAGAATAATCGTTTTCAAAGAGATATAAAATTGGTAGCATTTGCCGGCACCGGTTATTGGGATTTTGGTACCCGGCTTCGCATTGGTCCTTATTCTTCTTTTTTAAGCACCAACTCATTGGAAGGTTGGCGCCTCAGGCTTGGCTTTTGGACAATGCCGGGCTTTAATAAAAAAATAAACCTTTTTGGCTATGGAGCTTATGGAACCAAAGACCAAAAAATAAAAGGAATGCTGGGCATTAAATACGTTTGGAATGAAGCCAAATGGACTAAAACAACCTTTAGCTATGGAAGCGATTATGATTTTATAATAGATAATGATGACGAACTGGATAAAGACAATCTCATTAATTCTTTTCTTAGAAAAAAAATCCCTTATTCAAGAATGTATGTAAGGCAGGGAATGCTAAAGCATGAGCAATATCTTTCACAAAATTTTTCAGCCAAAGCCGTTTTAAGCTATAAACAAATTGATCCTGTTTTTGATTTTCAATACAGGCCTATTAATCCAGCGCTTGATAAGCCTTATGACAGTGCTTTTGCAAAAATATTACCGGTTACATCCGCTACCATCGGGATACGGTATGCGCATAAAGAGCGTACGAAAATTCTTAATTATGACAATATCCGCTTAGGTTCCTTTTCCCCGATTATTAGTGTCAACTATACATACAGTTTTGAATATGGAAAAGCTTTGTTTGACTTTCAATCAATAAATGCCGGCATAGAACAAAGGTTGCGTCTGCCACCTAAAATGATGCTCTATTACAAACTGGAAGGTGGAAAAACTTATGGTACGCTGCCCTATCTTTTACTGAATATTCCCGCAGGTAACGAATATTATGTGGCCAGCAAATATCAGTTCAATACTATGTCTCCTTATGAGTTTGCCGCCGATCATTATGTAAGCTTGCATACGCGATTTTATCTCGGCGGACTTTTATTTGATAATATTCCCCTGTTGCGAAAGTGGGGTTGGCGCGAGCGCTTTTCATTTAATTCTTACTGGGGTGGCATGAGCCAGGCAAACCAAAATTATAATGAGGGTTCAAATTTTAATATAACAGGTAAAGTTCCTTTTATGGAAGCAAGTGTAGGAATCGAAAATATTTTTCACCTCATATCCATAGAATATTACAGAAGGTTGAATTATTTGAATAACCCTTTTGCAAGAAAGGATGGTATTTACGTAGGGCTTACTTTGACATTTTAAATTAATTGACATGATAAAACTTTTTTTTCTTTCTGTTGTAATGATAACAGTTGTGCAAAAATCATTTTCTCAAAATAATCCTGATCAAATTATTGGCAGTTGGATGAGCGCTGAAAACAATCTTGAAGTTGAAATATTTAAAGCAGGCGACAACTATAACGCAAAAGTGGTTTGGATTGATGATAGTGATGATAAAAGCCGGCCAATGAATACAAGATGTGACTTTAGGAATCCTGATGAAACCTTGCGAAAAAGAAAAATTATTGGCTTAGTAGTTATGAACGGCCTTATTTATAACGAAGAAAATAATGACTGGGAACAAGGGAAAATATATGATCCTCACAGTGGCAAAGATTGGAATGCAAAGGTGTGTTTTACAAAAAACGGGCTATTAAAAGTACGAGGCTATTGGAGTTTTCAATTATTGGGGAAAGACCTTTTGTTTAGAAAAATATTAACAACGAATTATTTAACTCTTACCAAATGAATCAACCATTTCAGAATTACATTTCATCACACGCAGACTTGATAGAACTGGTATTATTTAGCAGCCTGTTTTTTATTAGCTGGAATATTGAAAATATTTACGGTGTACTCTTTAGATATAAAAAATGGAAACACGCATTCGTAAATGCACCTTTTATTTTTACCAATTTCCCCGGCATGTTACTTTTAGGGGTGGCTTTTGTAGAAGTTATTAAATGGACATCTTTGCATCATTTCGGACTTTTATATTACTTCCATATTGAAAAAGACCCGATTCTTCTTTTTCTGTCAACCTTTATTTTACTTGATTTAGGCGAGTATATTTATCATGTAATAATGCATAAAGTTAAAACACTTTGGAGGTTTCACCTCGTACATCACTCTGATAATACCGTTGACATATCTACTACCTTAAGGGAGCATCCGGGAGAAAGTATAATCAGGTTATCTTTTACTTTGCTTTGGGTTTTTCTAAGCGGAACCGTTTTCTGGGCTTTATTATTAAGGCAAATCATCCAGGTATTTACTACCATGTTTGCTCATATCAACTACCGGTTACCGGAAAAACTGGATAACATCATCGGGTTTGTTTTTATCACACCCAATCTACACCAGGTACATCATCATTATAAAAAACCTTTCACGGATAGTAATTATGGCGACGTTTTGAGCATTTGGGATAGAATGTTTGGCACTTTTAGAAAATTACCATCAAAGGATCTGGTATTTGGATTGGATACGCGTATGGAAAGAAAAGATAACTCAAATTTTAAAACTCTTTTTAAAATTCCATTCATAAATAGATAAAAAATAATTTTATGCAATGAAAGAACTCTACCATATGATGAAGTGAAATGTGATCTTGTGATTAGTATGTAATTGAAGAGTGGAAAGTGGGGCTCAGCAGTGAATAAACAAAACTACCCAATTCGTAATTTGAAGGAAGTTTTTAAAGCGCTGCTACTAAAATCATGTGTAAAAAACACAAACCTTTTATTGAACATGGTTGTGAAAGTTCTATATGATTTATGCCATAAATAAAATTCAGGAATGAATTCTTATTCTTATTGAACCGGCGATTTGAATGCCTTTTGAATTTATCGAAATCACGATGCTTGTAATATTCAACTTTAGACAATTGTTAATACTAACATAACATTGCCATAATGTTATGATAACATAGGAAACTGACTTTTGCACAGAAATAAAAAGTATGAGCAAAAAATCTACCTCCTTCAAAATAAAAAGCCAACTCTCAAAAATTTTGGTCGTATGTATTTGTATGATATCGCTCACTGCTGTGTCACAGGACACTTCTAAAGTAACAGAAACATTCAAACCATCCGGAAAAATTTCCGGCTATGCTTTCGGGGATTATGCATATAAACTTCACGCTGACTCTGCTTTAAGAGGAAATTTGCAGTATTCCAAATTACCAAAGAATTATAGTTCTTTCAATTTTCGGCGCATTTATTTACAGTATGATTATCATTTTTCTCCCAATATTTCTTCCCAATTATTGCTTGCACACGAGTCTACATCTGAAGTGGATCTTTCCAGTTCAAATGTTCTTACTGATAATAACCGGGCATTTTATATCAAAGCCATGAACATTAGTTTCAAAAATATAATTCCGCAAGCAACAATAGTGGCCGGGCAACAAGCTACGCCCACCTTTTCGAGATTATCCGAAACTGTTTGGGGCTATCGATCAATTGAGAAAACGATTGTTGATATGCGGGGCATTTCCAGTTCTAATGATTTGGGAGTTGGCATTTATGGGAAAATTGGTAAAAATGAAAACGTAGGGTATGATATAATGGTGGGCAACAGCAACGGAGCTAAAGTAGAAATTGATAAATACAAGAAAATCTATACTTCAATGTATTTCTATTTTTTGGATAAAAAATTGGTGCTCCAGGGAAATTTTGAACACGATAAAACTGCATCGGTACCGCTTCAGAAAAACATCAACAATTTCAAAGCTTTCGCAGGGTACAAGACATCAACGACTGCAGTTGGCGTTGAAGCCTTTACTCAGTTAAAAACAAATAACATTTATTATCTCAAAGGAATTGGAGATTCTGTTTATACAGATGTCAGACGATCAGGAATATCATTTTTTATGACCAGGCAATTAACCAAAAACAAATTGAATCTATTTGCCCGTTTTGACTTGTATAATCCAGATTCGAAATACAATAACAGTCATAATTATGAGAGCGGATATAACACTACTAAAGAGATGTTTGCCACGCTGGGACTGGATTTCATTCCTTATAAGAATGTTCATATCATGCCTAATTTATGGGTTAACCAATATCATAGTAAGTTGCCTGGGGCAAGTGGTGATTTAAGAAACGACTACGACCTGGCAGGTCGCATCACCTTGTATTTTCTCTTCAATAAATAATAGTAAAAAGCATTTTAATTCATCGAAAAAATCACTATAAACAGAAAATTATGAAGATCAAAAATTTTGTTCTGCCGTTATTGATAATTAGTTTTGGGCTAATCTCATGCGGTGGCAATAACTCTCAGGATTCCGCAGGTAAACCGGGAACTGCAAATAAAAATAATGGTGGAATTTTAGGTGCCGGATCTACATTTGTTTATCCGTTATTTTCCAAATTGTTCAATGTCTACAGCCAGGAAAAAGGGATTAAAGTAAATTACCAATCTATCGGTTCAGGCGGTGGTATCAAGCAATTACAAAACAAAATTGTAGATTTTGGCGCATCTGACAATCCTTTGAATGATGAACAAATGTCTCAATCTCCTTCCCCTATTATTCACATTCCTGACTGTTTGGGTGCGGTAGCAATTTCTTACAATTTGCCAGGTAATCCTCCTTTAAAATTTACTCCTGATGTGTTGGGCGACATTTATTTGGGAACGCTAACCAAATGGAATGACCCAAGAATACAATCTCTCAATCCAACCATCAAACTTCCGGATCTGCAAATTTTTGTGATTCATCGTTCGGATGGGAGTGGAACTACTTTTATTTTCTCTGATTATTTATCAAAAATAAAGAGTGGATGGCAAAGTAAAGTAGGTAAAGGACAATCTCTTAACTGGCCAATTGGTTTGGGTGGAAAAGGTAACGAAGGCGTGGCAGGGCTTGTCAAACATACACCCGGCTCTATTGGTTATATAGAATTGGCTTATGCCATGCAGAACAAAATGCCGGTCGCTTCTTTAAAAAATAAATCGGGCAATTTTATTGCGCCAACTTTAGCATCCACAAGTGCTGCAGCAAATGTCGATATTCCTGCCGACACGAGGGTTTCAATTACCGATACGGACGCTCCTGACGGTTATCCTATTGCCAGTTTTAGTTATATTTTATTGTTCAAAGAGCTATCTTACAATATTGAATCTGAAACAGAAGCAAAGAATGTAGTAGACTTGATTTCCTGGGTTATACAAGAGGGTCAGCAATATTCAGAAGCGCTGGATTATACAAAACTCCCTGAATCTGTAGTGAAAAAATCATTGGAATTGTTGAAAACATTGACCTATAATAATAAACCGGTGCTGTAAGTTTTCTGAATTTTAGTTTAAAATATTTCCATAAAAAAACAAACCGATTCATAAAAGATGCAACAACCCGGAGTTTGAAAGCGAACAGGTAAGAGATCAGAATGTGAAGATAAAATGTGATAAACAAGGAAAATAGGAATTCTGAATATTTATTGTTTTACTGTAAAATGGATCAGTATTTAATAAACTAACGGGTATGGATAAACGCCAAATAAAAAAGAATCAAAGATGACATCTGCCATTACGTACAAAACAAACAGAATTGATTTTAAAGAGAAAGCGTTCAAAAAAACACTTACTCTTTCAGCATTATTTGCAGTGGTCATTTTGATAGCGATTTTTTTTACCTTACTGATCAATTCCTTTCCTTCGATAAAAGCAATTGGGTTCAAATTTTTCTACCAACAAACCTGGGACCCGGTGACGGACCAATACGGTGCTTTGCCTTTTTTAGTGGGAACGTTGCTCACTTCTTTTTTAGCGCTTATTATTTCAACCCCTTTTTCAATTGCAGTGGCCATTTTCCTGGGCGAATATTATAAGAAGGGAATTGTTTCTGAATTTTTTAGTAACGTAATTGATCTGCTTGCCGGCATCCCTTCCGTAATTTATGGTTTCTGGGGATTGTTTGTTCTGGTGCCGATAGTCCGTGTGATAGAAATGAAATTGAATGTTCCACCTTATGGTGTGGGCATCTTCACTTCTTCTGTAATCCTTGCAATCATGGTCCTTCCATTTTCAGTTTCTCTTTCGCGCCAGGTAATCTCAATGGTTCCCAGTCATTTGAAGGAAGCCGCTTATTCTTTAGGCGCGACGCGCTTTGAAGTGATCACGAAAATCATAATTCCCTATACTAAATCAGGATTATTTGCAGGTTTACTGTTGGCGCTGGGAAGGGCTTTGGGAGAAACCATGGCCGTAACCATGTTGATAGGAAATACACATGCGCTGCCATCCGGAATTTTCAGTCCCGGCAATACAATGGCAAGTGTAATCGCAAATGAATTTACAGAAGCTACCGGAAAAATTCACACATCGGCTTTAATAGAAATGGGTTTATTCTTATTTGTTGTGGCAACGATCATCAACATTTTTGGAAAGCAAGTCATTAAAAGATTTACTCTTGAATAATCCTAAAATCATTTTAAGTATATGATATTAGCAGAATCAAATATTAACAGGGAGATTTCTAAGGAGCGTCTGATTGAAAAGCAAATCCAAAGAAGAAATAAAAAAAACACGCTTTTCAAAGGAATGATTATTGCCGGCACTTTGGTTACAACTTTGCCTTTACTGCTGATATTATTTTATATTTTCAAACAAGGAATTTCTGCCATCAACTGGCAATTTTTAATCAATCTTCCGAAACCTGTTGGCGAAAGTGGCGGTGGAATTTCAAATGCACTGACTGGAAGTATTTTGATTTTATTGGTATCCTGCATTATTGCGATTCCCGTCGGGATAATTGTTGGAATCTATTTAAGCGAAGATAAAAAATCGCGGCTGGGCTATTATTGCCGGCTGGCTGTCGATGTGTTGCAAGGAATTCCTTCCATTGTTATTGGCATCATTATTTATGAGTGGGTAGTAAGGCCGATGGGCGGTTTTTCTGCACTTTCGGGAAGCGTGGCACTGGCACTTATGATGCTGCCATCTATTATAAAATCGACAGAAGAAACGCTGAAGCTGCTACCGGAATCTTTGAAGGAAGCATCGCTGGCGCTGGGCGTTCCTTATTATAAAACCATTCTAAGGGTAATCGTTCCTACAGGAATCAGCGGAATTACTACGGGTATCATTTTGAGCATTGCAAGAGTCATTGGAGAAACAGCGCCATTATTATTTACTGCTTTTGGTAATCCGTTTATGTCGACCAATATTTTGGAACCGATGAGTAGCTTACCACTCATTATTTTCAACTACGCTACGAGCCCTTACAACGACTGGCACCAGTTAGCATGGGGCGCTTCCATGTTGTTAATATTAATGATTTTGATTTTAAATATTATCACTAAAATAGTTCAACGCAAATGGAAAGTGCAATTTTAAAAGCTACTGACTTTAATGCTTTTTTCGGAAAAAATCATATTCTGAAAAATATCAATCTCGAAATACATAAAAATACTGTATGGGCTATCATGGGACCGTCCGGCTGTGGGAAAACAACTTTTATCAGATGTGTAAACCGGATGCATGAATTGGTTCCGGATGCCAGTGTTGCAGGTTCTTTACAACTCAAAGGAGAAGAAATATATACCATGAATTCTGTGGTGTTGAGAAGAAAAGTAGGAATGGTTTTTCAGCGTCCTAATCCTTTTCCTACCATGAGCATATATGATAATGTAATTGCCGGATACATTCTGAATGGAATTAAGCTGAGCAAAACAGAGAAAGATGAAATTGTGGAAAACTCTTTAAAGCAAGCAGCCTTATGGATGGAAGTAAGAAGCACCCTACATAAAAAAGGTACATTTTTATCGGGCGGCCAGCAGCAAAGATTATGCATTGCGCGTGCACTCGCCATGAATCCTGAAATTTTATTATTGGATGAGGCCACCTCCGCATTAGATCCTATTTCTACTTCCCTGATTGAAGAATTGATTCATGAATTGAAAAGTGAATATACAATCCTGATGGTGACCCACAATATGCAGCAGGCAGCAAGAGTAAGCGATGAGACCGCATTTTTTTATTTGGGAGAATTGATAGAAGCCAACAACACAAAAACTATTTTCACCAACCCGAAACACAAAAAAACACAGGAATATATCACCGGCCACTTCGGATAAAAATTATCACCATTTCAAACAAAATAATTATGGCAAATTCAAACTGGAAAAGGAAATTAACGCCGCTGGATCATGAATTACAGCGTTTAAAAAATGAACTAATCAGTATGTGGAAAATGGTTTTATCTCAACTCCAAAAAGCCGAAGAATCTCTCATGAAAAAAGATAAAGACCTGGCGCGGGAAGTAGTGATTACCGAAAAAAGGATAAATGCTTTTGAATTAAAAATCGACAGCGATTGCGAAGATATTCTTGCGCTGTTTTCCCCTGTGGCTGTTGATCTCAGGTTTATTCTGGCCGTTTTGAAAATTAACATGAACCTTGAACGTACCGGTGATATTGCTGAAGGAATTGCAAATTTTGTGATCAATCTTCACGAAGACTATGATGTACAGTTGCTCAAAATTACACGGGTAGTTGAAATGTTTAAACAAGGAAATGAAATGATTGCTGATGTAATGGATGCTTTTGAAAAAGAAGATACGTTGCTGGCAAGAAAAGTTTTCAGAAAAGATGACTTGCTGGATGATATCAACAAAAAAGCAGCAAATATTATTGCCGGATATATCGCCGAGAATCCTACCAAAATTGAATCTGCACTTTATATTTTATCTTCTATCAGAAAATTGGAACGGGTAGGCGACCAGGCAAATAACATGGCTGAGGAAATTATTTTTTATACAGAAGCAAAAGTTGTGAAACATAAATCCAAGAACAAAAATGGCGGCAAGAGCCTGTAAATAATGAATCTGTTGAATAAAAAAGATTCAATGTCAACAGTAAAAGGACTTTGAACCGTAATTTTATTTTTACCATTTTGATTATGCAATCTTTTAAAAATAACTCACATTGAAATATTTGAAAGAAATTAAGAAATTGACTGTTTAAAAGTTATTTTCATCACGTGCATCCCAGCGTTAAATTGATACGAAACAACAAACCCATAACTATCGCAAATTGTTTTTACAATAGATAGGCCCAATCCGAGGGATTCCGGAGAAGTAGATTCTTTTTTGAAACGCTCAAACAATTCAGTTGGTTTCAGTTTGGGTTCATCGCCTGTGTTGTTTACCACTAAAGCAATTTCATCCAAACAAATCCCGATCTTTCCGCCTGAAAAATTATGTTTTATCGCATTCAAAATAATATTGGAACACAAAATGTCCGCAAGTGAATCATTCATATCGACTGAAATGTTTTCTTCAATATTTTTTTCAACAAGTATGTTCTTTAGTTCAGCAGGTTCCTGAAAATTTTCAATACATTTTTCGAGAACAGATGAAAGATTAATTTTCTCATTTTTTCCAAACTGGCGGTTTTCAATTTTAGTAAGTAACAGCAATGATTGATTCAACCGGGAAAGTCTTGACGCCGCATCATTCAGGCTTTGTATGATTTTAATCTGCGATTCCGGAAGGTGTTCCGATTGAGACAACAATTCAATCTTAGTTTTGATAATAGCCAATGGAGTTTGTATCTCATGTGAAGCATTGCCGGTGAAGCTTTTCAGCGATTCATAATCATCCTGCACTTTTTGTGTCAATGCAATGGCGGTGTTGTTCAATTCTTTAAACTCATCGACATTGGTTGTTTGAAGTATTATTTTATTTTTAGAAGAAAGATTAAATTGTTTTAGCTGGCCGATCGTATGATTGAATGGTTCCCACAATTTGCTTAAAAGTAACCGGTTTGCGACAAACAATATCAATAATAAAACAGCAATAACTAAGAATGTGTTCGTCAGAATCAGGCGAACAATATCTTCCGTTTCCTGTTCCGACTTTTTTACGGTAGCGATATAATTTTCCCCGTTTAATGGTACAAGGAAATCAATTCTTCTGTACGGTTCTTGCTCGTGTTCATGTTTATTGAAAGTAGATTGGGTAGAAAATTTTTCTTCAAAATTTGTAAGTTTCGTTTGTTGAAATGAAATCTGCTGATCTTTGTAATTTGAAGTTTCAGGCAAAGTTCCGTTTACTTGAATGTGATGAATAATTTCCTGTTGTTCTATCCGAAGATCTTTGTCCACTTGTCGCAGCAATACATGATGCAGAATAAAATAAAAAGCAACGCTGCTAATCAAAAGTACTGCGATCATGATGGGAATATTTACTCTGTTATATTTGGCAATTAATTTCATTGCGTGGTAAATTTATACCCCATCCCGTAAACCGATTTAATATAATCTGCATCGCCAGCATCCATCAGTTTTTTTCGAAGATTTTTTATGTGCGTATAAATAAAGTCAAAGCCACCGCTCATTTCATTGCCCCAAAGATGCTCTGCTATGGCCTCTTTAGACACAAGCCTTTTTTTATTGGCAACAAAATACAATAACAATTCGTATTCCTTTTTTGTCAGCTCTACCGGATTTTTTTCGACCGTTACCAGTTTTTTTTGCGTGTCTATGCAAAGATGTTCAAACTGGATAATGTTGTTGCCCTCAAAGTTTTTTCTTCGAATAATTGCGGCGATTCGGGCGTTTAATTCTGACAAGTGAAATGGTTTTGATAAATAATCATCGGCACCGAGATCAAGCCCTTTTATTTTATCGTCCAATGAGTTTTTTGCAGAGATTATGAGTACGCCGTCTGTCTTTTTATCTTCCTTTAATTGTTCCAGTATTTTCAAACCATCGCCATCAGGCAATGTGATGTCGAGTAAGATGCAATCATAATCATCGTATTCTATCTGATCAATCGCCTGATGAAAATTGCCGGCCACATCGCAATGGTATTCCTGTTTTGACAAATATTCTGCAATGCTTTCGCTCAGTGCCGTTTCATCTTCTACAATAAGAATTTTCAATTGCTTAATTTTTTGAAAAAGTACGAAATGATTCTGAAGGAATGCTGAAGAGCTCGTCTTAGGCTATTTGGATTTGACAGGATCTTCAACAAATCAAAATAAAGATCTGCATTATTTCTTTGTTTACTATAAATCACCAAGTTTTTGGTTGTAGAAGCACTTCGGATTTTTATTGTAAACCTATCTCCAAATTCAACAATTTTTTCTACAGATTTTCCACAGAATCATTTTTCAACTTGCAAAAAAAATAATTAGTATGCGCTTAAAATTCTTGTTGCCGATTGTTGCTTTTATATTATGTCAAAGCACAGCCACAGCTCAAAATAAAATTGATTATAAAGTGGCAAAAACATTTCACATCGTGGGTGCAGGTGGGTGGGATTACATCGCGGTGAATGAAAACAAAATCTATGTGTCTCATAGCACACAGGTGAATATTCTTGATAAAAATACGGGAGATTCCATTGGCAGGATACCTAACACTACGGGCGTTCACGGCATCGCTTTTTGTAATGAAAAACAAAGAGGTTATACCAGCAACGGGAAGCTAAATAATGTGTCGGTTTTCGATTTAAAAACAAACGAAATTATCACACAAATAGTTACGACGGGCGGTAATCCCGACGCGATCATGTATGAACCATTCACCAAAACAATCATTACCAATAACGGCCAAGGCAAAAATCTTTCGATTATTGATCCTGAAAAAAATACGGTGATTCATACTGTTGAATTAGATGGAAAACCTGAAGAAGCGGTTTCCGATGGGAAAGGAAAATTATTTGTGAATCTGGAAGATAAAAGTGAAATAGCTGTGATTAATTTAAAAACATTTAAGGTAGTTTCGAGGTGGCCCTTAGCGCCCGGCAAAGGCCCATCAGGATTGGCTATTGACAAAAAAAACAATCGGTTATTTTCCACCTGTTCTGATAGCAAACTATTAATCGTGATGGATGCTACCAACGGAAAAATTGTTGCAAAGCTTCCGATGGGCGAAGGAGTTGACGGCGCCGCATTTGATGCAAATAAAAAAATAATTTTTGCGCCGGACGGGCGCACCGGCACCATTTCTGCCTATAAAGAAACATCGGCCAATCAATTTGAAAACCTGGGAACCATTACGACAAAGCCCGGAGCCAGAACCATTACCATTGATAAAAATTCGGGGATGTTATTTTTACCTACAGCAGAATTTGAAGCCGCCGATCCAAAGAACCCAGGGGCAAGACCCAAAATGATTCCGGGTACTTTTCAGGTTCTGAAAGTTGGAAAGTAAATAAAGATTCATCTGTGTTTCTTCGTAGACCGGGTGAGAAAATCTAAGCAGTATTGAAAGGAATTTATTTCATTTATGGACGTTTGAGTAGTGAAAGAATGTAAGAACAAAATGATCATTTTCTTTGGCAATCAAAGTAAGAGTTAGCCAAAAATTTATTTAGATTGCATTCAATCTGAAACTACAAAAATCAATAAATGAAAGATTTGGAAAAACTAGCTGTTTCTCACCAGAAAGTTTCATTCGATAAAAAGTATTCGCTATTTTTTTTTATTCTATTCCCTGCAATTTCGATGTTGCTCGGATGGGGCTTGCGCGGCTTTATCGGCGGAGGGCCTTACGGTGCCATGATACCCGGGGCAATGGTCATGATCGCTATCTGTATGTTACTTGATATTCCGCTTATGCTCGCAGCCATTGCATTAGTTTTCGGAACCGCAGGAACCGCCATGGGTGGTGAAATGACTTATGGCCAAACAATTGGCTTCCTTCGTAATCCCGATACAATGTGGTGGGGTTTTGCGGGAACAAGTCTTAAAGGTGGAGTTTGGGGACTGGTCAGTGGACTATTTATTGGATTAGGATTGATCTATCAACGGATAAAATTCAAAACCATAATTATTGGTTTTTTGATATTTTTTATTGGGTTTGTGATAGGTCTGAAATTGATAAATGACCCAAAAGTCCTGTATTTTTCCAATCCATTTGATCGCCCGAGAGATGAGTCGTGGGCAGGATTATTGTTTGCCGCTGCGGGGCTATTGATTTATTTAAAAACAAAATCAGGCGCTGAAGATTTTAAAACGATCCTACGGTTTGCATTATATGGCCTGATTGGTGGCACATTAGGCTTTGGACTGGGTTCGCTTTGGATTACAGTAGGATCCATATATGGCGCCCAGTTTCTGATCGCTGATTGGTGGAAATTAATGGAGTTTTCTTTCGGTTTTGTACTGGGAGGTTTTCTTGGTTTTGCGGCCTGGCGAAGCAAAAACATCGACACACACTTCAATCATAAAACACCAGTAAAAATTAATGAATTATTTTCTATCGAAATGATTTTGGTTATGCTGATAGGATTTTTTATCTACGCAACTTTGCCATTGCTTGAATCGTACCTTGACACGATTAACAAAAGTGCAGGAATACTTTACGGAACATTAGCAACTACAATAAGGGTATTTGTTAGCTATATTTTTGTTGGTTGCCTGTTAATAATCATTGCGCTGCGCTGGCCCTTTGTGGCTTTTCAAATTGCTATTACCTTAACCTTTTGTCATTGCATGATTGACCTTGTTACTGACGACCATCTTTTCCCGGGATTACAATCATCATCGTTATTAATTATCGCGATTATTATCGCTGCTTCATTAATTGTCAGTATGTTCGTTGCCATATTTCAAAGGAAGCAATTTGTTTTGAAATCAATGTTTTTGGTACTCGTGTGGTCAACCATCTCAGTAGCTATAATAAGAATGATTGCAGCTGGGGAATTCAATTTCACAGAAAATCACTCGTTAGGTCAAATAGTTTTCGGACAGCTGCTTGTTTTTGATGTCTTTATTATTTCTGCAATAATGGTATCTATAATGGTCGTAAAAAATAAAGCTTTTCGAACTCTGTCAGTACCATAAATATTGCTGAATCACGGAAATGAAAGATCGCGATAAAAGAAATGGCTCAATTGACCATTTTGATCACAGCACCGAATCAGGGAAATAAGAATCAATGCTGTAATTCTTTCATGGTAAATGGCTCCTGGCGGCCATGGTATTTTTGTCGAATAACTTTCACTTCATCTTGAGTTACTTTGTCTGCTTTATTGTTCCACGCATTCCGTATATAGGATACAATTCTTGCAATTTCCTTATCACCCAAATTATCATTAGTCGCCATGCCCGGCATAGCACCAGCCACATCAGGCGGAGCATAAATTTTGTCTCCCACTTTTATTGGTCCGGTAAGTCCATACAAAACAATTGAAAGAAGTTTGTTCTTATCTCCCTGCACCCAATTGGATCCCTCCAATGGCGCACCCAATCCTTTAATGCCTTCGCCGTCTTCTCCATGACAAACCTTACAATTTTGCTGGAATAATTTTTGGCCGGCCAATAAATCTTTATCTAATTTTTTATTCGCGATAGCAGCCAGCATTTGCTTCTCTGCATTTTTAATAACATCGTTTAATCGTTTCGCAAAAAAATCAGAAGTGTCTTTTA
>JBDTKF010000050.1:0-8209 GCA_039935455.1 Ginsengibacter sp.
AAACGGATCGTTCTTGGCCACAAACAAAGCTTCCCAAGGCTCAAAATCTGTTACATTCCTAGCAAGCGATTCTTTTTCATTTATGGGTATATAAGGCGGATTACTAACGATCGTATCATACAATCCGAGGGTTTTCCAGGCATGTTCATTTAAAAAATCAATTTGAAAAAAATCAATCTGTGCTTCCAAACTTTCTGCATTCTTTTTCGCAACAGATAATGCTTTCTCACTTACATCAATCGCAGCAATATTTGTATTTTGTAATTCCCGTTTTAGAATAACCGGGATACATCCGCTGCCCGTTCCAATATCAATGATATTTGTTTGTTTACTGTATTTTTCTCTTTTATAATCCTCAATGATCCATTCAATTAATTCTTCCGTTTCCGGTCGCGGAATCAATACATACTCATTCACATAAAATTTCAATTTATAAAACCAGGCTTCCTCCAAAACATACTGGACTGGTTTGTGTTTCAGCAGTTCTTGCAGGTATCGGATTATTTTTTCAGACGCTGTTATCTCCAGCTCTTTATCCTGGCTTTCTCTTCTTTGCCATCTCTTTGAACCGGTTACATTTTCAAAAACCCAATCAGTAATATTTTCTGATTCGCGATCTTCGTAGATCGTTTTTAATTTATTTTTAAAATCATGAAAAGCAGTGGCGGTTGTCATTTACACAAACTTAATTATTTTGTGAAGTAAATCATTTTAAAAAATATCGAAGTGAGCAACGACGAAAAATACATGAACCGATGTCTTCAATTAGCCAAAATGGGTGCCGGAATGGTAGCACCAAACCCAATGGTCGGCGCAGTTCTTGTGTACGAAAATAAAATCATTAGTGAAGGATATCACCAAAAATTTGGCGAAGCGCATGCGGAAGTGAATTGTATCAATAATACGGATGAAAAAGATAAATCATTAATTGAAAAAAGCACGCTGTATGTTTCTCTCGAACCTTGTGCGCATCACGGGAAAACGCCGCCCTGTACCAATTTGATAATCAAAAAGAAAATTAAGAAAGTCGTAGTAGGCTGCCAGGATAGTTATAAAGAAGTTGATGGAAAAGGAATTCAAAAGTTACGAAGTGCGGGCATAGAAGTCGTTACAGGAATTTTAGAAACTGAATGTAAAGAATTGAATAAACGCTTTTTTACATTCCATCAAAAGCAAAGGCCTTTTGTCATTTTGAAATGGGCACAAAGCGCTGATGGGAAAATCGGTTCCGCCGGTAACGAAAGGATATTAATCAGCAATGATTATAGTAATTGCCTTGTACATAAATGGCGTAGCGAAGAGGCAGCAGTTTTGGTAGGAACCAATACGGTTTTGAAAGACAATCCCTCCCTGACGACCCGATTTTGGGAAGGCAAAAATCCACTAAGAATCATAATCGACAAAAAATTGAAGGTGCCATCTACATGGAACATATTCAATGATGCAGCAAAGACAATCGTTTTTAATTCTATGAAAGATTCATTACAATCGAATATTCAGTTCATCAAAATAAAAACTAAAGATCTGCTAAAAGAAATGCTCTATTCCATTTACGAAAATAATATTCAAAGCATTTTGGTAGAAGGAGGTGCAAAAATGTTGCAATCTCTCATTGACGCCGATTTATGGGATGAAGCAAGGGTAATAACCAATGAAAAAATGATTATCGGGAATGGTATAAATGCTCCGAAAATGAAAAATTTCTCTTCAACAAATTGGGAGAATTATTTTGGAGATATCATACATTATTATAAAAAGACGGATAAAGAACAAGAAAAGTAATTAACTAACCACATGCTTTTCAATCCCTATAATTGAAATCAGAAAATGGTCTCAGCAATAATTCTTTCAGTGCAGTAAACAAACAATTAACCAGGATTTCTATTCTGGTTCAATCAATTTATCCATAGACCAAATGAACAACTTTTTGTAAATTTGCCGCACGAAGTGAATATATAATTATGTTCACTTTTTTTTCATTTTTTATAAAAGTTTTAAATATGTTTGAATCGTTAAGCGACCGCTTAGACTCTGCCTTCAAAAATTTAAAAGGCCAGGGAAGAATTACCGAATTAAATATTGCTTCTACCGTAAAAGATATCCGACGCGCCTTGGTTGATGCCGATGTGAATTATAAAATTGCCAAAGAATTTACAGATTCCATCAAGGAAAAAGCAACAGGCGAAAAAGTGATCAACGCAGTAAGTCCTGGACAATTAATGGTCAAGATCGTTAAAGATGAACTAACTGAATTGATGGGTGGAACTGAAACTGATTTAGATCTCAGCGGAAATCCAGCCATTATTTTAATAGCTGGTTTACAGGGAAGTGGCAAAACGACTTTTAGTGGAAAGCTGGCAAATTATTTAAAAACAAAAAAAGGAAAATCTCCATTACTTGTCGCGGGCGATGTTTACCGGCCTGCTGCTATCGAACAATTAAAAGTTTTGGGAGGCCAGATCAATGTAGAAGTTTACAGCGAACCAGAAAATAAAAATGTAGTAGAAATTGCACAAAACGCAATAAAAGAAGCGAAATCCAAAAATAAAAATGTTGTCATTATTGATACTGCCGGCCGTCTTGCAATAGATGAAGTGATGATGACAGAAGTGGCCAATATTAAAAATACGCTGAGTCCGAAAGAAATCCTTTTTGTCGTAGATAGTATGACTGGCCAGGATGCAGTAAATACAGCGGCCGCATTTAATCAGCGTTTGGATTATACCGGAGTTGTGCTTACAAAACTGGATGGTGATACACGCGGAGGTGCAGCGATTTCCATCAAATATACCGTCAATAAACCGATTAAGTTCGTGAGCAGTGGCGAAAAGATGGAAACTTTGGATGTGTTTTATCCGGAGCGTATGGCCCAACGTATTTTGGGAATGGGCGACATCGTTAGCCTCGTAGAGAAAGCCCAGGAGCAGTTTGACGAAGTGCAGGCAGCAAAACTGGAAAAGAAAATTCGCAAAAATCAGTTCGATTTTGAAGATTTCAAAACACAGCTTCAGCAGATAAAGAAAATGGGGAATTTAAAAGATCTGATGGGAATGATTCCAGGCGTAGGGAAACAAATAAAAGACATAGATATTAATGATGATGCGTTCAAAGGAATAGAAGCGATGATCAATTCCATGACCATTGAAGAGCGTCGCAATCCGGACCTGATAAATGCCAGCCGAAAACAACGGATCGCAAAAGGAAGCGGAAAAGATATTGCTGAATTGAATCAGTTTATCAAACAGTTTGACCAGATGAAAGCGATGATGAAAACCATGAATAAGATGCCAATGGGCAAACTTGCCGGTTTGGGAAAAAGATAATTTCAAAAAATTATAAGAAGAAAGTCCATTTTTACGCTAAACAGTATAAATCTTTTGTCCTTTTGATGTATTGCCCTTATCTTCGCTGTCCTTTTTAGAAACCAAATTTATTCACAACCCAAGAAAATTTCTATTTTTTATGGCTGTTAAAATGAGATTGCAACGCCATGGCTCAAAGAAGAGACCATTTTATTTTATCGTAGTTGCAGACGCCCGTAGCCCACGTGATGGCAAATTTATTCAGAAACTCGGTTCTTACAATCCTTTGACTGTTCCAGCAAGTATTCAGGTAGATCGACAAAAGGCTTTGGAATGGCTGCACAAAGGTGCTCAACCAACCGACACCGTTCGCCGCATTTTAAGTTTTAAAGGTGTACTATATCTGAAGCATTTACTTCGTGGTGTTACACTTGGACTATTTGACGAAGCGGCTGCTATGGAAAAATTTACAAAATGGAGCAGCGAGCACGATGCAGAATTTGCGAAACGTCAGGAGACAAATAAAAAAGCAAAAGTTGCTGCTCGGCCTTCCTACGTAAAAAAAGCTGAAGCGCCTAAAGCGAAAGAATCACAAGAAACACCTTCTCCTGAAGCTCAGGGCGAGTAAGAAGTTTTAAATTAAATTAAAATAAAGAAGCTTTAAAAAGCTGTCTCATTCGTGGGGCAGCTTTTTTTATTATCACATCTTTTGCAGATTACAAATTTGAATGAAGATTATTGATTGATCAGATTTAGAAATCAATTCCCGACCAGGTCTTTTTGTTTTTTTCATACTTTTCATAGTCGAATTTATATAACTTACCGGGTCGATGCGGAACATTTTGTTCATCTTCTCCGATGTCTACCAGAAAATTCATTGCAAAGAATTTTTTTCTAAAATTTCTCCTGTCTAATTTTATATTCAAAATTGCTTCATACAAATTTTGCAATTCGCGCAGCGAAAACTTATTAGGTAATAGACTAAATCCCAGAGGATGTTTCTGTACTCTTTTCTGCAACCAGGCATAGCATTTATCGAATATTTTTTTGTGATCAAATAATAACTCAGTCACCGTATTTACTTCATGCCAATGCAATTCATTCTCTAAAATTTTCAACCGGTGATGTTGCACGTTTATTAAAGAACAATAAGCAACAGAAATTACTCTTCCGGAAGGATGTCTGCCCACTTCTCCGAAAGTATGAACCTGTTCGAGATACAAATCGTTCAATCCAGTTCGTTGTTTCAAAATACGATATGCGCTCGCATCGAGATCTTCTTCCGGCTTTACCAAATCACCCAAAAGAGAAAATTTATTCTGATACTTTTTCAGATCCGATCTGATTAAAAGAACTTTCAATTTATTCTCATCAAAACCAAAAATCACACAATCTACAGAAATAGCAACACGGTTTATACTTTTTACTTCCGACTGTAAACCTTTTAATGTTTTTGGATTTTTAGGATTTGAATCTGCATTAAATAAGGACATTTTTATATCCGGTTTAATTTTTTTGTGGAAAATAAAGTTTTGTTCATTTGTTTCACTAACAACAGGTCACTGTTTCTACTGTTTCCTATAATCGTGTAAATTACACACATTATGTGAAAAATTTCAGAACAAATTATATAGGAAAAGGTTTGTTTTGTAAAACGAAAAAATTTTCATACGGTTCCTTTGCAAATTTACTCGTCTCAATCAATTTTCAATCAGATATAAACCCAAACCTTATGAACCCGGGTCATAGTAAACGAACTTTTACTGCAAATTTTGAATTTTGTGGAAGCCCCTGTACATAGAGAATTATAATTAGATTATCTTTATTATTCTTGTATAAAAAAATGGGAATAGGTTAGTTATCACCGTTTTATAAAATTGGATCGTAGTTTTGCACAAAGACTTTTGCTGGATAATCCAAGCTAACTTTTAATGATTGGCTTTTTTAAAATTGATAATAATGCAACAAAGAAAGGTAATCACCCGATATAAGTTTTTAGTTTATACTGTAATTTTACTCCTAATGCTAACCGAAACTCGACGAGTTTTACTTTTAGATATTTACAGTAATGCAGTGGATGGCGGAGAGCCAATCAAAAAATATTCCATTTTGGGTTGGAGTGGAAGCATAATTAATTAATATGGAAAAAGAGTTACGTAGTAAAAACTGGTTTGGATTGAAAGGAAAAGATGGGTTTATATACAGGGCATGGATGAAAAACGAAGGTATTCCCAGCGATGAATTCCATGGCAAACCGGTTATAGGAATCTGTAATACATGGTCAGAATTAACTCCATGCAATGCGCACTTTCGCGAATTGGCGGAATCTGTAAAAAAAGGGGTTCTGGAAGCCGGCGGATTTCCCGTGGAGTTCCCGGTAATGTCTTTAGGTGAAACGCTCATGAAGCCAACAGCAATGCTTTATCGTAATCTCGTAAGCATGGATGTAGAAGAATCTATCCGTGCAAATCCGGTTGATGGGGTAGTATTACTTTGCGGTTGCGACAAAACTACACCTGCATTGGTAATGGGTGCCTGCAGTGTGAACCTTCCTTCAATCGTGGTCTCAGGTGGCGCCATGCTAACAGGTAAGTATAAAGGCAAAAGCATTGCTACCAGTGATATATGGCGATTTGCAGATAGTGTTCATTCTGGAGATATGACTGAAGAAGAGCTCAACCAGGCAGAATCTTGTATGTGCCGCAGCCGTGGTCATTGTGCAGTCATGGGCACTGCTTCTACGATGGCTTGTATGGTGGAATCTCTTGGGATTTCTTTGCCACAAAATGCAGCGATTCCAGCTGCTGATTCAAGGCGAAATGTATTGGCACAACTTTCAGGCAGAAGAATTGTTGAAATGGTTAAGGAAGACCTAAAATTATCCGACATTCTAACCAGAGAAGCATTCGAAAATGCCATAATGGTAAATGCGGCCATAGGTGGATCCACCAATTTTGTCATACATTTATTGGCTATTGCAGGAAGAATTGGAATTCCGCTGGATATCAATGATTTTGATGAGCTGTCAGCAGCTATTCCACTACTAGTAAATTTACAGCCCTCTGGTGAATTTTTCATGGAAGATTTTTATTATGCGGGTGGGTTGCCCGTTGTAATGAAGGAGATGATTGATTGTTTGCACGAAAATTGTAAAACAGTAAATGGTCATACTCTTATTGAAAATATTTCGAAAGCTGAAGTATGGGACCGCAATGTAATTGCCACAACAGGGGAACCTTTTAACAAGCAATCAGGAATTATTGTGTTGAAAGGAAACCTTTGTAAAGATGGTGCAATTATGAAACCTTCAGCAGCCAGCACACATCTTCTGCAACATACCGGCACGGCTGTTGTGTTTGAGAATATTGAAGATTATAAAAAAAGGATTGACTCTCCTGATCTCGATATTGATGAAAATTGTATCATGGTTTTGAAAAATGTAGGCCTCAAAAGTTATCCGGGGATGCCGGAAGTAGGTAATATGGGATTACCCAAAAAGTTATTGGAAAAAGGGATTACAGATATGGTGCGTATTTCTGATGGAAGAATGAGTGGCACTGGTTTTGGCACTGTTGTACTTCATATATCACCAGAAGCAGCTGCCGGTGGAACATTGGCGTTGGTAAAGAATGGAGACCTCATCAAACTTGATGTTGCGGGCAGAAATTTACAGCTGTTAGTGGATGAAGAAGAGCTGCAAAAAAGAAGAGAAATGCTTCCTCCCTTTGATAATGAATTTAAAAGAGGTTATGTGAGCTTATTCATTAACCATGTAGAGCAAGCTCATTTAGGGGGAGATCTTGATTTTCTGAAAGGTGCATCTGGAAGTAATGTTTCCCGGGATTCTCATTAATCAAAAACTTATGGATGTAAGAGAATTTGACAACAAAGTAGCTATCATAACCGGGGCTGGCCAGGGAATTGGATTTGAAATTGCGAAGCAACTTGCAGTTCAGGGCTGCAAGGTAGTTCTAAATGATATTGATTCTGACCTCGCCATGAAAGCAGCGCAAACAATATCGTTGGAAGGGGGTTATTGCGTTGCAGTTGCCGGAGACACTTCTGAGCCCGACATCATTAAAAAAATGATTACTACTGCTGTAGATAGTTATTCAAAACTTGATATTGTGGTCGCAAATGCGGGTATTACGCTGTTTGGAGAATTTCTCACCTATCCTGCAGATTCTTTCTATTCGGTTTTGAAGGTGAACCTTGCAGGAACTTTTTTTCTTGCACAGGCCGCTGCTAACCAGATGATCCAACAACACTCAGGAGGATCTATATTATTCATGTCATCGGTAACAGGCCACCAGGCGCATAAAAATCTTGCTGCTTATGGAATGACCAAAGCAGCACTTGAGATGCTTGCAAAAACACTGGTGATAGAGCTTGCACCTCATAAAATAAATGTAAATGCTATAGCTCCCGGCGCAACTTTAACTGAAAGAACACAGAACGATGCTGATTATGAAAAAGTTTGGTCTACCATAACTCCCATGGGGCGACCGGCTACCACCCGGGATATTGCCGACTCAGTTCTCTTTCTTGTATCGGATAAAGCAAAACATATTACCGGTCAATCGCTTGTAATTGATGGAGGATGGACCTCAATAAGCCCATCTCCTTTTCAATGAAATCTTTCCGATCATATTACTAATAATTACCCCTCACATGCCTTTGCTTTCAAATAACGGTAAGGCGTATCCGAAACATTCGGACAATGAAGCCAGGTGGGAAGATAAATAGTTTCATCTTCTGAAAGTTTTTTTATGTTTATGTAAAATATACGATTCTTTGGCAGGTACTGTTGAAAAAGTGTGTCTCTAGGCGTTGAGCTGCAGTCCTTTTTGGCAGACACACTTTTTAGGATGCTACCATAACCTCACAAAATAGATCTTTAAGACTCC
>JBDTKF010000051.1:0-9529 GCA_039935455.1 Ginsengibacter sp.
AATGTAACGCAATTTTAAAGTATTTGCGAATTTAGCCCACAGTGTCATATCACCTGAAAACATGATGTCATTTGCCCCCAAATTCTTTGCAGTAGCTGGAGCATTTTCTATAAGATTAATCGCATTATCCAATTGTGCAATAGATGAATCATAAATGGCTTGCCCATTATCATATTTTGGGAAGAAATTTTCTGACCCCTTGAAAGCTTCTGAATAAGGAACATTTCCATAAGCATCTACTAAAATCTGAAAACCCCAGGCTTTCATAACTTTTGCAACAGCTAGAGAATAGGCATCTTCAGGATTGCTTGAAGAATTAGCCTCCATATAAGCGGCATTCTTCAATATGTTGTAAAGATTGTCCCAATTACTTGGTCCGGCTGCACTCACATAATAACTAATCGTATTATCGGTAACAGAATAACCACCGCTTATTGAATAATATCCCATCCAAAGACCAATGGTAGAAGAAGAAAAATAAGAATTCACAGCATACCCGGTAAGTATTGGAGGTAAAATGAGCGACGCAGGAGCTTGTGAGGGCTGATTTGGATTCACCGCCAAATCGGCCAAAAATCCTTTCTTGCAGCCCGAAGAAAAAATCAAAGCAGCAAAAATTAAATTAATATAAATTAGTTTTTTCATGTTTTTTATTTTATAGTTAAGGTACAAAACCTTGATTGATTCGTAATGACCGTAAACCTGAAATTTGTTATTTAAAATTTAATGTTTACACTGGCACCATACTGACGTGTTGGAGGCAACTGATCGTAGTTTGTGATACCCTGATCATTACCGGTTGTGTAACTAAATTCAGGATCAGTCCACACATTTTGTGATGGCCTGAACATCAACAGGTTTTTACCGATTATAGAAAAAGTAAGGCCATGTAACCAGGATACATTCTGAATGACGTCTTTGAAATCATAAGTCAAACTAATGTTTCTAATTTTCCAAAACGCTGCATTGTCCAGATAAGAAGTACCCGCATTGGAATAATCAGATGCTGTCCAAAAGTTTGCATTACCATCCTTTGTATAATATTTATCATTCGGAACAGATTTACCATCCTGAATATAAACCGAATTTGGATAAATAAAACGTTGTCTACCGTTTTGAGCGGTAAATTCTGAAGTTCCTGTGAAATTCAACTGTTGCCCAACGTAAGCAAGAAATACATTTCCTCCACGATAAGAAGCCTGAATGTTCAAAGCAAAATTCTTCCAACCAACAGTTGTATTCAAATTAAGCATATACTTCGGATTTACCTGGCCTACAACCTGCAACGTATCTCCTAATATTGGGTATCCGGTTGATGGATCTATGATCACACGATTTTGAGCATCGCGCCTTAGATCAACAGTTTCTATGACAGGAAATGGCTGATTAACTACAGCATGTACAGAACCTACAAGCCCAGTATATCCACCAATATCGAAGTCTTTACTGTCTTTATATAAAGATTCTACATTTGATCCGTTCCAGGTAAATGTACCGCCTAAGTCCCACTTGAATCTGCTGGCGTTATTCTGTAGAACGGTTGCATTTATACCCAATTCAAACCCCTGGCTGACTACATTTCCTGCATTTACAAATGCGGTGCTGTAACCTGTCGTTCCGGATACACTCACCGGGAAAGTTTGACCAGACGTGAGGGAATAATAATAACTTGCATCAAGGTTAATACGACCATTGAATAAACCCATTTCCAATCCGACTTCTTTTTCAACAGTTTTTTCAGGAGTTAAACTTGGATTACGATAAGCGGGATTCAAAGATATACCCGCCTGGCTTCCATAAGGATAACTTCCCATTGGATATGGAGTGGTATTAGGTACATCGAAAACATTCTGAACATTGTAAGGTCTTAAAGTGATATCTCCGGTATTACTATAAGCAACACGCAATTTACCGTAGGAGATCACATCCTGATTTTGAAGAGATTTGATTGCTTCCGTAAATACCCATGATGCATCTACAGACCAGAAGTTATAAGCATTTTTGCCTTTAGGTAACAAAGAAGACCAGTCACGACGGAAACCTCCATGAACAAAAAGATAATTTTTATACCCTAAAGTAAGATCTCCATAACCACTCATCAATCGGGTCTGATTGATATAATGTTGTCCGGTAAGTTCACCAATACGATAATCTGTATTGTAGAAATTATCAACAAACAACTGATCAGTACTTACTTTTGTTTGTGAAGAATACTCATTACCATAAGGTTTTTCAGCAATAGAATTACCTAATATCAAAGTGGCATCAAAATCTCCAAATGTTTTATGTAAACTAGCCATGATATCCTGGGATATACTGCGTGCATTTGCATTTAGATAAGTTGCCTGACCATTTACATGAGCAGGATAAGTACCGCCGGTTTCCCAACTATCAGCAATTCTAAAAGGAGAATAACCTGCTGCAGCAATTGTATTACCATTATAAAAATCAGTAAACTGTGTACCAGCACGATAACTTAAATTCAACCATTTAGTAGCTTCAAGGTTCATTTGTAAAACACCCGTAAAATAGTTGGTCCTCTGAATTACCCGTGAATTATATATCTGCCACCATGGGTTTGGATAATAACCATTATAGTAAAGGTCAAAAAAGTATGGGCTGTTTGGATTCTTCAATCTAGGATCGTTTAAAGGTACATTCGCACCCTGATTCAAAAGATTCCAATATACAGGTCGTCCCTGTGCAAAATCAGGACCCGCTTCATTAGAATACTTTTGAGAATAACTTAAGTTATATACGGCCGAAAATTTACCATAAGTTTTTTTCCCTGAAACATACAAACTGGTTCGACGTCCCTGATCTTGAGGAACTACCCCTTTTGTACTTACATCCTGAACTGATATGAAATATGAATTATCTTTATCTCCACCAGAATATGATAGGTTATTTTGAATTCTATAACCGGTTTGAAAGAAAGCTCTTCTTGGATCAGGATTTATTCCACGAAAAGGAGTTTTGAAAAAAGTACTATCAGGACCAGGACCACCAATATATCCTAAATTTGGATCTCCGTTAAATTCCATCCCGTAATTTTGATTTTCGTAAGGAACGTACAAAATCTCACCGGTATAAGGGTTTTGAAAGTTATAATTTTTATCCCATGGATAGGCACCTGTTTCACCACTACCGGGAGCGAAACGATTTTGCAAAGGCGGCATATAGGAAACTTTCTCCAGCATGGTAGTATTATTAAATTCAATCACTGGTTTTCCACCTTGTCCACCTCTTTTAGTTGTTACGACCAATACTCCATTTGTAGCATCCACTCCATAAAGAGCTGCTGCACTGGCACCTTTCAACACGGTAACGCTTGCAACATCATTAGGATTAATGGTACTTAGAAAATTGCTACGAACCCCAATCCCGTCAACTACGATCAATGCCTGATTATCTGCATTTAAGTGACGATAGCCACGAAGAACTACACGAGTACCAGGGTTAACACCATTATCAACGGTGTTGATCTGAAGACCAGAGACTTTACCAGTTAACCCTTCTCCAATGGTTACCGGTTTAGAAATGGTCAACTCATTGGCGTTTACAGTTTTTGTACTATAACCCAACGATTTTTCCTGCCTTCTGATTCCCAGGGCAGTTACAACCACTTCATTCAGTCTTGTTGAACTGGAAGCCAATGTTACATCTAAAGTTGAACGGTTACCCACTTTAATGCTTTGTTCTGCGAATCCCACTCCGGTAAAAACCAAAGTTGAGTTGGCAGGAACAGCAATTTCAAACTGTCCGTTCGAATTAGTAGCCGTAGCCGTATTCGTCCCTCTAGCTTGTACTGTTATCCCGGGAAGAGGATTACCATCCGGACCAGTTACATGGCCCTTAATAGAATGGTCCTGTGCAGATGCCAACACTCCACTGAGCATCAACACCATAAATAATGCAAGAAATCTTCTCATGTGTATAATTTAAATTTAAGGTTGCAAATATAGGGCTCTTATTAAGATTCCCAAAAAAAAGTTAATTGAAAAAGTTAGTTATGCAATTAATTATGAAAGACATTCATTTTTCTAATTTCGCTGCATTTGAACGGATTTTTTTTTAAATTATCTATCATTTAACTAAAAAAATTTGATAATATTAGTTTGCCTACTTTTCGAGATAGTCTTTAAAACTCATAGATAATCTGTAGTTTAATTTCCGATTTTTTATTGCCCTTTATAATATCAAGTCCGCTCCCAATAGCGTTTTTAAATTTATAAATAGTTTGTGAAAAGCGGGTCCAAAATGAAAGCCTCCTGAGAACTTTATAAGATCCGTTTATATAATATCGATATCCTTTATCAAAAAATACAGGTATGGAATATCCATATAAAACATCGTTTTCAAAAGCATAAAGTCTGCTTTCATATCCATCTGTTTCGAAATAAGAAAATCTTAAATTTCCGGAAAAAATATTCTTTGCTGGTTTATAAATAAAGTCTACATAGGTCAAAAATCCGTTTTGTGGATCTTCTCCTTTCTTGTCGAACCAGGCCAGCTCAATCCGTGAACGAATGGAAATCCTGGGATTTAATTTATAATTGAACTGGGTTCTTAATCCTTGCTTTGGCCTTCCAGTCACCGGGTTGAAATAAATATTATTAGGATTGTAGTTGATGGGTTTATTTTCATAACGATATCTTGTACTAATCATTACCTCTTTATTAGGTTGATAAGTAAATTGAAGCATATAATCATTTCCAGAAGTAGGCGCATCGGTACGGTATTTTAACCAGGGAAAATGATAAAAGTCTGCATAAGCATCGATCCTCAAAAAGCTTGAAGGATTAATCGTGATTCCTGAGTAAAGTCCACTTTCATTCGTAGGATTTGTATTTTCAGTAAATGCATTCGCATATAAAGATTGATATGCCTTTGAAATATTCCGATACAGAAAACTCATGGAAACTTTTGAATCCATATTGATCAACAACCCACTGACAAGGGCTTTACCAAGATTTTCATCAGTCGCCACTTCGCCAAAAAAATGCATGTTTTTGTATGTGTAACCGTAATCAATGCTGTAATTACCGGCACGTGTTCCTGATAAAGAATAAATATTATACAGAAAATCTGATTTCTTAATGGGGTGCTCAAAATCATAGTGTACGGCATTAGCGCCAACATGAAATCGTTCGGTGGTGTATGTAATATTGCCGCCGAAACTTAATTGTCCCTGGCTTCCTTTTCCCGCTATTTCATTCGAAGTCCGGTGATATCCCGATGACTGTAATGAAGAAACATAACTATCCTGATTGATGGTATCCACATTGAATGCCGCATCCATCTTCCGATGACTTACAAAACCGGTTGTTTCCCAATTTTTCTTTTTTAGTGTGATGCCAATGCCCCGATTAAAATTAATTTCGCCTGCCGAATTATAAGGTTTCAAAATGTCCGATTGTCTTATTGCATTGATGATGTCTCCACCTTTATTAAAAGCAAGACTTTGCCATTGCGTCAATCCCTGTCCCATGTTCACGGAAAAATCGCCCATAGCAAGAGATTTAATCACCCCAAGATTCCTGATAAAAAAATGTGCAGAATAAAAATCAAAGCCATTCTTTTGTGCTCCTCTAAAAAATTGTTCGCCGGCGTCTTTCTCAGCAGTAAACCCATATTGAAGCTGATTTCCTGATTTATATTTATATCGTAGCAAGAGTTTTTGCGGACTTCCCGGATAAAAATTTTTAGACTGGTTACTATCTAACAAAGAGCCCTTTGCTTTTTCAAGTGTTTGTGCGGTTCGAAAGAGCAGGGTATGATTTCCATCTTTCAATCGCTGATTTAATGTTTCGAAAACAGCCAGTTTTTGGGAAACAGTAATAAACGGCCTGATCCGCCTGATTAAATTTAAATCCCATGCAGGCACGGCTTGTAGTTCGTAGATATTCAAAAAATTACCCAATACATTTCTATAAGAAAGTAGATTTTTAATTTGAATCGGGCTCAATATATTCAATTGCTCAAGTAGACCTGCATCTGCATTGTTGAGGTTGATCGGCTCTTTCAAAAAATGTTGCATTGACTGTAGATAGGAATCATCTTCTGTTTCTACATCTTCATTCGCAGCAGTTAGATCTTCTAATTGTTGGCGGATTACGAGATCAGGTTCATTGGGGATATCCTGCGCTTCCACACAATTTGAAGTCCCCAATGTAAAAATGAAAAATGGAAATAATACCACGGGTATGACTCTAATTTTTTTCAATCTGCTTGGGTTTGAAATTCATGATGAACATCAATCCCGGGCTAATACCGAGTTGTGGATGATAGCTCGCACTTACATCGAGGCGAAAACCATCCCAGCTAATTCCAAATCCTGCAAATGGAGATTCATTTTCGGAAGCCACACCAAATGTTGCAAAAAATTGTTTGGAAAAATTATAAGCAATTGCAGCATTTAAATTTATGGGTAAATCTTCTGTCTTTACAATCTCAGCGCTTATCAGAAAATTCTCTGAAGCCTCATAACCCATTCCGAAAGAATAAACAGCACTTAGTTTTTCATTCTCCGTCTTAGATAACCTTCCTCCTACCGGATTATAAAAGTGGATACCACCGTTTAATTTTTCAGTAAAATGACAAATAGCACCAATTTCAAAATTCACTGTTGAGGGACTTTCAAACCCCGGAATCCGAAAAGAATAATAATTAAACTTTATTCCCAGATCCAGTTTTGGTCCCAATCTTTTTGCATAACCAATTCCCAATTGTGATTCGTTGTAATTTTTATAGCCAAAATAATCGGCCTGAAAAGCAAAGTTTCCTTCTTTTGTCGGAACGGCTATAATCGCGGTGTACCTATTTGTTTCAGCCAACAAAAATCTTTTCTCACCATAAAAACCAATAGATGGGTTTTCAATTTGTACCAGCGCTGCCTGGTTTGAAGTCATTGAAAAAATATTTGCGTGGTTCACACTATAAGCGCCTAAACCAATGAATGGAGCCGATACAGGCTTTCTCAATGATTGCGCATCTGAAATATTCGAAGCAATCAGAAAAAAATAAAACAGGTAAATTTTTCTCAATGCCGTAATTTTAGAATCAGCAAATAGATATTTAAATTAAATATAGGATTTTAATTCAATAAATATTTTTATTTGAAGAAGAGCGCACGAAGTCCCAAATTAAGAACCCAGACCGTGCCTGTTAAATACATTACCGAGCCCGAATCTTTTCAATAATTTTTGGAATGAAAACGTTGTTTGTAAAGAACAATCCATGGAAATAATTGTTTTCAATTTTAGCCTTATCCTAATATTTTAAGAAATATCCTCTCATCGGCTTAATTTTGCTGCATGCAATTGTTAGAAGGAAAAGTAGCCTCATCAGCGATAAAAGATGATCTTAAAAATAAAATTTCGGAATTGGTATCTGGGGGAAAAAAGATTCCACATCTGGCTGCAATCCTTGTTGGCAGCGATCCTGCCAGTGAAACTTATGTAGCTTCTAAAGTGAGGAATTGTAAGGAAGTAGGAATTACTTCTTCTTTATTCAAATATGAAAGTTCAGTGACAGAAGAAATGCTTCTTGAAAAAATCAGCGCGCTGAACAATGATAAAGAAATCGATGGAATTTTGGTGCAGGTTCCTTTACCGAAACATATTTCCGAAAAAAAAGTAATCAATACCATCTTACCGGAAAAGGACGTGGATGGGTTTCATCCTTTAAATATTGGAAAGTTAGTGCTGGGTTTTCCGACGTTTATTTCGGCGACTCCTTACGGAATTCTTCTGATGCTTCAACATTATAAGATAGAGACGCCTGGAAAAAATGTGGTCATCATTGGAAGGAGCAATAACGTAGGAACTCCACTAAGCATCCTGCTTAGCAGAAATAATAACGAATATGGAAATGCGACTGTTACGCTTTGCCATTCTCATACAAAAGATCTTGCTTCTGTTTGTAAAAAAGCCGATATTTTGATTGCAGCCATTGGCAAACCAAAATTTATTACCGCAGATATGGTAAAAGAAAACGTGGTAATAATTGATGTAGGAATCAATCGTATAAAAGATGCAACAAAAAAAAGCGGATATGCTTTGAAAGGCGATGTAGATTTTGAAAATGTTGCTCCAAAATGCAGTTACATTACTCCGGTTCCAGGCGGTGTCGGATTAATGACGATCGCGGCTTTGCTAATGAATACCTATAAAGCTGCATTAGGATAATTGCAAACTTTAAAACCCGCTTATTTATTGATTTACTGTAAAAAAAACGCTTTTTGAATACCTTGATAAACCAAACCATTTCATTGCCTATAATGGAATCCTTCTATACGCTACAGGGCGAAGGGTTTCACCAGGGAAAAGCTGCCTATTTTATTCGGCTTGCCGGCTGCGATGTGGGTTGTGTATGGTGTGATGTAAAAGAAAGCTGGGACGAAGATTTATATCCATCTCAAACAATCGAAGAAATCGTATCAAAAGCAAAAAATTATCCATCACGGATTGCCGTCATAACCGGCGGCGAACCTACTTTACACAATCTGGAAGCGCTAACTTTTAGATTGAAAGAAGAAGGTTTTTTTATTCATATAGAAACTTCTGGCTCATCTCCATTGACAGGAACATGGGATTGGATCTGCCTTTCACCCAAAAAATTTAAACCGCCGCTTCCCGGTATTCTTAAAGAAGCCGATGAGCTCAAAATAATTGTTTTTAATCTTTCTGATTTTCAATGGGCCGAAAAATACGAAGCGAAAGTTTCATCAGTATGTAAACTTTATCTTCAGCCTGAATGGAGCAAATCAAATTTAATTACTCCCCTCATAATTGATTATATCAAAAAAAATCCCAGGTGGCAATTGTCTTTGCAGATTCATAAGTATATCAACGTTCCCTAAGATAGAAAAGTCTATCAATCAATATTACTTTTTTAGTTCCTTTTATTTGAATGACATAAGCTATATAGAACAATAACAACCTGTTAAGTAATTGAATCCGAAATTCGTATTGTTTAAAAAACAATTTCATGCGAAAAATAGTATTCTTGATTTTATTTTCATCCTTCTTTTTACAATCGAAATCTCAATGGTACGATCCCGAAAAGGTAAACCATAAAGCAAATACGATTTATAACCTGGCGATCAACAAAGCAAGAGATGGCAATTATGTTTCCGCAGAAAAAATGATTTATGAGGCGCTAAAAATTGAGCCAAAATTCGTTGATGCTTTTCTTTCGCTTGCAGGCATAGATGCAGAGGTTAAACATTATACTTCCTCAGTTTCTAATTTCAGAAAAGCGTTCACTCTTGATTCAGTTTATGCAAATGATTTTTTACTTCCTTATTCTATTTCCCTGGCTGGCAGCGGGCTTTTCGATGATGCACTAAAAGCAGTAAATGCTTTTTTATTGAATCCGAAATTGAATGAGAGAAGTATAAAAGCAGGTGAATTCAGGAAAAAAACGTATCAATTTGCTATTGAGTATGCACACACTCATCCGGATAAGAATTATGTGTTCACTCCGCAAAATCTGGGTGATAGCATCAACACTTCTGACCTGGAAT
>JBDTKF010000052.1:0-27506 GCA_039935455.1 Ginsengibacter sp.
GAAGTGAGAAATTCGTGAAGACACGAATTTGGGGAGGGAATTTGGGGAGAAAATTTGGGGGCGAGGAATTCGTGAAGACACGAATTTGAGGAGGGAGTTTGGGAAGTAACGGATATGGGAAAGTAGGCGATGCTAAAAAATAGAAATGAAAGAAAATACAAATACAGCTTTTTATAAGGATAAAAATCTCTGGATCTACCTGGCGAAATTCGGATTGGTCTTTTGCCTGCTGTATTTTGGAACGCTGGCGATTATTGGACTTGCTGCGCCGGAGGGTTGGTATAGTCCGACGGTAGCGAAATATTTTGATTTTGTGAGCTGGATAAAAATGTCTTTAATCCATTCTACCGGGTTTATATTGTCGTTGTTTCACATTCCGACACAAATTGATCCTTCTGAGTTTCTGATCCGGTTTACGGGCGGCAGAGCGGCAATCATTGCGATGGACTGCGTGGGCTACGGCGTTTATAGTTTTTGGATTGCCTTTGTGGTGGCCAATAAAGGAACCTTTTTCAAGAAAACCGGGTGGATTATTTTGGGGGTATTTGGATTGTGGCTGATCAATGTGATCCGCATCACGTTATTTCTAACTTCAATCAACAAACACTGGCCGATGCCATTGGGCATTGATCATCATACCTGGTTTAATATCTTTGCCTACCTGCTGATATTTTTGATGATCTGGCTTTACGATAAATCGAACCGGAAAGTAAAAATGCAATTTGAAAATTGATGCACACCCCAGTAAACAAACAAAAAAGCCTGATTTTTAGATTGATACAATCTCTACAATCCATGTCTAATCTTATTTTTACCAGATGATCATCCTCGGAATTAACGCTTACCATGCTGATTCTTCTGCGGCGATCCTGGTTGATGGAAAATTAATTGCGGCCATTGAGGAAGAAAGGTTTCGCAGGATCAAGCACTGGGCTGGTTTTCCGGTGAAAGCCATTGAATTTTGTTTGAAAGAAGCAGGGATCGGTTACAATGAGGTTAGCTATTTTGCCATCGGCAGGGATCCGAAAGCAAAACTTTTTAATAAGCTGGTTTATTTGTCTATGAATCCCGGGGGCAGCCTTTCGGCAATCATCGACCGGATAAAAAACAGCAAAAAAGTGGCTTCACTGGTAAATGAGCTTTCTGCATCCTCGGGATTAGATGCGGCTGTTTTCTTGCAAAAGATTCGTCGGGTAGAACACCATCGCAGTCATCTGGCTTCTGCTTTTTTTGCTTCACCTTTTGAAGAAGCCGCCTGCGTGTCCATTGATGGTTCGGGGGATTTTACCACAACGATGACTGCTGTGGGAAAAGGCAACCAGATTCGCGTTTTGGATTCTGTTGATTTTCCGCATTCTTTGGGACTTTTTTATACAGCATTTACCCAATTGCTGGGCTTCCCAAATTATGGCGATGAGTATAAAGTGATGGGCATGGCTCCTTATGGCATCGCCAGATACGTGGACAATTTGCAGGATATTATTCATCTGACCCCCGACGGACTGTTCAAACTTGACCTTAGCTATTTCAGAAAAGGCACCGAAGGAATTATTTCTTATCATGATCACGTTCCTATAATACAACCAGTCTACTCCCTGAAAATGGCCAACTTGTTGGGGCCGGCACGGAAGAAGGAACAAATACTTTCTCAATATCACCTCGACCTGGCGGCCTCTGTTCAAACGATTACAGAACGGGCCATCTTTCATATTTTGAATCATGTTCAAAAAAAGACCGGGCTGGAGAATCTTTGCCTGGCCGGTGGGGTTGCACAAAATAGTGTGGCCAACGGAAAGATCAAAAGCAATACTTCTTTCAAAAATATATATATTCCTTCTGCCGGACATGATGCGGGTATTTCTATTGGCTCAGCCCTGTATGTGCACAACCAGTTGTTGCAAAAAGAGCGGATGCCTGCGATCAGAAGCGCTTATACCGGAAGTCATTTTGGTAACGAGGAAATCAAAGCGCTACTTATTTCAAAAAACATTTCTTTCTGTGAGTTGGAAGATGAACAACTGTTTGATAAAGTAACTGATTGCCTGATCAATGGTGGCGTAGTGGGATGGTTTACGGGCCGTTCAGAATTCGGTCCGCGCGCGCTGGGAGGCCGATCAATTCTTGCAGATCCAAGGCGCGGGGATGCGAAAGAAATTCTAAATGTAAAGATTAAAAGACGGGAAAATTTCCGGCCTTTTGCACCTTCAATCCTGGTAGAATATGTGGCAGAATACTTTGACTGTAATGAAGAAGTACCGTTTATGGAAAAGGTTTATCCCGTAAGGGAATCGAAACGAAAACATCTTCCGGCGGTAACTCATGTGGATGGTTCGGGGCGTTTACAAACGGTAGATAAACAGATTTCGCCACGATATTATCAACTGATCGAAACATTCCGGAAGAAAACCGGAGTACCTGTTTTACTGAATACCTCTTTCAACGAAAATGAGCCGATCGTGAATGCTCCCGAAGAAGCGCTGGACTGTTTTCTGAGAACGGAGATGGATCTGTTGGTGATGGAAAATATTTTGGTATCCCGATCGCAATAAGTCAGCCTGAAATGCACTACAATTAATAATATTTGTTAAAAAATGATAAAATTTAGGAAAGTTTAAAAATAATATTATCTTTAATTCGTTTTGTTGTTGTAAGCATTGTTACTCATCTTTTTTACGTTAACCCACTGAATGAAAGTCTCCATCATCACTGTCACCATGAACTCTGAAAAGTATCTGACAGATTGCATAAACTCTGTCAGGCTACAGAACTATAAGAATATTGAACATATCATTATTGATGGTAAATCTACAGATGGAACATTGGACATTATACTGGGGAACCGGCATCATATTACTTACTGGGTTTCTGAAACGGATCGGGGCATGTATGATGCAATCAATAAAGGACTTGAAATGGCTACCGGCGATATTGTTGGAATATTGAACAGCGATGATATGTTTGCTTCGGCTGATTCCGTAAAAAGTATCGTGGATGCTTTTGAAACTTCGGGCGCCGATTCTGTCTACGGCGATTTGGTATATGTTGATGCTGCTGATACGCACCGGATTCTCCGGTATTGGAAAGGGGTTTCTTATAAACGATCCCGATTCCGTTATGGCTGGATGCCCGCGCATCCTACTTTTTACATGCGGCGTGAATTGATTGAACAGCACGGAGCATACGAAAATCATTATTTCACGGCTGCAGATTATGAGTTTATGGCCCGTTATCTTTTTCTGTATAAAATCAGTTCCGCGTATATCGATACCATGTTGGTGAAAATGAGATCCGGAGGGATTAGCAATGAAAATCTGAAAAGCAGGCTGCGGGCCAACCGGCGCGACTACCTGGCGATGCGGAAGAATAAAATTCCCTTTTCATTTTTTGTCTCCATTTTAAAACCACTGATTAAACTACCTCAGTTTAACAGTGCCCGTGCAAAACAGTATGCCATCGAAGATAATGAAGAACAATATTTCAGATCTCCGGTTGCTTTTGTTCCTGCTGATAGATAATATCATAGATTTGTTGCGATGTTCAGTTTCTTTCGCACCAAAAAAATTACTCCAACTTACCCGGGATTTTCCTGGCTTTCTCAGGATATACATTCTCATATACTACCGGGGATTGATGATGGTTCTCCCGATGTAGAGACCTCAATTCAACTTCTGCAATCTCTTTCTGACGCAGGCATTCGCCGTTTTATCTGTACGCCTCACATCATTGGTGATCTCTATCATAATACGCCGGAAACGATTAACAACGCTTTGTCGAAATTAAAAATGGCGGTTCAGCAAAAAGGGATGGACCTCGAGATAAGTGCAGGCGCCGAATACATGATGGATGATCATTTTTTGGAGTTGCTGCGCAACAAAGAGCCACTGATGAAGCTTACAAAAAACTTTATCCTTACCGAACTTTCTTACTCCACGGCTCCCGATAAACTTGAAAAAATTTCTTTTGAAATCGTTACCAATAATTACCAACCTTTGATGGCGCACCCTGAAAGATATCCGTATTATCACCACAACTATGACGCCTATTACAGGATGAAAGAACTTGGGTTTTTATTACAGGTAAACCTTCTCTCCCTCACCGGTTATTATGGAAAAAAAGTAGCCAAAGCCGCTAAGTTCATTCTTGAAAATAAGCTGGCTGATTATGTTGGTACAGATCTACATCATTTTAACCACCTTCATGTTTTGACAGATTCTAAGTCAATCGGGATCTTTGAAAAATACCTGGGCGACCGGGTTTATAATGAGTTCTGATCCGGTTTTCAGAATATTTCAACGTTCCTAAAATCCCCAGCTTTTCATTATTTTTAAATTCACTTCCGCACATTCAAGCGGCGTTTTGTCCTGGTAGCTTTCCTGTTCAATTATAAAATATTCGGTGCCGTTTTTTCGTGCGTAACCGATAATATCTTTCACTGGCAATTCTCCTTTGTTCAGTAAAGTACTTTCATACCAGTTGCCATTTTGTTCGGCAGATTTACGTTTCATTTCATCCTTCACATGCATTAAAGGAAATCTTCCGGGATATTTCTTTAAATAATTCATTGCCCGCCCGCCCGGTTCATACATATTGCCTATATCAATTTGTTGGGCTACCAGATTTTTGTCCGCAGTGCGAAGAAGGAGATCGTATAATACAGTGCCTTCCAGGCTATGGTTGAATTCATAGTTCTCATTATGGAAGGCAAATTGAATCCCCGACTTTTTACACAGTGCGCCTGTTTTATCAAACATCTCCATATACCGGTTGAAATCGTCTTTCGTTTTGCAAAGGCTTTCATCTACGCCGGGACTGATCAGGTATTTCATCCCCACAGTGGCAGCGTCTTCAATCGTTTGTTTCCATTCGTCTGTAAAATCGTTGTTGGTTTTATTCCATTGTTCCGACCCCAAAAAATTATGTCCGCTCTCCATGATCAAGCCATAACCTTTCAATAATTTTTTAAATTCCGGTATGGAATAACCATAAAATTTTCCCTTCTCATAACCTGCGTGTTCCACATATTTATAACCCATCTGTGCCAGTTTTTGCAATGTTCCACCGGGATCTTTTTCCATATCATCTCTTACAGAATATAGTTGAATGCCCACCTTTACTCCGGGGACTTTTTCCTTTAAAATTGATGGAAGCAAGGCAGCGCCTGCAATGGTGAGGCCACCGTTCCTGATGAATGTGCGCCGGGAAGTGTTCATGTATTGTGGTTTAGTTTTTTGATAAGAGGAATAAAAGTAATGATTTGTTTTATTCCATAACACAGAATCTTTTCAGGTATTGGCTGATGCATCCATGCAGTAAACGAAGAAAAAAAGCAGATTTGCAAACCCCGGAATTATATTTTGGTTAGGTCTCCGTTGTGTTGGGATTAAAGATATTTTTGCACCGTAGTGGCACAGGAATGTGGACCATTTTAAACACCTAAAAAAACAAACGATGGGATTGAAAACCAACCTTCAAAGATTTCTTGAGGCTCAAAAAAAGGATTACCAGGTTGCTTTATCGGAAATTCAAATGGGTAAAAAGCGATCTCATTGGATGTGGTACATTTTTCCACAAATTTCCGGTTTGGGATTTAGTGATCTTTCCAAATTTTATTCATTGAATAATATGGATGAAGCAAAAGAGTATCTGAAGCATCCGGTTTTAGGATCGCGGTTGATTGAAATATCCGACGCTTTACTTCATTTGGAAAATAAAGATGCTCATGCAATACTCGGTTCACCTGATGATCAAAAACTAAAATCCTGCATGACGCTGTTTTCTTTGTTACCCGAATCCGATCCCGTATTTCAGGCCGTTTTGGATCAATTTTTTGATGGTGAAAATGATGCACGCACAGTAGAGATCCTTAAACTGCAAAAGAAAACTTAGGGAATCGGTTAATTCCTGAAAATTTATCCGTATCCATTGTTGAGTAAGATTCTAAAGCCATTGAATGATGATTGGAATGTCATCCCATCCGAACTAAAAAAGTGGATGAAGTTATTAGGGTGATATTTTTTCTTTGCATAAACCTGTTCTTTTTCTTTATTTTACATCTTAAACTTTTTTGATGAAAATAATTTCATTTATTGTTTTCGGTATAGTTACTTTCATTCTGATTCTGATCTTAAATACGACCTGGGTCCTTCCTGCTCCACTGGGAAAATTGTTGAGCCCACAGCACGGTTTGTGGCAAAATGCGGAGCCCCTCAAACAGGATTATGGTGCACAACTTTCTTTTCCGCAATTGAACGGAAAAACAACTGTTTATTTTGATGCCCGGCTGGTGCCGCACATATTTGCCGCGGATGAAAACGATGCGTTCTTTGTCCAGGGCTATCTTCATGCGAAATTCCGGTTGTGGCAAATGGAGTTTCAAATTCGCGCTGCCGCAGGAAGATTGAGTGAGGTATTGGGGCCACTGACTATCAATTATGACCGTGATAAAAGAAGATTGGGAATGGTATATGCAGCGGAAAATTCTTTGAAAGAAATTGAAAACGATCCTGAAACGCTGGCTGAGTGCAACAATTATACAGCCGGGGTAAATGCGTACATTGAAAGTTTAACCGAGAGCACGCTCCCGGTCGAATATAAATTATTGGGTTATTATCCGGAGAAATGGACCAATTTGAAATCAGCGCTTTTTATGAAATATATGGCGCTTGAACTGGCGGGTTATGAAGATGATTTCGAAATGACAAATGCAAAATCCGTTTTTTCTTCGGCAGATTTTGATAAAATTTATCCGGTTGTCATGGATTCCCTGGACCCAATCGTTCCCAAAGATTCTATTTTTCCGAAACCCGCCATCCAGGTTAGAATACCTGCAACTGCTGATTCACTTTATTTTAATAACAGAGATTCAACCAATTTGGTCGCTCAAAAGCCGGATCCTGATAATGGAAGTAATAACTGGGCGGTGAGTGGCAAAAAAACAAAAAGCGGTTCGCCGATCTTATGCAACGATCCACATCTCGGATTGAATCTGCCGTCTATCTGGTACGAAATGCAGATCAGCACTCCTTCTTACAATGTGTATGGCGCTTCTTTTCCCGGTGCGCCGGCTGTTATTATTGGATTCAATGATAGCTGTGCCTGGGGTTTTACCAATGCATCGCGGGATGTAAAAGATTATTATGAAATAAAATTTAAGGATGAAAGCCGCTCGGAATATTGGTTTGATAGTACCTGGCAGCAAACTTCTTTTCGTATCGAACAAATCAAAGTAAAAGGCCAGCCAGATTATTTTGATACCGTTGCTTATACCAACATCGGTCCGGTGATGTATGATAAAAGTTTTAGCGGGGGCAGAAACACGTTTGAAAAAAATTATGCCGTAAGATGGAAAGCACATGATTCCAGCAATGAACTGAAAATATTTACTTTACTGAATAAAGCAAAAAATTACCAGGACTATTTGGATGCGATTAAATACCTGCACACACCCGGACAGAATTGTATTTTCGCTTCTAAAAGCGGTGATATTGCTATTTGGGACCAGGGCAAATTTCCTGCGAAATGGTATCGCCAGGGCGATTTTGTGATGCCGGGTACAGACAGCAGTTATTTGTGGCAGGGGATGATCCCTCAAAGGGAAAATCCACACCTGGTAAATCCTGAAAGAGGTTTTGTGAGCAGTGCCAATCAAATGCCTGCTGATACGACCTACCCGTATTATTTGGGCGGTAATTTTCCGCCTTATCGCGGCTGGGAAATTAATAAAAGATTAGCGGTGATGAATGAAATAACGCCGGGTGATATGATGGATTTGCAAACAGATAATTTCAATGTGTTTGGAGAAATGGCACTTCCGGTTTTTGTAAAAAATATGCAGGAGAATAAACTTTCTCCGCAGGAAAAGAAATATTTCTCCATTTTAAAAAACTGGGATTACCGGAATGATCCTGATTCCAGGGGAGCTACATTATTTGTAGTGGCCTGGGATAGTTTGGAAACGACCATTTGGGAAGATGAATTTTTGAAGACCGGGTTAAAATTACCGTGGCCCCATGAAAGTACTTTGCTGGATATTATCAATAAATATCCGGACTTCAGTTATTTCGATGACATCCGTACACCACAGAAAGAAACGCTGGCTGACGAGGTGACTGCTGCTTTTCAAAAAGCTGCGGCCGTTATCAGAAAAGCAGATGAGTACGGAACCATGGCCTGGGCAAAATATAAGGATACCAGAGTGGAACATTTGGCACGGCTCGATGCTTTCAGCCGGTTACATCTACCCATTGGTGGCGGCACCAATACGATTAATGCCACTAAAGAACAACATGGGCCGAGCTGGCGGATGATTGTTTCCCTGACCCCTGAAACAGAGGCCTGGGGCATTTATCCGGGCGGGGAAAGTGGAAACCCGGGAAGTAGATTTTATGACAATTTCGTCGATAACTGGTCAGTTGGAAAATATTATCATTTGTGGATGATGAAGACTTCGGATATACAGGATCAAAGGGTAAAATGGAAGATGACTTTCAATTGAAGCTAACTATTGAAAGACTTCATACTGGAAGTATTTACAGTAAACGAACAAATAACCTGGATTTCTAAAGCTGAATTAATTAAACCGAACATGAAATTTTTTATTGCCACCTTACTCATCCTGCTTTTTAGTTTTCTTGCCTGCCTGTATTTTCCCTGGTGGAGCATTGCATTGATTACTTTCACCATTTGCCTGCTCATTCCGCAAGGGCACCTGGCCTCTTTTTTTTCCGGATTTTTAGCGCTTTTCTTATTGTGGGGAACGTTGAGTTTATGGATCAGCGTGAGCAATGGTCACATTTTAGCACATCGGGTTTCATTATTAATCCTGAAAACGGATAGCCCATATTTATTAATCATTGCTACTGCCTTGATCGGCGCTTTGGTTGCGGGATTTGCCGGATTAACAGCAAGTTATTTAAGGAAAAGAAGCGCAGAAGAAATTAACGAATTATAATTCCGTCGCGGGTTTTTTATAAAAAATGCTGCGGTTCATATAGATAAAACAGGCTCTGCAAGGATGACCTGTTCAACTGTATTCTCTCAAAAATCATCCCATTATTTCTACAATTAGCCTGTTACGTGGTAAGATACTACACCATGTTTGTATTACTTTTGCTGGCTATAAATTTTTTGAGAAAGTATGGAGTTAAGTAAAAATTATATTCCCGGAAGCGTGGAAGATAAATGGTATCAACATTGGATGTCGAGGAATTATTTTAAAAGCGAACCCGACAACAGGCCCCCATTTACAATTGTGATACCGCCACCAAACGTAACTGGTGTGCTGCATATGGGCCATACCTTGAATGAAACGGTACAGGATATTTTGATTAGAAAAGCGCGTATGAGTGGGTTCAATGCTTGTTGGGTGCCGGGCAGCGATCATGCTTCGATTGCTACAGAAGCGAAAGTGGTTGAGATGTTGAAACGTGAAAAAGGGATTGATAAAAATGATTTATCCCGGACAGAGTTTTTGAAATACGCTTTTGAATGGAAAGAAAAATACGGCAATATTATTTACAGCCAGATTGCCAAATTAGGCTGTAGCGTTGATTGGGACAGGGTTTCATTTACTATGGATGCACATTATCACAAAGCCGTGATCCAGGTTTTTGTGGATCTTTATAAAAAAGGATTGATCTATCGCGGTGCCCGAATGATCAATTGGGATCCGGCTGCAAAGACTGCTTTAAGCGACGAAGAAGTAGAATACAAGGATGTTACCGGCAAGTTGTATTATATAAAGTATGAAATAACAGGCAACGGACAACATTCATCCGATGACCGTCCATTTATCATTATCGCCACGCAACGACCTGAAACCATTATGGGAGATGTAGCAATTTGTGCCAACCCGGCTGACAAGCGCTATGAGCATTTGAAAGGCAAGACGGTCATTGTTCCTTTAATCAACCGGGAGGTTCCGGTAATTTTTGATGAATATGTTGATCGCGATTTTGGAACCGGCATTTTAAAGATTACTCCTGCTCATGACATCAATGATTTCAATATCGGGATGAAATATAATCTTCCGGTAATTGATACGTTGAATGATGATGGAACATTGAGTGAAGCTGCACAAATTTTTATTGGTGAGGATCGTTTTGCAGCGCGGAAAAAGATCATTGTAGCATTGAGAGAAAAAGGATTGTTGTTGAAAGAAGAAGAATATGCCACAAGACTTGGCTTTAGTCAGCGGACAAATGTGGTCGTAGAACCTAAAATATCCAAACAATGGTTTGTGAAGATGAAAGGACTTGCCGGGCCTGCCTTAGAGGAAGTTACTTCCGGAAAAATACAGATACATCCGGATGAAAAGTTTAATGCAACCTACAAATACTGGATGGAAAATGTTAAGGACTGGTGTATCAGCCGGCAACTTTGGTGGGGCCAGCAAATTCCGGCCTGGTATGATGAGGAAGGAAATGTGTTTGTAGGAGAAACGGAAGAAGAAGCGATCGGGAGTTGGCATTTGGCAAATGACAATAAGCATCCGGCAGATGGTGAACTACTCAAAGATCAAAAGCCAATATTGACCAGAGATGAAGATGTTCTTGATACCTGGTTTTCTTCCTGGCTTTGGCCAATAGAGGTATTTCATGGCATTACTAAACCTGATAATAAAGACATCAGTTATTATTATCCCACTTCGGTTTTGGTAACCGGACAGGATATTATTTTCTTTTGGGTGGCACGGATGATTATGTCGGGAATGGAATACATGCATCAGAAACCCTTTCATGACGTGTATTTTACTGGAATGGTCCGGGATAAAATGGGAAGGAAAATGAGTAAAAGCCTTGGAAATAGTCCTGAACTTTTGAAGCTGATCGATGAGTATGGTGCAGATGCGGTTCGTTTTGGAATCATGATTTCTTCTCCTGCCGGAAATGATTTATTGTTTGATGAAAGCAGCCTGGAACAGGGGAAATACTTTAATAACAAATTGTGGAATGCCATGAAGTTGTTGAAGATGTGGGAGCATGATGACAAGGAAAAAGCCGCAATCCATTCTCAATTTGCCATTGATTGGTTTCAAAACCGGTTGAATGAAGTCCGGACTGAGGTGGAAGTTTTGATGGGGCAATTTCGTTTGAGCGAAGCCCTGAAAACGATTTATTCTTTGATCTGGGACGATTACTGTAGTTGGTTTTTGGAATGGATCAAACCTGAATTTGGTAAAACGATTCATCAGGAGATTTATGAAAAGTCGGTTTTGTTTTTTGATGAATTATTACAGATTTTACATCCATTTATGCCATTTATAACAGAAGAAATTTATCATTTGCTCAGGGAAAGAAAGGACGACCTGGTGGTGAAACAATTTAGCCCGGTGGGAAATGCGGAAGCAAAAACTTTACTTCTCGGCAGTACCTTAAAAAACATCATTACGGCGGTTCGTGATGCAAAAAATAAAAATAATTTAAAACCAAAAGAAACGGTTTCATTATTTATTGAAACAGAAGAACCATCCTCTTATGAGGCGATCAAAGAGATTTTGATGAAACAAACGAACGCGGAAAAAATCATTTTCAATGAAACTCCGGCAGAGACTTCAATTATGACGGTTGTCGGCAATCAAAAAATTTATATAAAATCGGACACTGTTATCGACACGACCGTTCAGAAAGAAAAGTTGTCAAAAGATTTGAACTATCTTAAAGGATTCCTAATTGCAGTGAATAAGAAATTAAGTAACGATAAATTTGTTCAAAATGCGAAAGCTGAAGTAATTGAATTAGAAAGAAAAAAGAAACAGGATGCTGAAGCAAAAATTAAGATAATAGAACAAACTTTATCTTCTTTATAAAGTCTCGTTTTTAACCCGTGAACCCGTTATGAACATCATTCTAAGATATTTCCTTTGTGTTTTTTTATTGGCTGCCGGTGCAAATGTTTTTGCACAGCAAACCGGATTGGTTACCAAAGTGCAAAAATTTAAACCACCCGTTGTTAAATCCTATTTGGGTGTAAATCAAAATGGCGCACAGGTAACCCTTACAGAAGGTATGCAATTAATTGGGTTGCCTATAAAAGTGGTAGATGCCACAAACCATGCATATCCGATTGATTCTTACCAATTTCTTTATAAAGAAAAAGGAATGAGGAGAAATGTTGAAACGGGCAAAAAGGAAACTTCTTTTTCGATCGTTTCGGATCGGTTCAAAGAATCTCCCATACCGAAGGTTTGGATAAATAATATAAAAGACCGCTTGCAAAAAGACGAAGAGATTTACTTTTTCGATATTGTTGTAACAGATAAAGAAGGAAGAAAGTTTTTTGCGCCTGACCTGAAAATTACCATCAAATAAATGATAGAAATTAAGCCTGCGCAGATCAGTGATCTTGAGACGATTCATCACCTGGCTCATCAAATTTGGCCGGCAGCTTATCTGCAAATTCTGGGGCAGCAACAGTTGGATTATATGCTTGATAAAATCTATTCCCTGGATTCGCTCCGGCATCAGATCACTGTTTTGAAACATCATTTTATTTTGCTGAAAGAAGATTCAATTCCTGTGGGATTTGCGTCTTATTCTCCTCATGAGGATGCAGCGGTTTATCATTTAAATAAAATCTACCTCCTTCCCGGCTTGCAGGGTAGGGCATTGGGAAAACAACTCCTTGATTATATTATCTCCGAAATAAAAACTTGGGGTGCGACATCCTTGCAACTCAATGTGAACCGGCATAATAATGCTTTACATTTTTATGAAAAGCAGGGATTCAAAATCGTCCGACAAGAGGATATTGATATTGGCGAAGGATATTTTATGAATGATTATGTGATGGAATTGGCCTTATGAGCACCGAGCTTAATTTACCGAAATACAAAATCGATTTATTTATTTGTTCACTGTAACTTTTTCATTTCGCTATCCGTTTACACTAAATCTTTACCGGTTAAAAAGAAAATATTGCCTTTTATACATTGCTATGTACTATGTAAGACATACTACTTAGTTTTGTCGTATAGCATTTCACACATAGCAATAAAAAATTTATGAAAAAGATCGTTTCCATCATGCTCATTTTTGGAGTCATCTCCGGACAGGTTTTGGCTCAAACGCCTGTCGCTTCTATATCAGGGAAAATTTCAGATGGGGGCAATCAAAAGGTAATTGATGCCGCGTCGGTATCTCTTTTCAAATCTTCTGATTCGTCGCTGGTGAAAATGAATATCACTGATAAGGAAGGAAATTTCGAATTTTCACAGTTGCAGCCGGGGAATTATTATGTCCTTGCTACGTCTATTGGACATTTAGCTACCTACAGTCCGATGATCCATGTTGACGCCAATGAGCACGTGGAGTCAGGCGACTTGAAACTAACCAGCGAAGTAAAAACCCTGAAAGGAATCATCGTTACTGCAAAAAAACCTTTCATTGAAAGAAAGATCGACCGGACGATTGTGAACGTGGATGCATCGATCACCAATGCAGGAACAACGGCCCTGGAAGTACTTGAAAAATCGCCGGGTGTTTCAGTAGACAAAGATGGGAATGTGAGCCTGAAAGGTAAACCGGGGGTGGTGATCATGATGGACGGGAAACCGTCGTATTTGAGCGGGCAGGAACTGGCTAATTTCTTGAAAAATATGCCTTCTTCGGGTATTGATCAAATTGAGATCATGACAAATCCTTCCGCAAAATATGACGCCGCCGGAAATTCTGGTATTATCAATATAAAGACAAAGAAAAACAAAATGCACGGGCTGAATGGAAGCTTAAGTGCTTCGATATTACAATCGAAATATACAAAAACAAACAACAGTTTAAATCTGAATTACAGGACGGGTAAAGTGAATCTGTTTGGCAATTATAGTTATTCATTCTGGCAGAATCACCGGGATCAGAAAATTATCAGGCGGTTTAGAAATGCAGATTCCAAAGAACTTGAAGCCATTTTTGATCAGAACACCATTTCAAATCCTAAGTCCGAAGAACATAATTATAAAGCCGGAATGGATTTTTATGCTTCTAAGAAAACGACCGTGGGAGTGGTGTTTTCCGGCTACCGAAATCCATCAGATGAAGGAAGCCTGAACCGCACGAATTTGAATAATGCGGACAACCGAACCGATTCAATTGTGATCGCTGATAATTCGAATGTAAGAAAATCCAATAATTTATCTGGCAACCTGAATCTACGCCATCTCTTCGATTCGTCAGGAAAAGAATTTACGGTGGATCTTGATTACCTGAATTATTTTCAAACTGCAAACCAAAGTCTTTCGAACAGCTATTTTTATCCGGATTTTACAGAAAGAAAATCGCCTTCGCAGTTAATCGGACATCTACCTTCCCGGATCAACATCTACGCCGCAAAAACTGATTTTACGTTTCCATTAAAAAAGGCAGTGAAGTTAGAAACGGGTTTAAAAAGTAGTTATGTCACTACGGATAATGAAGCTTTGTATTTGAATAATACTTCCCAGGGATCTGTTGTTGATGAAGGAAAGACGAACCATTTTATTTATAAGGAAAATATCAATGCGGCTTATCTGAACGTAAGCCGGGAAATGAAAAAATGGGGCATGCAGGCTGGGTTGCGTGTAGAAAATACCCATGCCACCGGCCACCAGGCGGGGAATGCATCACATCCGGATTCATTATTTACAAAAAATTATCTGAATCTTTTCCCTACAGTTTTTGTGAGCTATAAAGCAAATGAAAAAAATACATTCTCGGCAAATTATGGCCGGAGAATTGATCGTCCTGACTACCAGGATTTGAATCCTTTTTATTATTTCCTGGATGAATACACTTACCAGATTGGAAACACGTTACTACAGCCCCAGTTTTCTGATAATTTTGAGTTATCACATACTTACAATGGATTTCTGAATACTACGCTAAATTATAATGAAACCTATCACGTGTTTTCACCCGTATTAAAACAATTAACCAGCGAAAGAAAAACCTTTCAGACAACAGAAAACCTTGCCTCAAGAACCACTTTTGGATTGGCGGTAAGTGCTAACTTTCCCATTGCTTCATACTGGTCAACAAATTTATATTCCAATTTAAATCATACTTCATATAGAGGCGTGCTTGATGGGGGTAACCTTGAAATTGATGCCACGGCTTTCATGGCCAATATGAGTAATCAATTCAGTCTCAAAGACGGTTGGAGTGCCGAATTGAGCGGGTTTTACCGGTCCAGGGGAATTGAAGGACAAATCATTATTAACCCCATGTGGAGACTTGATGCTGGCGTACAGAAAATGATACTAAAAAAGAAAGGAAGCCTTAAGTTGAGCATTCGCGATATATTCAATTCCCAGATGTTTTCGGGCTCTGTTAATTACCATGACATTGATGTGAAAATTAAAAATGTGCGTGATAGCCGGACTGTTTCACTCACATTTTCTTACCGTTTTGGGAAGCCATTGAAAAATCAGTCTCATCGGAAAACCGGTGGCGCTTCTGACGAACAAAGCAGGATAAAATCTTCGGGAAATTAATTGAAGTTCATTATTTACTTCACCCAAACTCTTAAAATAAAATCACCTTCCCAACGATCGCCTGCCATCATGTTCTCACCAATAATGAGGCGGTACTTTCCGGGTACGATCATTTTGTAATTGAGATCTTTGCCAAAGGGCCCATCAAAAGTGCTGTCAGGAAGCCCGACCTGGCTGAAGCGAATGTTGGCATTTTTATCAACAGCAGACAAAGAAGCCAGCAGTTGTTTTCCTGAAGTAATCTTCAAAGGAATGCTGAGATGATCCATGGTGCTGTCCATTTTTAATCTTAGAATTAATGTGTCACTCATGGTTGATAAACCGTGTGTGAATGAATCGTTCAACGGTTTATTGGTAATTTCAGCAGACCCGTTTATTACTGGTAGTGCATCATTTTCCACAGGGATATTCGTGCTGCTATTTTGGGTACAACCTGCGGTGAAAATCAAAATTCCTAAAAGGATAAATATATTTTTCATAGAATTCTTTTCATCCATTATTTTAAAAGAGACAAACCAAACATTGGAGTTCTCTAATTTTTCAGTGGTTCAACTTTATAGCCTTCTTTTTTCAACAGATTAATTAACCCTTTTTCTCCAACCAAATGTCCGGCTCCAACCGCAACGAATACAGGTTCATTTTTCATAATCTCTTTCAATTGGCTTACCCAGTTTTTATTCCGGTCATTTAGAAGAAGGTCATCATATTTTTCGTCGCCAAATTCGTTGCTGTTCATCATGCCCGCTATAGAGTCAAGTTCCTGATTTTTATAAAATTGAAGCATTGTCTCGAATTCATTTTTATAATAAGTAAAACGATCAATATTTTTTAATAATTCTTTTGCCTGCCATTCGTAGGGAATACTGTCGAAAACAGAAGCCTGAAATTGAATGGTTTCCAGCCCTTTGATTTCTTTTTTTTCTTCTTTGGCAATCTTCATTAATTCTTCTTCCACGCCGGCCGGGGTTTTACAATTCATCATTCGTGGATAAAGCAACGCAACTAAAAAATAGGGTTTTGCTTTTTGCAACAACATGACCGGCATTTTGAGGGTGTCAGAAAAATATTGCTCCAACCTTTTGTATTCCTCAGGCGTGTAAAGGCTTTCAAGCGTTGTGTCATTTCTCATGTTCATATAAAGCATACCTCCCAACATGGTCGACGGATCATCCATATCCATTTCCATGTAGACTTTATCACTCGCTTTTACCGCTTTTTTCAACTGGTCGCTAAAATGGATATCTTCTTTGCACAAAAGGTGAAAGGTTCCAAAAAGAAAACTTGGCTTTTGCAAACCCTTTCCGCTAATTTTCCACAAAAGTGAATTGTCGTTGTTTTGTGTTACAAATGAATGTTCACTTTGTGCCCTGCACGACATAAATAAAATTGTTGAAAAACTGTAAAATAATAAATGTTTCATCATTTCCATTTTTGTAAAAATAAGGCGAATGCCTTTTCTTATTAATGTAAATTAAAAATTGCTTTTATTTCTTTGTTTACTAACCATGCTGGTTTGATTGTATGCTGGAAGATCTGCAAAAAGAGCGCCTTGTTTTCCTGATGAATGTGGATAAAGATATTTCTTTGAATCTAATTTTAATTTGGAAGTAAAAAAACGAAAATTCACAAAAAATAAATAATGTAATTTGCCTTTTTTATGTTGAAGCAAATACACATACATAACTATGCCATTATTGACTCACTTGAAATTAATTTCTCTCCTCATCTGAATATTATTACCGGTGAAACCGGTGCTGGTAAAAGCATTTTGATGGGAGCATTGAATTTAATTTTAGGTGAAAGGGCCGATACATCCGTACTATTGAACAAAGCGAAAAAATGTTTTATTGAAGGAGTTTTTAATACCAGCCAGCCTTCAGTAAAAGAATTTTTGAAAAATAATGAATTGGATTATGAAGATGACATGCTGATCCGCCGGGAAATATCCTCAAACGGAAAATCCAGGGCATTTATCAACGATACTCCTGTTACGCTTTCCCAGTTGAGACAATTGTCCTCCTTAATTGTTGACCTTCACCAGCAATTTGATACCCTCGAATTGAACAGCAATGACTTTCAGCGTGAAGTGATTGATGCACTTGCAGGAAATGGAAAATATTTGGAACATTATCAGGCCATTTATAAAAAATACCGGGTTATCATGCAGGAGTTGGAACAATTGACTTCCGCTCAAAACGGTGCCAACGAAGAGCTTGATTACAATCAGTATTTATTTGATGAACTCAACGATGCTAATTTCAGCGAACATGAAATCGAGAATCTGGATTCGGAAATTAAGCTGATGAGTAATGCGGAAAATATAAAATCACTTTTGTCAGATATTTATTTTCAATTAGAAGAAAGTGAGCGTCCTGTTGTGCAACAAATTAAATCAATCCATCAGAAACTGGAAACTGTTCAATCAGTTCATCCTGAGATCAAAACTTTGAACGACAGACTGTCTTCTCTGCAAATTGAATTGAGTGATATTTCGTCTGAGATTGATCTGATAAATAATAAAGTAAGTTTTGATGAGGAGAAAATTAATTCGCTGAACGAAAGGATGGCAGTAGGTTACAGCTTATTAAAAAAACACCACGTACAGACGACCAGCCAGCTACTTGATATCAAAGCTCGCCTGGAGAATGAACTTAAAAATGTAACCAACCTGGCCGAAACGATTGCTGAAAAGGAACACATTTCGCAGGAATATTTTAGCGAAGCCTCCAAACTCGCCAAGATGATTTCTCAAAATAGGCAGCAGGAAATAAAATCGTTTGAGGTAAAGGTTAACAGACTTTTGATGCAGGTGGGAATGCCCAATGCAAAAATTAAAGTAGAGATCGAAGAAATGGAAGTTTTGAATTCTTTCGGGAATAACCGTATTGGATTTTTATTCAATGCCAATTTATCTTCCTCAAACAGGGAATTCGAGCCTTTGCGCAAAGTAGCCAGTGGCGGCGAATTGAGCCGGTTAATGTTGAGCATCAAATCACTGGTTGCTAAAAGTGTTCAATTGCCTACTTTGATATTTGATGAAATAGATTCTGGTATCAGCGGTGAAGCTGCGCGGCAGGTTGGAATAATTATAAAGGAACTTTCCAACGCACACCAGATTATTTCTATCACCCATCAGCCACAGATAGCTGCAAAAGCAAATACACATTTCTTTGTTTACAAGGAGGTCAAAGGGGATAAAATTATTACGGCGATAAAAGAATTGAACCCGGATGAAAGAGTGACCGCAATTGCAACCATGCTTAGTGGTAAGAAGCCTACTGCTGCTGCATTTGAAAATGCCAGAGAATTAATCGCACAGTGACCTGTGGCAAACAATGTGGTAATTGTAGGTAGGTAAATAAAAGAAGAAATTGATGTATTTGTTCGTTTACTGGTTTGTGTTTCTTGAAAATAGTATTTCAAAATCAATGATAAAATAAAAATTAAAATCTATGTCTTACAATTTATTGAAAGGAAAAAAAGGGATTATTTTCGGAGCGTTGGATGAAAAATCGATTGCCTGGAAAACCGCTTTGCAATGCCATGAAGAAGGTGCTGAAATCCTGCTGACGAATGCGCCCATTGCCATGCGAATGGGAGAAATCAATAAACTCGCGGAAAAAATTAATGCGCCAATCGTTCCCTGCGACGTAACAAGCAATGAGGATATGACTAATTTGATTACGAAAGCGAAAGAACATTTTGGTGGCAGTTTCGATTTCATTTTACACTCTGTCGGAATGAGTATGAACATGAGAAAAGGGAAACCGTATACAGAAATTGATTATGGATTTAATCAAAAAACATTGGATATTTCTGCAACGAGTTTACACCGGTTGTTGGCAGTTACTTATAAATTGGATGCGTTAAATGAATGGGGGAGCGTGGTCGCTCTAACGTATATCGCTGCTCAGCGTGTGTTTCCTGATTATAGCGAAATGGCTGATGCAAAAGCGCTGTTGGAAAGCATCGCCCGTAGTTTTGGTTATCATTATGCCTTGAAGAAAAAAGTCCGGATCAATACTGTTTCTCAGTCACCAACCCGAACGACTGCTGGCAGCGGTGTGAAAGGATTTGAAGGTTTTATCACGTATGCCGAAAAAATGAGTCCGCTAGGAAATGCAACTGGTGAAGATTGTGCCAATTATGTGGTTACTCTTTTTAGCGATCTGACAAAATATGTTACGATGCAAAATCTTTTTCATGATGGTGGATTTTCATCAACCGGAGTTACACACCAGGTGATTGAACACATGGAAAAGTGAGCGTTGATCCGGATTTCTTTCTAATAAAAAACCGCTCAGGAAAATTGAGCGGTTTTTCTAACAATATTTTCTTGATGATTTTTGTGTAAAAAGGATTTACAATATCCTGGTCAAAATATTTACCAGGAAATTAATATTCGTCTTCATTAAAAAAGAAATCCTCCTGGCTTGGATAATCTGGCCAAATATCTTCAAGGCTTTCATAAATTTCGCCTCCTTCATCTTCTAATTCCTGCAAATTCTCGACAACTTCAATCGGTGCGCCACTACGAATTGCATAGTCAATTAATTCATCTTTTGTCGCTGGCCAGGGTGCTTCTTCGAGGTGTGAGGCAAGTTCTAATGTCCAAAACATATTATTTTACGTTTATTTCTGATTAAAAATTAAAAAAACAGGTTTCCAATTTTCCGCAAATGTAAAAGTTATATTTAGAAAACCAAATATTGTTTTTCAAGTGGTTGTTTTCAGTAGAATGACGTGATTTTAAGATTTATATTGCGTGCGCTTTATTATTTTTTTTAATTTTCAGTTTTCAATTTATTCTTACATTCAATCATGTTAAAAGCTTCAGGAATTTATAAGAATTACGGTCCGTTACCAGTTTTGAAAGGGGTTGACCTGGAAATTTCGAAAGGAGAAATTGTCAGTATTTCGGGGTCTTCCGGTGCGGGGAAAAGTACTTTGTTACATATTTTAGGAACGCTGGATTATGCAGATAAGGGAGAGATTTTCATTGATGATGAAAACTTGCGCAACCTAAAAGGGAAAAAATTGGCGGCTTTTAGAAATAAACATATTGGTTTTGTTTTTCAATTCCATCATTTGCTTCCTGAGTTTACGGCTTTGGAAAACATATGTATCCCTGCCTGGATCGCCGGTAAAAAAAATAAAGAGATTGAAAAACGTGCCCTGGAGTTATTGGAATTATTAAATCTTAAAGATCGTGGCGAGCATAAGCCCGGCGAGCTTTCGGGCGGAGAGCAACAACGTGTTGCAGTTGCCAGAGCGCTTATCAATCAGCCTTCGATTGTAATGGCAGATGAACCAACCGGCAACCTTGATTCGGCAAATGCGAAAGAATTGCACCATTTATTTATCGATCTGCGAAGTCGTTTTCAACAGACATTTTTGATCGTAACCCACAATGAAGAATTGGCCCAACTCAGCGACCGGCTTCTTCATATGAAAGATGGAAAAATGATCAACTGAGAAAATTAATTCAGAGAAATAATAGATGAAAAAAGCAATTCTAACCATTGTGTTATTAATTATTTCCAACGCCTTCATGACACTCGCCTGGTATGGCCATTTGAAATTGAAGGAAATGAATAAACTGGTTGGGGTTAGTATTTTCATGGTAATTCTGATGAGTTGGGGTGTCGCATTTTTCGAATACCTTTTTCAGATTCCGGCCAACCGGATTGGGTTCAATGAAAATGGCGGTCCTTTCTCTTTATGGCAATTAAAAATTATCCAGGAAGTAATTACGCTCACTGTTTTTTCAGTCTTTATGCTTTTTTTCTTCAAGGATCAACCTTTGCGCTGGAACCATTTGGTTGGTTTTGGATTGCTGATCCTTGCAGTGTTCTTTCTTTTTAAAAAATAGAAATCGTGTTTTTTTGTTCGTTTATTGGGTTGATCATTTAATTATATCTCAGATTTTTTTCACCAAAGCTTTTACCGTTTTTTTGAATTTCTCCAACTCTTTAAACTGATCCTGTATAAAGCTATTGTCCTCAATTTTACCAACCACAGCATTCATTTCAGCTTGATTTTCGTAAATCATTTTTCTAAAAGGATTGGAATAATCTTTAGCGCGGGAGTCATAGATTCCTTTGCTCATCCACGTTTTAGTTTCAATAGATTGAAGTAATAATTTCTTGAAATATTCCGGTGTAAATTGTTTTGATGTAATATGCTCAATCTCGAGCAATGAGCTGAAAGCATGGATCAGTTTATCTTTGGGATATTCAGTTCCTGCATTACGATAAAAGTTATGCACCTCGCTCCATACATTAATCTTGTTTGTTTTTATCTTGTTTTTAAGATCTTCAATATCAGAAACCGGAATCAATTGACCACCGACATTTTTCCATTCATTACGGGAAACTTTTACCGGAATGCTTTTTTTGAATTCCTGGAAAGAGGAAAATGAATGGTTCTTAAAATGTTTTATTAACTGAACGGTTCCATAAAATGAGATCAATTCTTTGAAAAGTTCGAACGCCTGTTTCACTTTTACTACTTCAGTTTTTCGCTGGCTGTTTTCTACGTTGGTAATTACCGCATTTCCATTTTTATCCATCTTCAATTTAGACAAGATTTCGATGGCCTTAAACATTTCATTGATTGTGTCCGGTGCGAGATAATCAAACTCAATCTTCTGAATTTTTTCGGTTCGTTTATCACGATTTTCGAATTTCCAGGCATTTCGCTCCAGCGCATACATGTTATAAAGAAACCAATATCCAGGCATCAAGACCAAGTTGTTATTGGTCACATTATTACTCACTAAACAAAAAGGAATTTTGATATCCATTTCATATGGATAATCGCCTTTGGTAAGGATACAAAATGATGCAAATCTGGAATTGTGTTTCAAACTCACACACAAACCCGGCCAAAAGCCACGCCCGGCAATGATTTCACCATCCGCACTCCGGCTGTTGTGATTACTTCCTATTGTTGCTCCTGCCGCAATATTACTTTGTCCCATTATCAGGGATGCACACAAAAAAGAATTGTTATGATGTTGTTCATGTCCTGGAAAAATAAGTGTATTCAAAACTTCGCAACAGGATATTGTTGAATTATTTCCAAGATAAGAATTGATCAGCCGGGCGCCATATTTCAATTGTGAATGAGCAGCCATAACGAATCTAACTGCTTTTACTCCATAAAATATTCTGCATCCGAAACCAATAATACCATTCACCATTTCACATCCTTCGCCTATCTGTGTAGTCCGGTCTTTGTCACTATTGATGGTCAGATTTTTTAATTTATTTGCTCCTTTAATATATGCATCAGTTCCAATAATAACGTCTTTGATGATGTCACAATCCTTGATAACACAACGATCACCGATGGTTCCATAGTAACCCCTTCTTTTATCAAATTCCTTTTCTGTAAGTTCAATAAATCTTTTATGAAGTATTTCATCCTCGGGATTATTACTCCATAAATAAGCGTCTCCGGCAAGCATTCGATTGAATGGAACGATTGGCCGACCTCCGTTCTCATTACGCACTTCAATCCGGACGCGCGTAATTTCCTGTTCTCCTTCTTTCAAAATTCCATTGCCAAATTTTGCATAATCTGTGGTAGCCAGCTCGTTTACATTTGAAATCATTATTTCATTTCCGATGATATAATGGCTGAGGTACGTTGCGTTATCAATGCATACATTATCGCCAAAATCACAACTGATGATGTGGCTGTTATAAATACCGACGGGCATGCGAAGATTATGAAATTCAAGATAATAGGGTTCCAGTTTACCGATGCGAACGAGGCCATGAAAATTTGAATTTTTGACAAGCGCAGGATCGAATTCTTTTGAAACAAAAATCTTTCCCCAATCGTCGGAAGTGTTGTTATTTCGGATAAGAATTTCTATCTCAGAACCTGAGAGATTCCGATAATCAATTCCATTGTTGTTTTGCTGGTCCCGCAGATAATATTCATTTTCTCCTTCAGGAATATATTGTGATGCGATAAAATTATAACCTAATTTATTCGCGGGATGTTTTGTAATTATATTCATAATCTATTAGTGTAAAAACGAGTGCAAAGTAAAATAATTAACCGCGGAAAATGATGATATGAAGAATCAAAACATTTGATAGAGATTCCGGGTTGCCTTAAAAGATATTCTTAGGATAAACAATCCGGTTTTATGTGAATTACAAAGGGGCGTTTTCAATGACAATGTAAATCATACCGGAAGATAATTACCAACTACTTCCGCCACCGCCGCCAAATCCACCGCCGGAAAACCCGCCGCCGCCGCTGAAACTCCCGCCACTGCTTCCACTGCTATGTGGTGAACTGTAAAAACTATTTGTCATTTCGTTCATTGAATGATCCAGGCTGTTCATAAACATGAACGTATTAAAATGGGAACCCGTATAATAACCGGAATACCATTTTGGCGGTGGCACTTCCAGTCCTTTCAGTTTATCTTTCCATTTATCGGCCATGTCAAAAACGATGGCGAACGGCAATACTTTGTCAAAATAATTCTCGTCCTGCTTCAGAAATTCCTGTAACCGGTCTTTTTCAACCGATTTGATAAATTCTTTAAACCCCAATAATTTTTGGTAAAGCAGAGTTCCTTTTTTGGTTTTTTTAGACATAAACAAACCAAAGGATATCAAAATGATTCCGCTGCTTATTAATGCACTACCAAGCCATAATTTTTCACTCCAGTCATCAACAAGGGTTAGCGTCCCCATAACCAGCGAAATAAGCCCCAGAGAAGGGAAAAAGCAGCCCAGGCTTCTGGAATATTTTACATAGTAATCCTCACGGTTTATTTCGGTTTCCAACTGGGTCTTTGCCGTTTCCATTGTGGAGTAAAGCACGTTCTTCAAATCGCTCAATTTCACTTGATTGCCAGATTTGAAGATACCAGCAAACAATGTTTTCTCAAATTGAAGGGCAGCTTCAGGGAGTTCTTTTAGTTTTACAAATTCGTAGATTTTTGTTTTTAGAATACCCAGTAAAGAGCTTTTTTCAGACTCATTAATTTTCAAAAACCCGCCCGCACCCCAATAGGGGATAAGTGCTGTCAGGTCACGCTGATCCAGCTTTCCATCAATTACATAACCCGATACCGATGGACTAATATTTTCCGGTGGATAATATTCTGTTTGTATGGTTACTTTATCATCTTTTCCCCATTTTTTCCAGATCAAATACATCCCTGTCAAAATAAGCACAGGCAATAAAAGCCATGCAATTCCCCGGAACGTATAATTTGGTTTTATTAAATAATCTTTTGGAAAAGAAATGCCTACCGTTAAGCCTTCATAAGCACTGAGCGGTTTAATCAGATGTCCTGAAAAGATTTTATTCCCCGTCCATTTTGTCTGGGTATTTTTCTCATTTGAACCGTAGGGCCCGCTGGTTGCAAAATAGTATGGTGTATCCGGAAGCGCTTCATAAAGTTGAATCGTAAAGTCAGCAGAATCAATCGTTGTAGCCCATTGGGTTCCAATAAGATTGTAATAAAATTCAGCATGATCTTTAAAAAAATTGATAGCGTTGAGAACCCGGTATTTCAGGATGTATTGGTGGTCACCTTCTACGAGTTTATCGGAAGAACCAATTTGAATCTTTTCATAATTGCCACTTTTTTTTGCAGTGAATTTATAGTCGGGAACTTTAATGTTTTCTATAATCGTATGTGCATAACCGTTAGCTTCCATTTGCCTTTCTGCTTTATCAATTCCTGCGGGCAAAGATTGTAATGGATATTTATACTGAATGGACCGGATAATACCGTGGCGTGGTTCTGTAAAATGGATTTTTAAAGTTTCCGTAAAATCAAGCGAGGCGTCTTTATTGATTTTCACATCAATGTTGTAATGCCTGATTGTAAAGGCTTCCTGTGCGTTTGCAAATTCAAAAAGTAATCCCAGAAAAAAAATTGCAACAACCTTTTTCATTTTGTTCAATTAAAACTTTACTTCTACATTTTGAGCTTCCTGTTCATTTTCTAATTCGTAGAATTCGCGGGCTTTAAATCCAGACATATTTGCAATGATCACCCCGGGAAATTGCAGAATGGCAGTATTGTAATCTCTGACTGTTGCATTATAATACCGACGCGCATTTCCCAAATCACCTTCAATAGATTGCAAAGCAGATTGCAATTCCAAAAAGTTTTGATTCGCTTTTAAATCCGGATAATTTTCGGCTATTGCCAGCAGCCCTCTTAAAGCGCCGCCCAGTTCCCGATTGGCTAACGCCGATCCCTGCACGTCACCGGGAGCTACTGATACTGCTGCATTCCGCGCTTGTGTCACTTTTTCAAATGTTTGGCTTTCATGGGCCGCATATCCTTTTACCGTGCTGACAAGGTTGGGAATCAGGTCGTATCTCTTTTTTAGATAAACACGAATGTCACTCCAGCTATTATCAACTTTTATTTTCAATCTGATCAAACTGTTATACATGCCGATGATCCAGATAATGAGGAGAATAATGATTGCAAGGATGATCCAGATTGCCATGATTTTGAATTTAGAATTTGAAAAAAAATGATACTAAATGATTGCTACACAATTTAATACAAAGGAAGATAATTGATTGAGAAAATTTTTTATTTGTTTTATGGTGCGTTCTAATAGTAAACCAACAAATAAGAGGGTTTCCAATTCCAATTTCAAGATGAGAAGATGATGAATCCGATTTCTATTCTTCCCAAACAACCTGGTGAGTTTGTTTGATGATGCCCATCACAAAAATGCTTTGCACATGGCCAACATTTTCAATTTCGCTTAATTTATTTACATGAAAACCGTAGTATGTATTCATGTCCTCACAAACCACTTTCAGCATAAAATCGAATTCGCCTGAAATGCTGTAACATTCTATTACTTCATTCAAAACCTGCATCATTTTTATAAAGTTTGCGCCGGCTTTTTTCCCATGTTGTTTTAAAGAGACATAGCAGATAACCGTCAATCCCTTATTGACTTTCGAATGATCTACTAAAGTAGCATATTGTTTGATTACGCCTGTTTCTTCCATTCTTTTTATTCGTTCATGAACAGGCGTAGTGCTGAGATGAATTTTTTCGGAAATTTCTTTTACAGTTACCCGGGCGTTTTCCTGTAATAATTTCAAAATGGTGAGGTCTTTTCGGTCCGGCTTATAAACCGGGATAGTTGCTTCTTCTTTTAAGGTTCCTGATTTCATGCTTTACTTGTCTTTTATTCTTTTAATCTATAAATTAATACAAATCTATTCTAAAGTTTCTGCAATACTTATTACTCTGTTCTAAGATTTGTATATTTGCAGATTAAAAAAATATAACAATATTTATGTCAGCTATCACAAAAAACAAGATTGATTTCAACCTTAAAAATAAGGTGAAAGATATGAGCCTTGCATCATGGGGGCGCAAAGAAATAAATTTGGCCGAAGCAGAAATGCCGGGATTAATGTCGTTGAGAGAAGAGTTCGGCAAGGAAAAACCGTTAAAAGGAGCACGTATAGCAGGTTGTCTTCACATGACCATACAGACTGCTGTGTTAATTGAAACTCTAATCGAGCTTGGCGCGGAAGTAAAATGGAGTTCCTGCAATATTTTTTCCACCCAGGATCAGGCTGCTGCTGCAATTGCGGCTAAAGGGATTGGTGTTTTTGCGTGGAAAGGTCAAACACAGGAAGAAAGTGATTGGTGTATTGAACAAACTTTATTTTTCGGAAGTGAAGATCGGCCGTTGAATTTGATTTTGGATGATGGAGGAGACCTGACCAATATGGTTCTGGATAGATATCCTGAATTAATTCAACACATAAATGGACTGTCAGAAGAAACAACTACAGGTGTTCACAGGCTTTATGATAGGGTTGAAAAAGGAACTCTACCGATTCCTGCGATCAATGTAAATGACTCTGTTACCAAATCTAAGTTTGATAATAAATATGGTTGTAAGGAAAGTCTGGTAGATGCGATCAGGCGGGCTACTGACGTGATGATGGCTGGGAAAGTAGCTGTGGTAGGTGGTTACGGAGATGTTGGAAAAGGATCTGCTGCAAGTTT
>JBDTKF010000053.1:0-27321 GCA_039935455.1 Ginsengibacter sp.
TCCATAACTGGTTCCGGAAGGAACTATGTCATTAGTGTTTACGTTTCCAGGAACGGGTACATTCACATAGGTTACATTTACATCTGGATTATAAACTACACCACAATTTGAAAAACCATACATATATGCTTTTCCAAGTCCATTGTTTCCAGCTGCAAAATTAAATAGGGTTCCTAATGTATTTCCGAGTTTCAATATCCCGGAGCTAAAATTAAGAGCAGCACCCGGAGCCCCAATTAATGCCCGAACTCCTTGTAAAGGGCCACGAACATGCCTAGCGCCTGCAACACTAAAACCCAAAAGGCTTCCTGCATTAATTCCCAAATCCATTGAAACAGTATTTTCGACAGTCCAAAAAGGAGAAATTTGATAAGTTCCGTCGGCTTTTCCAAGAAATATATCAGCCGCTCCACCAATTGCATTTGAGTTGATTATTCCAACACCCGTTGATAAGGGTTCTCCAACAATAATATCGTTGATGCCATCACAATTCACATCCAGCATATTATCGATTGATGCGCCAAACAAAGCAGAAACATTAAGGTTTTGGCCGCCTAAAAGAGATAATAAAGAATTCCCCCTGGGTGATTGAAGTTGCTGGTCGGGTAATTGTGAACTTCCGGGAGAACCTTTGTGAATAAATACATTTACACTTCCGGCCTTCAATCGAAGCCCTCCTGTAATATTACTTAGTAAATTACCTGAAGGAGTGCCAATCAGTATGCTACCATTTCTTTTCCCGTCTGTGTTTCTAACGCCACGAACTGAATACCCAAAGAGGTTGGCTAACGTGCCTACCAATGAAGAAGTAGCCGTTAACTGTGTCCCATAACTTGTATTCACTCCACTTCCGTTTCCATTATAAACAAAAGCGCTACCTCCTAAAAGATTTCCAAGATTTAAAGTAATACCCGCAGGTGCACCCACTACTATGTCTGGCTTGCCATCCTGGTTATAATCTCCGACACCATCTACGCTAAAACCAAATAAAAGTCCGTCTGTATTTAAAAGGGGAATACCCAGTAAAGTTGAGGTAGGTGCAGTTAATTTTACAGGCGTGTTGGTAGCTAAAGCAGTAGAATAATAAACTAACGCGGCTCCGCTTCTTACCGGCAATAATCCTAATTCTGCATACCCAGGTGATCCCACAACGATTTCACCTAACCCATCTCCATTCATATCATCCGCTACGGCTACAGAAAACCCGAATAAAGCATTAATAGATAAGTTGGATGCAATCACTCCCGCTATTCCCTTGTTAAAGTAAGTAGATCCATTGAGGTAAACACTTAGCAGGGGAGAAGGATTGGAAGCACTTAAATCTTCACCTCTGAAAACATACACTTTCCCCGCTGTTACCGTAGCGGTAGAAGGTATAATTCCCCCAACATTAGCTTTATAAGATTCGCCTGGTGCACCAATAATAATATCATTTTTACTGTCGCCTGTAACGTTGCCTCCGGCAATGCTAAAACCAAACAACGCATTGGTTATCGGTGTAGTAGCTCTTAAAATTTTTGAAGGTGTAGTAGAAAGACCAGATGCACTTCCGAAATAGACGAAAACAGCTCCGGCACCAACCACAGTGGAAGGCCCTGAAATGATGTCAATTGCTCCAGGTGCTCCTATTGCCACATCATCAAATCCATCTCCGTTTACATCTCCCAGCGCGGCCACATTCATACCATATAAAGCATCTACTTGCAATTGTAAATTTGTAAGAAGTCCAGGCAATACCCCATCTGCTGAAGTGGTCCATTCGGGTGCATGATTTAAGGGATCCACTGTGATGGGGTATGCTGCATCTTTATCGGCAACCACCAGCGACAGTTGATTCTTTTTCTTCAATTGCATAAAAGCAACTAAGGGTTTGCCGTTAGCATCCCAAACTTTTAATCCATCATATTCTAAAAGTAGCTCTTTTGCTTTTCCATTTTTCGAAAAACATTGCAACTCATGCTGATTCCTTAATTCATAATTCAACTGGTTCCCAAGTTCCAGATTGATGATTATGTTGCCATCGCCTTCAGGCTTTTTCTTAATGATAAAGTTTTGCCTTAACCCGTTTTCATCATTTAGAAACTCAATAATAAAATTTTCATTGATAAAAAGTAAATTATTTCCTTCTACCTTGGGCGTAATATTTTCTGGTTTCCACGTCTGCCCTTTCCTGCCAATGCTTTTTAACATAAAACTGGTTTCCCATATAGATTGGTCATTTGTTGTAGGAATATTTTTTACGACATACCCTTTGGGTGACACGTTAAATAAAAAGGCATTTTTTGGATTTGCCGCCAGATAGTTATTTTTTTCCGGATAATTTTGAAAAAAATATTGAGAATTTTTAATTTGGGCTACTGCTTGCTGATTCCAGTTTGCATCTATAGACTGTGGCAAGGTTTTATCCGGTATTGTTGACGATTTGAAATTGTTGTTTATAATATTTGGTGTTTCTTGGGCAAAAATTCCAGCACACAATAGCAGTGCCACCAGAAGCATAAGGAAAGAATTTTTATTCATAACAGGAATTTTTTGGGGAAATAAATTATTCACTACAAGTAGTTTTTTCGAGGGTAAACATATACGGGAATTAAACCTACAAAGTCCCAATAAAATTCAAAAAAGTGCTTAAATGAATCAAAAATGTTTTTAAAGATATATTAATCCAATTTCAGGATAGGATTTTTTATTTTTTTGCAAATAATATCTGTGAGTTTATATAAAGGATCGTTAGAATAACTCCTTATATTCATTTAGATTATCTTTCTTTGAATGCCAAACTAGAGATTTCGTTCAATTTTTATATTGATGGAAACGAGTAAAATTATTTAGGCAGAATAAAATATTTTAAGTTTACTCCTTTGTCAGATTTGCTCTACCTAAAAATGTATTTTTGTCCAAATACAAAATTTAAGTAGAAATAAATTAAAATATGGAATGCGTTATAAATGCTTTAATATTTATAACTTATAATTCATTGGTACATTTATATAAAGCCTAAAAAAATGCCGTTACACCACCTACCCACGAAAAGCTTTTATATTAAATACCTGGCTTATTTTTCTGATATTTTAGAGGTAGATGTAAATGATAATGCTATAAATATCCCCGATCATTTAGGATTTGGGTTTATTAGAGGTTTTTTTCTGGAAGAAGGCATTACCCTACGCTATTTCAATTTTAAACTGAAACATGATATTGAATACAATGTATCTGAGTTTGACGAAAATAGAGATGGCTATAATTTTTTTTTCTTACTAAATAAGAACTTTTTTTTCTCACAAAAATCAGAAATTGGAGGTTCTTTTTTATTTACCAATGAATATGAAAGAAAATTTAAAATAAGAAGGGGAGACCATGTCAACGCTATTAACTTGAATGTGGATACCTCTTGGTTGGAAACTAATCACCCTAGGGCTAACCTTGTCGTAATAGAATCAATTAAAAAATTAATCAATTCCAACAAACCAACTTTCATTTCCAAAAAAATGAATAAAAATACTTATTCTCTTGTTAAACAAATTATAAGCGGATTGAATCAGCAGTCATTTGTCCCGCTACAGTTAAAAGCCGGATCCTTTCTACTATTAAATAATTTTTTAAATATAATCACCAGCCAGGAAAAAAAAGATTTCCAATCTGTAAAGTCTTTACATTTTGATGCGATAATCGGGGTTGAAAAAAAATTAAATAATTCCATTCTCGCGCGCCATCAATCAAACACAAAAATCAAAAATCTGGCGGAAGAGTTTAATATGAGTGTCAGCACTTTAAGAAGACATTTCAAAATTGTTTTCGGACAAAATATTTATGAATATTCTCAAAAAAAGAAAATGATGTGGGCAAAAACTCAACTCGAAAAAGGGGAACGAAACATTACGGAAATAGCCTCCGCGTTGGGGTTTGAAAAACCTGCCAATTTTTCCACAGCTTTCAAAAAGGAGTTTGGTATTCTTCCGAGCAAGATAAAAGATAATATATTGTTGTAAGATTACTTTATGATTCAAATAAAATCCGGGAGTAATTTATGGTAAATAAACTCAAAGCATATTACCGCGCTATTTAGCTTCTATGATATCTTTCGGAATAATTTTGCAAATTAAAAAATTCATTTCCTTCCTGATATTCTTAATCCAATTTACATTTTAGTGATAACAGACTATCGCTCCTTCATCTTTTCATACTTTTGCGTCATTCATCATTTCTATTTTATTAATTAAAAAAATGTCATCGCGAAAAAATAAATTGAAAGGTTTTGGTTCAACAGCTATTCATGCCGGACACGAAACAGAAGGAAATTATTCTCATCTTACACCGATTTACGCCAGCAGCACGTATGTGTTCGATACTGCCGAACAGGGAATGCGGCGGTTTAGTGGTGATGAAAACGGTTATATCTACAGTCGTTGGGGCAATCCAAGTTTGAAAGAAGCTGAGGAAAAAATTGCCGCTTTGGAAAGCTTTGGTTTGATGGACAATGAGAAACCGTTGGAATTGAAAGCGCGTTTGCATGCCAGCGGAATGGCTGCAATTACAACTTTAATGTTTGGAAATCTAAAAAGTGGCGATAAAATTTTATCGCATTATTCATTATATGGCGGAACGCAGGAATTAATGAATCGCGTACTTCCTGAATTGGGAATTGAAGCCATCATCATTGATCTGCGTGATTTAAACAAGGCTGAAGAAGCTTTAAAAAGTGATCCGAAAATAAAATTACTTTATATTGAAACACCCGCCAATCCTACGATTCAGTGTGTAGATATTGATGCACTGACGAAATTGGCAAAGCAAAATGGTTTATTGGTTGCTGTTGATAATACGTTTGCAACTCCTTATTTGCAACAACCGTTTAAATATGGGGTTGATTATGTGGTGCATTCTACTACTAAGTTTTTAAACGGCCATGGAACTGCAATTGGTGGAGTTCTTGTTGGAAAAGATATTCAGAAAATGAATTCCCGTATCGAAAAAGTGCATCGGCTTCTCGGAGGAAACGGTAATTCATTTGATGCATTTTTATTGACGCAAGGCATGAAAACGCTTCAGGTGAGAATGGAAAAACATTGTTCAAATGCGATGAAAGTGGCACAATTCCTTGAGGATAATTCTGCAATCAGCAAAGTAAATTATCTGGGATTACCGTCACATCCCGATTATTCGACGGGTAGAAAACAAATGCGCCATCCCGGGCCCATGTTGAGTTTTGAAATGAAAGGAGGGCTTGCGGCGGGGAAAAAATTTATTGATAAACTACAAATGTGTGTAAGAGCAGTTTCTTTGGGAACCTGTGATACACTTCTATCCCATCCTGCATCAATGACTCATCACGGCGTTCCGAAAGCGGATCGTGAGAAGTATGGAATTACAGATGGACTGATTCGGATGAGCGTAGGCATTGAAGATGTAGACGATATTTTAAGTGATCTGGAACAGGCTGCTGCGTTGTGATCAATGAGAACAGGAGATAAAGAATTTGAAAAAATATGACTAAAGAAAAGCAAACCGCGAGCACAGGATTTATTATCCGAAGAGCGAAAAGCCATGATTGCGAAGCAATGATGCAATTGATTCGTGAGTTGGCAGAATATGAGAAAGCTCCTCAGGAAGTTACAGTTACTTTTGATCATTTTGTAGAAAGTGGTTTTGGACAAAATCCGGTGTGGTGGGCTTTTGTAGCGGAGATCGATGAAAAAGTAGTTGGGCTTGCATTATATTATATACGCTATTCTACCTGGAAAGGTCAACGATTATATCTGGAAGATATTTTGGTAAATGAACCATGGCGTGGAAAGGGAATTGGGAAATTGCTTTTTGATAAGTTGATAGAAGAAACGAAACTGAAAGGATTATCAGGAATGCATTGGCAGGTTTTGGATTGGAATAAACCTGCAATAAATTTCTATGAAAAATATAAAGGCGTAAAACTGGATAATGAATGGGTGAATTGTGCATTGAATGTGTCGCCAGAAAACCTTGGCACTGACAAAAATTAGTTTGTTTTTTTTGAATAAAATCAGAATTGAAAGTTGAAATATTTGTTGATTTACTCCAGATCTTTTTTAAGGTCAATGTGATCTTCATAGAATAATCATTCATTAGAAAAAATTAAAATAAGGGAAAAATAAAAAATAATGACAGATAAGATTTCGATGGGAAACAATGGAACGCTTATCGTTCCTGATCAACCAACAATTCCATTTATAGAAGGCGATGGGATTGGTCCGGATATTTGGCGGGCGAGTGTACGTGTTTTTGACGCGGCAGTTGAAAAAGCATACCAACAAAAAAAGAAGATAAACTGGAAGAAGGTGCTAGCTGGCGAAGAATCTTTCAACAAGACTGGGGAATGGATGCCGGTGTCAACAATGGATGCATTGAAAGAATACCTGGTTTCAATTAAGGGGCCGCTTACAACTCCCGTTGGTGGTGGAATTCGTAGTTTGAATGTGATGTTGAGGCAGGAACTGGATCTGTATGTTTGTCTACGGCCGATCAAATATTTTGAGGGAGTTCCATCGCCTATGTGGCAGCCGGAAAAAGTAAACATGGTTATTTTCAGAGAAAATACAGAAGATATTTATGCGGGTATTGAGTATATGACCGGTACAAATGAAGCATCAGAACTATTACAATTTTTACAAAATAAATTACAGGTAAAAAAAATCCGTTTTCCCGAGACAACTTCTTTTGGAATCAAAGTAGTGAGTAGAGAAGGATCAGAAAGATTAATCCGGTCCGCAATCAAATATGCGATTGCCAATAAATCTCCCTCCGTGACATTGGTCCATAAAGGAAACATTATGAAATTCACAGAAGGAGCTTTCAAAAACTGGGGTTATGAGCTCGCAAAACGCGAATTTCCTCATGATGTTTACACCTGGAATCAATGGGAAGCCACGAAAAAAGAACGAGGTGAAGCGGTTGCCAATGAAGATATGCGGATCGCTGCAATTGGAGGCAAAGTAATTATCAAAGACAGGATCGCTGATAATTTTTTGCAACAGGCTTTGTTGGCACCACAGGATTATTCAGTCATCGCGACATTAAACCTGAATGGCGATTATATCAGTGATGCACTGGCTGCACAAGTCGGAGGCATTGGAATTGCGCCGGGTGCAAACATCAATTACACAACCGGAAATGCGATATTTGAAGCGACGCATGGAACTGCGCCAAGGTTTGCCAACACGAATAGCATGAATCCTTCATCATTAATTTTAAGTGGTGTGATGATGTTGGAATATCTTGGCTGGCGAGATGCTGCCGAAATGATTACGAATGCAGTAGGCAAAACCATTAGGAATAAAACAGTGACGATCGATTTCTATAATCTTATGAAAGGAGGCACTTTGATGAAAACCAGTGAATTTGGAGACGAGATCATCAAAAATTTGTAAGCTTATTTTTATTCCATTTTTGTTACCAATCGAAATCGGGTCCGGTAATTTTAATTTTTTCCAATTTGCAAAAGCGGATACACATTGGGCTTTATGGACTAGGCGATTTAATTGCTTCTGCGATTGCCTGGATAATTTTTTATTGGATCCATCGAAATATCGGCGGTGAAAATTTTGATTTTAGCCAGAAATTTGTTTTTGGATTGATATTTTATCCAACCGGCTATTTTATATTATTCCATCTTTTCGGTTCGTATAAGAATCTTTATTACAAATCAAGATTGATTGAATTAATATCTACTCTTTTAAATACTTTTCTAGGCAGCCTCATTTTATTTTTTATTTTTTTATTATACAAAAAACACCAGAATCTTTCTTCATTTTATACGCAGTTTTTTATTCTGTTTGGGCTACAGTTTTTTACTACGTACGTTGTCAGATATTTAATTCTTAGTAAGGCCCATAGACAGTTACAGCGTGGAGAAGTGTGGTTTAATACGCTGATAATTGGTGATACCGAGATGGCAGAAGAGCTCTTCGATTTGATTAATTCAAACCACGAAAAGACTGGTTACCGGCTTTGTGGTTTTGTTTCTTTTCGACAACAGAATGATCATGAAGTTCTTTCTAAGATGGAATATTTGGGAGATATTGAAGTTGCCAAAAATGTAATAGACCGTTATGCTATTAATGAAGTGATCATCGCTTTAAAAAATGGAGAAAGAAGCAGGTTGGAAAAAGTTTTACAAATGATTGCCGATAAAGAAGTGAAAGTAAAAATGATGCCTGATAAAGTAGATATTTTAAGTGGGAACGTTCATACCACTGATATTATGGGAACGCCGTTAATTGAGATTCATACAGGTTTGATGAATGGGTGGCAACAAAATGTAAAACAAATGGTTGACATTTTGATTTCTGTTTTTGGAGCCGTTATTCTTTCGCCTTTGATTTTATACACTGCAATCAGAACCAGGATGTCTTCGAAAGGGACTGTGTTTTATTCCCAGGAAAGAATTGGTTTCAAAGGGAAAAAATTTTTTATTCATAAATTCAGATCCATGATTATGGATGCTGAAAAGGACGGGCCGATGCTGAGCAGTGATAACGATGAAAGAATAACCAGATGGGGAAAGGTCATGCGTCGCTGGCGGCTGGATGAATTACCGCAATTGTGGAATGTAATGAAAGGAGAAATGAGCCTGGTCGGCCCGCGACCTGAAAGGAAATTTTATATCGATCAAATCGCAAAAACGCATCCTGAATGTAAAATTTTATTAAAAGTAAAGCCGGGAATTACGAGCTGGGGAATGGTTAAATTTGGTTATGCAGAAAATATTAATGAAATGATTGAACGGATGAAATACGATATTATTTACATCGAAAATATTTCACTGGCACTGGATTTTAAAATTATGATTCACACAATTCGGATTATCTTACTTGGAAAGGGAAAGTGAAAATTGTATATTAAATCATCAGACGGAGTATGAATTACTGCTGATGATTAGAAAAGTTTTACCGGTTTTTTGTTATCAGTAAACAAATAAATAATCAAAATTTTTATTTTAGAAAGTGATTAAAACAAAGGAGTGCATCACATAAAAAAACCCACTCGGAGGAGCGGGTTTTATAAATTTATTGAGAAATATTATTCAGCAATCACTTCAAATGTGACTTCAGTTTCGTGACCTTTACCAAATTCAATTTTTGCTTTATAACTCCCTAATTCTTTTACTTCATCCAGAATGGTAATTTTTCGGCGGTTTATTTCAAAGCCTCTTTGTTCCCGAATTGCTCTTGCAATCTGAACAGAAGTGACACTACCAAAAATCTTTCCGCTTGTACCGGTTTTAGCGCCAATTTTTAATGGAGATTCCTGTAGAACACTGATTACACTATTGATTTCAGCAAGAAGTTTTTCTTCTTTCTTCGCCAATTGTTTTTTGCGTTCTTCCAGTTGTTTCAAATTAGATTGACTCGCTTCTACGGCTAGTTTGTGCGGAATTAGATAGTTGCGGCCGTAACCATCTTTTACAGTTACTAATTCGTGCGCGCCACCGATGTTGTTTACATCTTGTATTAATATTACCTGCATTTTATTTGCATTTTTACCCAATCCCGAAATTCCGGGACTTTCTCCTCCTTGTGTTGGATTAGGGTGGTTAAAAATTTATTTCATCAAATCGGTTACATAAGGAAGAATCGCCATCTGGCGGGCTTTCTTAACTGCTTCACTCACTTTTCGTTGGTATTTTAATGAATTACCGGTAATGCGACGTGGAAGCAATTTGCCCTGCTCGTTCAAAAATTTCTTTAAGAAATCCCCATCCTTGTAATCTATATATTTAATCCCTAGCTTTTTGAAACGACAATATTTCTTTGGTCGTTTTTCAGCTTTTATGGCTGTCAAATATTTTATTTCGTTTGGTTTAGGCATTGGTTACCTCCGCTTTTTCAGTTCCTTTTTGTACGCCTTTTTTTCTTTTACTATTGTACTCGACGGCGTATTTGTCGAGTGCAGTGAACATGTGGCGAATAACTGATTCGTCGCGCAAAAGCTGAGTTTTCAGCTTTTCATTGAAGTCGGTTGGCGCCTTATATTCCAGAACCCAGTATAAACCGGTTGTTTTCTTCTGGATTGGGTACGCCAGTGATTTTAGCCCCCAGGCATTTTCGTGTACTACCTCTCCTCCGTTTTCAGTAACTAACGAAGTGAACTTATTCTGAATCGCTTTGTATTCCTCTTCAGAAAGTACAGGGGTAAAAATCACCATCAATTCGTAATTCTGCATTAATCGTGTTTTTGGTGAAAAAATTATTTATTTGGGCGGCAAAGGTAAGGCTTTTCTTTTTCAAAAAAGAAATTCAGAACCGGCGCCCTCTGTGAAATTGTTCCTCAAAAAGAAGATGAATCTTCTACTATGGGAAAATTCCTAATTCAGCATATGAAGTGGCTATTTTATTAATTGCACAAACGTAAGCTGCTGTTCTAAGATCTGGAATTGCCGGAGTCTTTTGCCAGATGTCCACAATTTCACGGGTGGCAGCGATCATAGTCTCTTCCAGCCCGCTTCGTACCAAATCTACTTCATCAGCTCCGTGAAGGATGAAATCTCTTTCTAATGAAGGAATTGTTTTTCCGGTTAATTCTTCAACCTGGTTGACGATGTGATGGTTCATATTTTCAGTGAATCTTTTTTCAAGACGACCATAACGTACATGACTTAAATTTTTTAACCATTCAAAATAACTAACGGTGACGCCGCCGGCATTTAAATACATATCCGGAACGATTAGAACTCCTTTTGGATTTAGAATATCATCCGCTTCGGGAGTAAGTGGACCGTTGGCAGCTTCACCAATTATTTTTGCTCTTATTCTTGCTGCATTCTCACCATTAATAACATTTTCCAAAGCAGCCGGAATCAGAATGTCGCATTCCATTTCAAGTGCATCAGAAGTTTTCTCAAAATTTTCGGCTCCGGGGAAATTTAGAATGGATCCGGTTTTTTTGCGATGGGCTAACACTTTTTCTACGTCCAGACCGGCATAATTTTTAATAGCTCCTTCATATTCAGCCAAACCCACAATTATTGCTCCGGCCTGTTGAAAAAATAAAGCGGTATGATAACCTACATTTCCCAAGCCCTGAATACAGATACGTTTTCCTTTTACTCCGATTGGTAAACCTACTTTCTCCATTAAAGTAGTCATGTTACAGATTTCTGTAAGACCGTAAAAAACGCCTAACCCTGTAGCTTCTCTTCTTCCACGCACGCCACCCTGAGATACAGGTTTTCCAGTAACGCAGCCTGCAGCATCTATTTCGCCGGGATGCATGGCAACATATGTATCCTGAATCCAGGCCATTTCTCTTTCGCCGGTTCCATAATCAGGTGCCGGAACATCTGTACCTGGCCCGATGAAATTTTTCTTGATTAATTCTGCTGTGTACCTACGGGTAATTTTTTCCAGTTCGTAAGGAGTATATTCACGTGGACTGATTTTTATTCCGCCTTTTGCTCCGCCGAACGGAACGTTTACAATAGCGCATTTGAAAGTCATCAGAGCAGCAAGTGCCATTACTTCATCCTGGTTTACTGCGTTGCTGAAACGAATTCCACCTTTACAAGGCGTCTTGTGGTGTGAATGTTGGACACGATAGGCTTCAAGCGTAACAATTTCTCCATTTTCCCTTTTGATTGGAAAACGCATTTGGTATACGCTGTTGCATTGTTTGATTTGCTGAAGGATGCCATTATCCCATTGGGTAAAAACAGCAGCCTTATCAAAGCTTTTTTCAACGTTTTGAAAAAAACTATACGGTACTTTTTCTGACATTATAGATTGAGTTTACTTAGAGAGATTTTTCTTTTCTGGAGATTTTTCTATCTATGCTTATTAAGTATAAAAAAAATACGATTAGGATTACAATACAGACCGACATTACTACATAAATCTTATCGTGACTTCTCATAGTCTGATCCATGGTTGGTTCGACTGCCTGTGCCCATAAAAATGAACGCATTAAAAGCAATGATGCAATCAGAAAGAAACGCTTGAAAATAAATTTATTCATGAATTAAATTTTTATTGGCGAGCAGACTTATTCTAATTTTTAAGTTACTGATCCATATACCCAAAAGCAGCCATCCAAAAACGGCGGGCCAGAAAATCATACGCATGGTCGCATCCAGGCTATCTCCACCGAGTGCAGGATTTCCACCGCCTTGGGCACCTTCCATTCCCCCTGGATGAAGTGATTGAACGAGACGGGGCAAAATCATGATAAGTGGAATATAGATGAAATAAGCGAAAATATTATACACAGAAGATACTCTGGCTTTTTTATCAAAATCAATCATAGAACCGCGTAAAACAAGATAAGCCAGGTAGATCAACACTGCAATTGCAGCAGCAATTTGCTTGGGATCATTGCTCCAAAATTCTCCCCAGGTATACTTTGCCCAAATAGAGCCCGTTGCCAATCCCAGTATTCCGAATATTATTCCTGTCTTTGCAAACTCGGCAGCATAGATATCGTATTTAAGATTTTGTGTTCTTAGATAAGCGATCGAATAAGCAAGCGACAAACTAAGTAAGCCCATTTGGCCAAACCACATGGGAACATGAAAGAAAAAATTGCGGATGCTCTGATGGAGATTCCCGATAATGGGAACAGGTATTAAAAAACCTGCAGTGAAAGTTAAAAGCAAAAAAATAATACACAGTATCTTCCACCACTTTAATTTCATGAATTTAATTTGTGTGCAAAATTAAGGCATTATCCCTGATTTTTACCGATGTGTTTGGCATGTAGAATCGGATTTTACTTTAATTTCAAAGTGGAAGAGGTTCCTCTTTGAAATTTTTAAAAGGGATGCATGAATCTTAGAATATCAGTAACGAAAGATTGGATAAATTGATATTTTTGAAAAAAGGATTTACCCTTAATCTTTCCACAAAAAAGGAAATAAAACAAGTGATAAAGCAATTACCAACAAATCCAGCCCGGTTAATAAGAAAGAAATTTGTCTGACCGCGCCTTCCCGAAAAACTTCCCCGAAGGCAGATTTAGACAACCTAATCAATAACAATAATTGAGGAATAATTAGTGGAAAGCCAAGTATGGCCATGATCGCAGCGTTCTGATTTGCTTTTGCGGCAATGGCTGACATTAATGTAAATACCAGGCTCAAACTCAAGCCTCCAAGACAGGCAATTCCAATAAATTGAAATTCATTCATTACCGGATTGCCCAATAATATTTTGAAAAGAATCAGGCTTACCAGCACCATCAAAAGCATAATAACGGTGCTATAAATTAGTTTGGCAATGATAAAATGTGCAGGACTAACAATTGAATAAAAATAAATCATCCGGCCTTTGCTTTCCTGCATAAAGCTTTTTGCAACTGCGTTGATACAAACAAATAATTGGATCATCCAAAAGAGACCATTATAAACAGTGCTTTCGGGTTGTCCCATTGCGAGATATAAAACAAAAATGGTTGAAGCTACATATAAAAGAATACCAAAAAAGGTATGCTGCTGGCGAAGTTCCAGCAAAAGGTCTTTTTTTAGGAGAGTAATTATTTTCGACAAATACTATTCTTTTAATTTATGAGCACAATTAGTAAACAGCCCTAGATGTTTGATTTTATGAATTCCAGTAAATCAACAAATAACGAAGATTTTAAAATTAGTTAACTACCTCCATCACTCAACGAAGCACATACCCTGCATCTCGGTTCATAGAAATCTTTTTCACCTAACAAAACCTGACCGCTGGTATCTACTTTTCTGTAACTCACATTTGCAATGTTGCCGCAAACTACGCAGATTGCATGCAACTTGGTGATGAAATCTGCTTTTGCCAACAGATTCGGCATTTGTCCAAATGGCTTACCCTGGTAATCCATGTCAAGTCCAGCCACGATTACACGTATTCCTTTTAAGGCGAGTGTTTCACAAACATTGGAGATTTCTTCATCAAAAAATTGGGCTTCATCAATTCCTACAACGTCCACATTTTGCGCCAGCAAAAGAATTGTTTGGGAATTGTCTATGGGTGTTGATTGAATTTTATTTTCATCATGACTCACAATTTTTTGTTCATCATATCGTGTGTCGAATGAAGGTTTGAAGATTTCTGATTTCAAATGGGCAATTTCAACTCTTTTCAACCGCCGGATAAGTTCTTCAGTTTTGCCGCTAAACATACTACCGCAAATCACTTCAATCCAGCCACGCTTTTCACCTCTGAAAATTGGTTCTATGAACATTTTTTGTATTTAATTTTGATTTCAATTAGTAACTTAGCCCGATTGCAAGGTTAAAATGATTTTTTGTTAAATCAAAAACAAAGATATTTCTTATGGATAGAGTGTCAACACTTCTTAAAAAATTGCAGAAACAATTGGATGAAAATTCATCCGCCGAAGAAATGTTGCAAACCGTGCAAATTTTGCAAGCTGAATTGAACAATAAATTAGAGAAGAAACCAACTTTATCGAATCGAAAGATTTCGGTGATCATGCCAGTTTCTTTTAATAGAGTTGATCTTGTAGAAAGCAAGCCTGGTAAGGCTGTTCAGGAAGAAAGAATTGTAGAAATTTTGCAGGTTGATGAAAAAGATATTGAGGAAGAATTGGAGCAAATAAAGAAAAATGCGGAAGCTGTAAATTCAAAAATTTCTCATCATCGCCCTTTTTTATATGATCCTCTGGAAGAAGTTCCAACATTATCCCACCAGGACCCGATTGAGAAAACTCCTGATTCCGGATTACTTTTCGAATATCCTGAATCATTGAATGACCGTTTGAAGCAGAGCAGAATTGAACTTTCACAATCGCTGACATCAGTGCCCATCAAGGATTTGAAGAAAGCAATTGGCGTGAATGACCGTTTTTTGTTTATCAATGAATTATTCCGTGGAGACGAAGCCATGTACGAGCGTAGTATAAAAACGATTCAGAATTTTTCAATTTATGCTGAAGCCGAATATTGGATCAGAAGAGAGTTGAAGGTGAAGATTGGATGGCTTGATACGGATCCGGTTGTGAAGGAATTTGATCAGTTGGTTAAAAGGAGATTTTCATAAACTTTTCCTTGAAATATTACTAGTAGAACAACTTTTATTCTATTTTATCTTCGTCGCCAATTACCAGGTTGGCCCCTCCGTCCCGCATAATTTCCTCCATGTTTCGGTCGTTATCAATAATTCCTTTTTCTTCCAACATCCGCATATCTTTAGCATCTCTTAAGAATTCTGAAGCAAATATGAATTCATTCAACCGATGATTTTTATTGAAAATTATGCCTTTGTTATTCCCTTCCCATTCTTTGATTCCCTGGTATAGATAAAGAATATTCTCCCCAATTTCCATAACACTATTCATGTCGTGTGTGTTGATAACCGTAGTAATGTTATATTCTTTAGTGATCTCGTGAATGAGTTTATCAATAACCATCGATGTCTGCGGATCAAGGCCAGAGTTAGGTTCGTCACAGAACAAATATTTTGGTTTCAATACAATGGCGCGTGCAATCCCAACTCTTTTTTTCATACCACCACTTATTTCTGAAGGAAATTTTTTGTTCGTTCCTTTCAATTCAACTCTTTCAAGCACGTCATTTACACGATCCATTTTCTTTTGATGGTTCCATTTTGTAAACATATCCAATGGAAATTTGACATTCTGTTCAACCGTCATGCTGTCAAATAATGCAGAACCCTGAAAGAGCATTCCAATTTGCTGCCGCAATTCTTTGCGTTCTTCTTGAGTCATGGTCGTTAAATCTTTTCCATCAAAAACGATATCACCGGAATCAACTTCAAACAAGCCCACCATGCATTTTTGCAGAACTGTTTTTCCACTTCCGCTGGTGCCAATAATGAGATTCGTTTTGCCCGTTTCCATTACAGAACTTATTCCTTTCAGTATTTCTTTATCCCCAAAAGATTTTGAAACATTTTTAAGTTCAATCATAACAAACTCGGTTTTATTTGAAAAATTATAAGATGAAAAATGCCAGTATATAATCTGCAAACAAAATTAGAATACAACTTGTAATTACTGCAGTCGTGCTGGCTCTACCAATTTCCAATGCACCGCCTTTGACATTATAGCCATAAAATGAAGGAATACTGCTGATGATAAATGCAAATGTGTAGGCTTTCACTAATGCAAACCAAACATTCTTAGGTGCAAAATTCATTAACAAGCCCCGGTCATAAGTATCTCCGGAAAGAATCCCACCTAAGGTTCCGGCCAATCTACCACCATAGATGCCGAGCACCATAGACAGAATGACTAACAAAGGAATCGTGATCAGTGCGGCTAAAATTTTGGGAGCGACCAAATATGATTTTGTATTAATTCCCATAATTTCAAGCGCGTCAATTTGTTCGCTTACTCTCATGTTCCCGAGTTCACCTGCAATTTTACTTCCAACTACTCCAGCCAAAACGATACAAACCAGTGTGGGCGCAAACTCAAGTATAACCGTATCGCGAACAACCTGTGCAATTGTCTCCTTAGGAAGCATTGGACTCGTGAGCTGATAAGCCGTTTGAACAGCGCTTACCGCGCCCATGAAAACGGAAATTACCGCCACAATTCCAAAAGATCCCATTCCTATCTCTGCTGATTGATGCATCAATTCTTTCCAATACATTTTAAAATTTTCAGGCTTGGTAAACATGCCTTTCATCATCAACAGATAAGCGCCAATCGTAGAAAATAGTTTCATTTTTTTTGCTTAAATATTATTTTATTTGCTGTCCGGTTCTTTTAGTTTTCCCCATCTTCCGGAAGATAATTGTTCTTTATTTTTTCTTTTGCATTTTATTTCTGCGTCCAAAACAGCAATTAAAACCATATTGTAAATGCTTCGTACATGGCTTCCCAATTGAAGAATATGTACGGGTTTATTGAGACCTAATAAAATGGGACCAATCGCTTCATAGCCTGCCACTTCCTGTAAAAGATTGTACGTCACATTTCCGGATGCAAGATTGGGAAAAATTAGCACATTCACATCTTTATTTACCAGTTCACTGAAAGGATAATTGTCTTTCAATATTTCTTTATTAAATACAACATTTGCCTGCATCTCACCATCAATTACCAGAGAAGGTTCCTGTTGTTTTGCAATTTCTCTTGCATGAGCAACTAAATTCGCTTCGAAGGAATTGCTGCTTCCAAAGTTGGAATAACTTAACATTGCTACAACCGGCGTGATTCCGAAGTTTCGTACTTCTTTCGAAACCATAATAGCGATGTCAGCAAGTTCTTCGGCAGTTGGGTTAAAATTTATGGTAGTATCGGCTAAAAATAACGGCCCTTTTTTGGTCATTATTATATACATGCCGGCAACACGCTTTGTATTTTTTTCCATACCGATTACTTGCAAAGCCGGCCGGATCGTATCAGGATAATTTTTTGAAAGTCCTGATATCATTGCATCTGCTTCGCCGGTTTCTACCATCATGCAACCGAAATAATTTCGGTCTTTCATTATTTTTTTCGCTTCGTAATCATTGAAGCCTTTGCGTTGTCTTTTTGCAAAAAACAATTCGCCAAATTCCATTCGCTTATCGTGAGTATCATCATTCTTTGGATCGATGATTGGCATTTCAGAAATATCAATACCTGATTCCATTGCAATCCGCTCAATCTTTTCACGGTTGCCGAGCAGGATAGGGAAAGCGATTCCTTCGTCTATCGACATCTGCGCTGTTTTTAGAATCTTCAGATTTTCTGCTTCCGCGAAAACTACCCTCTTCGGATTTTTTCTTGCTTTAGCTCCAATCATTCTTAATAAATGATTGTCAATTCCGAGCCTTTCATTAAGTTGTTGTGAATATAATTCCCAATCAATAATTGGTTTTCTTGCTACGCCACTTTCCATTGCAGCTTTTGCCACGGCGGGCGAAACAGAAGTAAGTAAGCGGCTATCTAATGGCTTGGGAATAATATAATTTGGTCCGAAAATAATATTCTTTTCATTATAGGCCATGGTTACAATATCAGGAACGGGGGACTTTGCAAGTTCTGCTAAAGCCTTTACTGCAGCCAGTTTCATCTCTTCATTAATTTGAGTTGCCCGAACATCCAAAGCGCCACGAAAGATATATGGAAAGCCAAGTACATTATTTACCTGGTTTGGATAATCACTTCTTCCTGTAGCCATGATTACATCTTTTCTTGCTGCGATGGCCTTCTCATAAGTGATCTCAGGATTGGGATTTGCCATAGCAAAAACAATTGGATTTTTTGCCATGCTTTTGACCATTTCGGTAGAGATAACATCACCAACGCTCAGTCCTATAAAAACATCTGCGTCCTTCATCGCCATTTCCAGTGTAAAATTTTTATTTCTCTCAGCAGCAAATTTCTTCGTAATCTCACTCAGGTCTTCACGCTCTGCATGGAGTACGCCTATTTTGTCGAACAATACAAAATTTTCAGGTTTGGCGCCAAGTGCAACATACAATTGTACACAAGCCATCGCAGCAGCGCCCGCGCCGTTTACCACGAATTTAACCTTGGTGATTTTCTTTTTTTGAATCTCCAATGCATTCAATAAAGCGGCCGAACTAATGATGGCGGTCCCATGTTGGTCATCGTGCATGACCGGAATGTGTAAACGCTCTTTCAATTTTTGCTCTATATAAAAGCATTCCGGTGCTTTGATATCTTCCAAATTTATCCCGCCAAATGTTGGTTCCAGCGCAGAGACAATCTCTACAAATTTTTCTGGATTCGTTTCATTTATTTCTATATCAAATACGTCAATATCTGCAAAAATTTTAAATAAAACTCCTTTCCCTTCCATCACGGGTTTTCCCGCAAGTGCTCCGATATTCCCCAATCCTAAAACGGCAGTTCCATTGCTGATGACACCCACTAAATTTCCTTTGGCTGTATACTGATAGGCAGTTTCAGCATCCTGTTCTATTTCAAGACAAGGAACCGCCACGCCCGGTGAGTAAGCCAATGAAAGATCCCTTTGTGTTTTAGTAGCTTTTGTCGGAATCACCTCGATTTTCCCCGGCCTTTCTTTTGAATGATAATCAAGAGCTTCCTGTTTTCTAATGTGTTTCTGCATAATACTTATTAAAGCCTAACGTGAACTGCGGTGGCTTTTTAATGAGAAGTAAAGATAGGTAAAGTGGCCAATTCATCTAAAGAAACAGCAAGCCAGGCCATAATGCCCATCCCGTTTTCGATGGCTTTTTCATCGACGTTAAAAGTTGGAGTATGTACTCCTGAGGTAATGTTATTTTTTATGTTTCCGACCCCTAATCGGAAAAAACAAGCTGGTATCAAATGAGAATAAAATGCAAAATCTTCTGCGCCCATTCTCATTTCAGTTTCTTCAACATTTTCTTCCCCAATAAACTCAACAGCTTTTCGTTTAGCCATCACCGTTAGTTCTATATTATTTGTAACAAACGGATAGCCTACATCAATTTTTACATCAATTTCTGCTCCTGAAATTTCGCCTGTTTTTTTGCAAATATTTCTAATCAAATCGTGGGCTTTGAATCTCCAGTCTTCATCCATCGCCCTGAAAGTGCCCATCAGCTTTACTTCCGAAGGGATCACGTTTGTAGCGTTGCCTCCCTGGAAAGAAGTGATGGAAAGAACAGAAGGATTGAACGGATTATTCATTCTGCTGATTACCTGTTGAAGATTTATAATCAACTGTGAGGCAGTAAGGATCGTATCAGTAGTAAATTGAGGTGCAGCAGCGTGGCCTCCTTTCCCACTAACTGTAATATAAATTTCATCCGCACTGGCCATTACCATCCCACCACGAAAGCTTAATTTTCCCACTTCCAAATTTGGATGTACATGCAAAGCAATAATGGCTTCTGGTTTCGGGTTCTCAAGTACACCTTCTTTTATCAGAAGACTTGCTCCTCCTGGATTTTTTTCTTCTCCGGGCTGAAAGATTAGTTTTATAGTTCCTTCCCATTCTCCCTTCAACTCATTCAAAATTTTTGCAGCTCCCAACAGGCAGGTAGTATGAACATCATGCCCGCATGCATGCATTACGCCTTCATTTAATGAACGATACGCTACATTATTTTGTTCAACGATGGGTAACGCATCCATATCTGCACGAAGTGCGATCACTCGTTTGCCCGGATTTTTTCCTTTGATGATTCCAATAACCCCGGTTGTGGCCAATACTTCAAAATCAATTCCGAAGTCTTTCAGTTTTTCCTGAATAAATTTTGAAGTTTCAAATTCTTTATAACTAAGTTCCGGATGTTGATGAAGATGTTGACGAATCTGGATAAAATTATTGGCATATTTTCCCGATAGATCTTTTATTTTTTCTTTCAACATTTCTGATGTGGGTTATAATTTGCTCAAATGTAAAAAGAGTTTTCTGAAACTTTATTTTGATGAATTTATGATTGTCTCACAAAATACTTTTTTCATTTATTTGTTGGTTCACTATCCGATGGATAAGGCTTATTTTGACTTGAGGTTGTCCGGATCAAAATCCTTATCCGGCGCTACTTCTATTGTTTCGTTCAGATAATAGATCGTCGCCCCACCCAGCATCTTGCTGATTTGTTTCTTATAAACATCCGCATCTTCTTTGGTTTTAAAATTTCCAAATTTAATTCGGATATACGGATTGGCGTACCACATATAAGGTTTTTGTTCAGGAAACTTTTGTAAAAGTTCCGCACGTATCTTGAAGGCATACTCTTTATCACTTGTATTCAAAATCATCAATCGGAAGCCTTGAGCTGAACGGGCTTCTTTTTTTAGAATGGAAGTATTTATTTCAGCTTCTTTCCTCGCCAGAACATCTATCCGTTGATCTTTGAAGACGACTACTTTATTCTGAGACGGCAAATCTGTGATTTGTGAAAAGCAATCTGAAAAAGAAAAGAGAAAAAAGACAAGAAGAAGTTTCATAAGAAATAAGATTTTGTTCAGAGACTTATTGAATGACAGGAATTGAATGGAATTGGTTGCAGTATTTATTATCGCGATTTTATTTTAACTTATCTTATACCAAACTTTCTTTTACAAGTTGCACGCTTGCACTACATCCAATTCGGTTTGCGCCTGCATTTATTAATTCTTTTGCAAATGTATATGATCTGATGCCACCGCTCGCCTTGATTTTAATTGCATCTGCCAGATGAGCTCTGATCAATTCTACTGCATGAATGGACGTGCCTTTATCCGCATAACCGGTGGATGTTTTCACATAATCAACTCCCGCAGCGCCATAGATATCGCAGCATTTGATAATTTCATCATCAGTTAGAATACCGCTTTCAATAATTACTTTGATCACTTTATTTTTACTCTTTACGATTGGCATCACGGTGTTGATTTCATTGGCTATAAATTGCCAGTCACCATTTCTGATCGCAGAAATATTTGCAACCATATCCAACTCATCTGCACCATCAACAATTGCTAAAACAATTTCTGCAACCTTTGCTTCTATCGCACAATAGCCTAAAGGAAATCCGATGACTGTTGCAACTTTTATTTCGGAATCACCTAAAATTTTCTTTACTTTTTTTACATACAACGGTGGAATACAAACCGCTGCAAACTTATATTCCAGCGCTTCTCTGGTTAAATTTTCAATTTCAGAAAGAGTGGATGTTTGTTTTAATAAAGTATGATCTATGTAAGGCGCAATATTCATTTTGAAAATAATTTTTATAAAAAATGAGTCAGAGATTCAAGTTATTTCTATTTCTGACTTTGCAAAGTTAACTTCCTTATGGTCTTCGAAAACTGTTTGCTTAAAATGAATAGAGTTGATGTGTTTATCAAAACACAGTCATAAAACAGAAATCCGGTTTATTTGTTTGTTTACTGCAGACTCATTTACGTCTCATGTTTCTCGCTTATTTTTGCGTAATGATTGCAATTGATGACATACTTGTAAGCGATCAGATTGTTGAAGAACAATTTGTATGTGATCTTGCTAAATGCAAAGGTGGCTGTTGTGTAGATGGAGATGCCGGTGCACCTCTGGAAAATAGTGAGCTTAGAGAATTAAACGAAGTGTACAATACAGTGTTGCCCTATCTTTCAGCGGAATCTAAACTTATTTTAGAAACGGAAGGGAAATATGTTTACGATCGGGAATTTGGTTGGGTGACGCCTACAATCGCCAATGGAATGTGTGCTTATGGAATAATTGACAAAAAAGGAATCGTAAAATGTGGAATAGAGAAAGCGTATCTGGATGGAAAAATTAATTGGCGCAAGCCAATCAGTTGTCATCTTTTCCCAATCAGGATAAAGAAAACGAAAAATGCAGAATTAGTAAATTACGAACCGCGTGAAGACCTTTGCAGTGCGGCATGTAGTTTGGGTAAAAAATTAAAAATTCCTGTTTATAAGTTTCTGAAAGAACCCATCATACGCAAATATGGAAAAGTTTTTTATGATGCACTTGAAGCTACCGCAAAGCATTTTGACAATGCTAAATAAATTTAAATCAATCAACATTCACTCAATCGTATGAATAAGGTTTCTTTTCTATTTCTGTCTTTAGTTCTGATGGCATTCGGGTCATGTACGGTGAACAAAGCAAAGATCAATAATGATCTTAAAAAATATTTTGATTCATCTCATGTAGAGGGAAGCTTTTCTTTTCTGAATAACCAACTTGGAGACATCACAGTTTATAACATGAAGCTTGATACAGAACGACTTTCACCTGGAACGTCCTTCAAAATTATGAACACTTTAATTGGTGTACAATCAGGAAAAATTACCGATGAAAATATGGTGATAAAAACAGAAAGTAATGGGAATAAAAATTTTGCGCTGAAAGAAGCTTTCGACGTTTCCTTTACTCCGTATTTTCAATCTTTAGCCCGCCAGATTGGAAAAGACACCATGCGGTTTTGGATCGATTCTATTTCGTACGGTAACAAAAATATTAGTGGCCCGGTTGATTCTTTTTGGTTGAATAATACTTTAAAAATTTCTCCTGACGAACAATTGGGATTGATGAGTAAAATATATTTCGGGCAACTGAAATTTCAAAAATATGCGCAACAAATGGTGGAAAGCCTTATGTTGAAAGAGGATAATACTTTGTATAAGTTAAGCTATGCAACCGGTACTGGCATTGACGAACAAGATAATTTCTTTGGATGGACATTAGGTTGGGTTGAAGAAAACCGGCATGTTTATTTTTTCGTGACTTATGTAAAATCACCCGATAAAAATTTAGATTTGAAAACGATCGGCGTACATATTTCTAAGTCGATTATGGCAGAATTTGGATTTTTTAAGGGAAATAAGTAATCGCTGAATTGTCGGTAATTGTTGGTTCTGGCCTGATAAAATAGATTCAACGAATATCCGGATCAAGCTCAACTGTCAGATTTAATATTTCGTTAAAGCACCAATAAAACAAATTAACAATTCATCAAAGAATCAATTTTTAATTTAGCGGCTATAAATGCTCCATTTCCAACACATAGAATATTTTATAGCGTTTTCTGCTGTTTTTTTGATGTTTTTTTTATACGTTCAATTAATAAAATGGAAGCGTAAAACAGGAAAGAAAATCGGTGATCCGTTGTTGGTCAAAGAATTGATTGGTCAATATTCTTCAAGGAAGTTTCTCACTAAATTCATTTTTATTATTTGTGCATTTTCGCTGTGTGTGATTGCAGTTGCGGGTTTGGTAATACCTGACGGAACTCAAAAAATAAACAGGAAGGGTACAGATCTGATGATTGCACTTGATGTGAGTAAAAGTATGCTGGCGCAGGATGTAAAACCAAGCAGGCTTGAGCGTGCAAAACAAGTCATTTCAAAAATCATTGATAATTCTCCGGACGATAAGATTGGACTGGTAGTATTTGCAGGACGTGCGTATTTGCAAATGCCATTAACTGTTGATCATGAAGCTGCTAAAATGTATTTGGCTTCTGCTTCACCTGATGATGTGCCTACACAAGGGACGGTTATTGCAGACGCATTGAAGATGTGTTATGCTGCATTTAATCCGAAAGAAAAAACATTTAAATCTGTGTTGCTTATCAGTGATGGTGAAGATCATGATAACGAAGCTATTAAGGTCACTAAGGAATTGGCCAAAGAAGGAATAATGGTAAACTCAATTGGAATCGGATCGCCGGTGGGCGCGCCTTTAATGGACCCATCAACCGGGCAATATAAAAAAGATTCTAAAGGTGAAATCGTTATTTCAAAATTGAATGAACAGGAATTAAGTGATATCGCTAAAAATGCAAATGGAATTTACCAGTTGTACACCAATACCGATGCGGTGGCTACCAATGTCAAAAACCAGCTCTCAAAAATTGGAATTGAAGCGACCGTGAGTGACAGTTCATACACGTCATTCCAACAATTTTTTCAGTATTTTCTAGGCGCCGCTTTTATCTTATTATTGTTTGAGTTTTTCATTTCGGAAAAAAAGAAATTGAAAATAAAAAGTGCTGTTACTATATTTTTTCTGATGATGTTGAGCGTCTCCACAAATGCACAAAGCTCAACGGAATCGGTTATCAAAGGCAATAAATCTTATAAAGAAAAAAATTATGATGCTGCGGAAAATGAATATCGGAATGCGTTAAAAAACTCAGATACAAATGTTACGGCCAGTTATAATCTGGGAAATGTTTTATATAGAAAAGATAATACAGACGAAGCTGTGAAAGCCTTTGATCATGCTATTGCTCATACCCAGGATAATGCGGTGAAACAAAAAGCGTTTTATAATAAAGGAGTAACTTATCAAAAAGCAAAAAAACTTCCAGAGTGTATCACTGCATACAAAAATGCGCTAATCCTTAATCCGAATGATGAAGATGCACGACAAAATTTGCAGCGTGCTTTGAAGGAACAACATCAACAGCAAAATAACGATCAGAAAAAAGATAAAAAAAATCAGCAACAGAAAAGCCAGTCGCAACATCAACAGAAAAAAGATAATCAGCCACAACCATCTCCATCAAAGATTTCAAAACAAGATGCAGAAGAAAAACTAAAATCTCTTCTTGAAAACGAAAAACAATTACAGGATAAACTGCATAAAGTAAAAGGGGCGCCTGTGCCTGATAGCCCTGAAAAAGATTGGTAAGCTTGTTTGCAAATTAGCTAAGAAACGAAATCGTATTTTTGCAGCACAATTATTACAACAAAATATGGAACTATATGCTGAATCATTAACAGGATACAAAAGGCTGAAAACCCTTGAAGTAAAAGTCGGTGATCTCTTGATAGGAAATTTTAATCCCATCCGGATACAGACAATGACTACCACTGACACAATGGATACGATCGCTACGGTCGAGCAAAGTATTCGATGTATCGAAGCAGGAGCAGAACTGGTGCGAATCACAGCGCCTTCTAAAAAAGAAGCAGAAAATTTATTGAACATAAAAAATGAATTACATAAACGCGGATACACTACACCGTTAGTCGCTGACATTCATTTTACTCCAAACGCTGCGGAGATTGCAGCACGTATTGTGGAAAAGGTTCGTGTAAATCCAGGTAATTATGTAGATAAGAAAAAATTCGAATTGATTGAATATTCGGATGCGGATTATAATGAAGAAATTGAACGGATCAGAAACCGATTTACTCCTTTGGTAAAAATTTGTAAAGAATATGGCACTGCAATGAGAATTGGAACGAATCATGGTTCGTTGAGCGATCGGATTATGAGTCGTTATGGTGATACTCCGATTGGAATGGTGGAAAGTGCAATGGAATTTTTACGAATTGCTGAAAGTGAAAATTATTTCAATATTGTATTGAGTATGAAGAGCAGCAATCCGCAAGTGATGGTGCAGGCATACCGGCTTTTGATAGAAAATATGCAAACTGAATTGGGACATTGCTATCCGCTGCATCTTGGAGTGACCGAAGCGGGCGATGGTGAAGATGGAAGAATAAAATCAGCAATAGGAATCGGTGCTTTGCTGGAAGACGGAATCGGCGACACCATTCGTGTTTCCCTTACTGAGGATGCGGAGTTTGAATTGCCCGTTTGTAAAAATATCCTTAGGAGATATGAATCTTCCGGAATTGCACTGGATGATTCTACTGTTCCTTCAATAACAGATATTAAGAAATTGATCCCCGGCATAACGGGAAGGGTTATACGCAATTCATTTGCTGTTCAAAATATTGGTGGCAAACACGTGCCCGTTGTCATTGCTGATTTCCATAAAAAACGAAATATTGATCGCAACGACTTGAAAGATATCGGTTATAGATACCATGTTACAAACGATAAATGGAATATCAGCGACATGGCTGCTGATTATATTTTTTGCGGAGAAAATAAAATTGATTTCGCGTTACCGGGAACATTAAAACTGATTTATGATTATGAAATTTGGAAAAACTTTTCGGATAATTCCAAATGCTATCCAATATTCAGTGAAGATCAATACATTGATGATGGCATAGAAAAATCTTCTTCTCTTAATTTTGTAATGCTTGATTGTTATTCAAAAAATTATCCTATCGATGATAAGGGAAGTTTTTTATCAAAGATAAAAAATGATCCAACAGTCGTCTTGTGTTTGAGTAGTGAAAATAAAAATGCGGTACAAAGTATCCGAAGGATGTTTCTTGAATTGAATGAAAGAGAAATGAAAAATCCTGTCATCATTATTTGCGACAGCATTAAAGAGACAATGGATGAAAGCCTGATCCATTACGCCATTGAGACAGGTACATTGTTTATTGACGGTTTTGGAAATGGAATTAGCCTTGGGTATCATTATTCTGATAATAATAAAATTCCTGATTACAAACTGGTGAATTCAATTGCATTTGGAATTTTACAGGCATCCAGAATGAGAATTTCAAAAACAGAATTTATCAGCTGTCCATCATGTGGAAGAACTCTTTTTGATTTGCAGGAAACCACAGCTAAAGTGCGGGAGGTTACCCATCATTTGAAGGGATTAAAAATTGCTATAATGGGCTGTATTGTGAACGGACCTGGAGAAATGGCAGATGCTGATTTTGGCTATGTTGGCAGCGGACCTGGCAAAATAACTTTGTACAAAGGAAAAGAAGTGGTGAAACGAAATGTTCCATCAGAAGTAGCTGTGGAAGAATTGGTTTCTTTGTTGAAAGAAAATAATGTTTGGGTAGAACCGGAATTGGCCCATGCCTGAAAAGATATTCTAACTTCTAATATTTACAAATTGGATTGATTTATTCTAATTTGACAAGTCTTCATTTTAAGAAAGTGAATTAAGATATATTTTAAGAAAATTACTAGGATACATTTTTGTAAAATTTGGCAAGAATAATTTTTTTTAGTTATAATTGCAATTATCATAAACCAGAACTAACTAATAAAATGGGAAAACTTTTATTTATTTCCATGGTCCTTTACCTAAC
>JBDTKF010000054.1:0-8075 GCA_039935455.1 Ginsengibacter sp.
TTTATTCGAGTAATCAGACGACTAACTTCACTCAAATAAATATCCTGACCAACTGCTAATTTTATCATTCAATTGATGTAAATTCGCTGAAGTGCTTTCTGGTAAAGCATCTCAAAGGGAATTATACGTAATACAATGTAAGAAAAACAGGTAATTGTACGATATAAATATAGTAATTTTACTATCATAATAAATAGATTTTTTACTATAGTATTCCTACGATTGTGAAAAAAACAGTATATTGAAAGGGGTGGCTAACTATTCAATGTTTTCGTAAGTGGAAGTAATATTCACCTGTAACTTGTAAAGAAATTAGAGTTAGAAGGATTAACTTAATCTTGAATAAAATATAGTCAGTTATTCAATATCTTTCATATATACCTTAGAATAAATATGTGATATGAAAAATATTGAGAACTAATTAATAATGAAAACCGGAAACACTTATGGGTAATTTTTCAGAGTAGATTCCCCATACGTTAAGTGTTTTTCATAAAATAAAAGTTTCCAGAAATAATATAACTGAAAAAATTTCGTTATGAGTACTTATATTTACACTACTTCTAAGAATAAGTTTAATGTCACTATCTACCATTATTAAAATTGCCATAGCCGATGATCATAAAATCTTTCGAGACGGAATAAAAATGGCCCTCAATCCAAAACAAGATCTAAAAATGATTTGGGAAGCAGAAGATGGCAAAGATTTGATGCATAAAATGACTATCACAAAACCTGATTTGTTATTAATGGATATCAGAATGCCGGAAATTGATGGAATAAATGCTATTGAAATGCTTCGTAAAGAATATGATGACCTCAAAATTATCATCCTTTCTATGTACGATGATCAGCAGATGATCAGCAAAATGATGGAAATGGGTGCAAATGCATACCTTACTAAAACGACTGATCCTGACGAAATTTATGAAGCGATATTAACCTGTATGAATGAAGAATTTTATTTTAACCAACTGGTGAATAAAGCGGTGATGGGGAAATTAATGCAGAAAAAAAATGTTCAACGGCATTATGGAACGCAGGTACCTGTTACATTCAACGAAAAGGAATTGAAAATTCTCCAACTTCTCGGCGAGGACAAAACAACTGATGAAATTTCAAAAATCATTTTTTTAAGCCCAAGAACAATCGAAACAATCCGACAAAACATGAAAAATAAAGTAGGCGCAAAAACCATTGGGGGATTAATCATGTACGGAATGAGGAATAAAATGATTGAATAATTATTCGAATTATTTCTCTTCCAATCCTAATTAGGATTTAGGATTATTTGTTTGTTCACTATGATTATACACGTATTTTATCAGCACGAGAGCTATAATAGTCACTCATTATATGGTGAATCTTTTCCCTGAGATCTTCATAATTATCTCCTTCATTGATGAAAACCGGCGCTAGAAAATGCAGTTCAATCCTTCCAGGCCAGAAATAAAATGATTTTCCCATGGGCAGGATTTTCTTAGTATTAAATATGATAGCTGGAATAATTGGAGTCCCTGTTTCTATCGCCAATCTAAAAGCTCCATCATGAAAACTTTTTAAAGGTAGATCAGTTTTATTTCTGGTCCCTTCAGGATAAATACACATATGCATTCCCATTTCCAGCACCCGTTTCATTTTTCTATAACTGTCCTGTTTGCTTTTTTTATCATTTCTGTCGACAAGTATAGACCCTCTTTTATAGACCAACCCGAATATGGGAATTCGCGCTAATTCTGACTTTGCTATGGTTTTATTAGCGCCAGGAATAAAGGGAGTTACAACCGGTATATCCAGAAATGAATTATGATTGCAGGTCACAATATAATTTTTACCGGCAATAAAATTTTTTCTACCAATAACTTTTAAACTGCACCCGGTTAGCAGAAGGAACGTGCGTATCCAGACTACTGAAATTCGTCTGAAAATCTCTGTTCGCCGGGGTTCCCTGAATATCCCGATAATAAACATCAGGATTGCAACAAGCACTAACGTAATAACAAAAACTATCAATGCCCAGGTAGCAAATATTTTAGCCCAAAATTTTTCATGTCTAATTTTCATTTCTTAGATTTTCCAATCTATCGGATTTTTACGTTGTTTCATCAGAATGTCATTCGTTTTGGAAAAATGTTTACATCCAAAAAAACCATTAAACGCACTTAACGGGGAGGGATGTGCCGCTTTTAAAACAAAATGTTTTGTTTCATCAATAAGCGATTGCTTTTCCTGTGCAAACTTTCCCCATAATAAAAAGATTATTCCTTCTTTTTCGGCCGATATTTTTTTAATAATCGTATCCGTAAACTCCAGCCACCCAATTCTGGCATGGCTTCCAGGCTCATTTTCACGCACAGTCAAAGATGCATTCAAAAGAAGTACACCTTGAAACGCCCATTTTTCAAGATTCCCATTTTGAGAAACTTTAATTCCCAAATCATTTTCTAGTTCTTTAAAAATATTTATAAGTGAAGGAGGTTTTTTTATCCCCCGCGGAACAGAAAAACTTAACCCATGAGCCTGTCCTCTTTTGTGATAAGGATCCTGCCCAATAATAACTACTTTTATTTTCGGAAACGGAGTTTTTTCAAAAGAATTAAAAATCAATGGACCTGGAGGAAAAATAATTTTACCTGATGCTTTTTCTGTTTTCAAAAACGCAATAACCTGCTGGAAATATAATTTCTCAAATTCATCTTCCAGAATCTCCTTCCAGCTTTCTTCAATTTGAACCCCCATTTTTGATTGCATTTCTTTTTCGCAGGGTTTACGAAACCAAGGTTGATAAAAGATTTTAAAAGAAGAACAAGTGACCCCGGCACGATTCGAACGTGCGACCCACAGCTTAGAAGGCTGTTGCTCTATCCCCTGAGCTACGGGGCCATTCTCATCTACATGACAGTAAGAAAAATAATCTCATTTAAAATTATTTCTCCGTTCATCATTTAAAAAAAAAGTTGCGCAAATATAACTTAAATCAATTGGGGTTTCAAAAAATGGAGATAATCGATTTATATTTTATGGAACATAATTTGTACTGTACTTTTGTAAAGTAAAAATATTTTTAATACCATCACAAAAATTTTATCATTAAACCTTTAAGTATGAAACTAAAATTAACTATTCTAATAATTATGATCTCCGTTGGCATGTCTGCCTCGTCTCAAACACCTTTCTCACCGGTAAAATCAGATGCATTTGGATTCAATTTCGGATTCGTTGATTTCACATCTCCAACTTCATTAGATACTACCTCACTGAGTTCTTTATTCAAAAATGGTGACATCACACACTTCACGAAGATGAGTCCATCATTTTCACTTTCTTATTGGAAAGGACTTAATAGATATTTAGACTTTTCAGGAAGATTGAGCACAGTCTTTTACGAATATCTTCCTAATACTTCTAAAAACGGAAATGGCTTTGGTGGCGAAGCAGAAGCTACTATAAATGCAAGGCCCGTCACTGACAATCACTTCTTTTCTCCTTTCATTACTGCAGGTATTGGTGGCGCTTATTACAACAAATTGGGCGGCTATGTACCTTTAGGGATTGGTTTTCAATTTAATATTCAAAGTCAGGTTTATTTGATGTTACAATCACAGTACCGGGCAACTTTGACCAGCGATGTAATCCCTGATAACCTATATCATTCAATAGGTGTAATTGTAAACGTCGGTAAACAAAGATCCCCTACTCCTGTTGAAATTCCCATTCCAGTTGTCTTGGACCGTGATAATGATGGAGTTGTTGATAGTCTTGACAGATGTCCGGACGTAGCCGGCCTGGCCGCATTAAAAGGATGTCCGGATAAAGATGGCGATGGAATTGCCGATATTGACGACAAATGTCCCGATGTGGCAGGTCTTTCAAAATATGACGGTTGTCCGATTCCCGATACAGACGGCGATGGTGTAAATGATGAAGAAGATAAATGTCCAACTGTAGCGGGTGTAGCAAGGTATCAGGGATGCCCTGTACCTGACACTGATAAAGACGGCGTGAATGACGAAGAGGATAAATGTCCAACAGTGGTTGGGCCCGCATCTAATTTCGGTTGTCCTGTAATCGATGTTGTCATCGTTGAAAAAGTAAACAAAGCAGCAGAAAATATTTTCTTCAAAACCGGAAGCGCAAAACTGCTTGCTAAATCTTACAAATCTTTAAAAGATGTTGCAAAAATCCTAAAAGATAATTCTTCTTTTAAGATTGATGTGAATGGTCATACAGACAACGTTGGGGCTGATGATATGAATCAAAAACTATCTGAAAGTCGTGCAAATTCTGTTAAGCAATATTTAATGGGAAATGGCGTCGTTGAAAGTAGAATTACTGCAACCGGTTTTGGTGAATCCAAACCAATTGCTGATAATAAAACAGCTGTTGGTCGGGCTAAAAACCGAAGAGTGGAAATGGAATTAAGGAATTATTAAGTTTATTCAAAAACAAAAACAAAAAAAGCTTTGCAAATCTGCAAAGCTTTTTTTGTTTTAAAGACATTAGTTTTATGGAAGTGTTGATAAGCGAGTAAGTGATTAAACTACAGGAAAATAATATAACAAAATCAAAATAACCTTCTAAAAATTATTCAAAAAAACACTCCATATTATGGAGCTAATCTTTTTAATGTCATCATGACAGAAAACCAGGAGTGGCACTTATTTTGCAAAAAATTGAAAAAATTAACTTATGCAAAAAGGGAGTATTAGAGTTCAAACGGAAAATATTTTTCCAATCATCAAGAAATTTCTTTACAGCGATCATGAAATTTTTATCCGCGAATTAGTAAGTAATGCTGTGGATGCCACACAGAAGTTGAAAACATTGTCTTCACTTGGAGAAGCAAAAGGAGATATTGGGAATACCGATATTCATGTCACAATTGACAAAGATAAAAAGACACTTACCATCTCTGACAAAGGAGTTGGAATGACTGAAGAAGAAATTGACAAATATATTAACCAGGTTGCATTCAGTGGAGCAGAAGAGTTTTTAGAAAAATATAAAGGGAAGAATGAATCGAATATTATCGGGCATTTTGGGCTCGGTTTCTATTCTTCATTTATGGTCAGTGATAAAGTGGATATTATTTCAAAAAGCTACAAAGAAAATGCAAAACCGGTAAAATGGGATTGCGATGGTAGTCCTGAATATACTTTGGAAGAAACTGAGAAAGAATCGCGCGGCACTGATGTAGTGCTTCATATTAATGATGAGAGTAAAGATTTCTTGGAGCCTGACAGAATTCGTCATATGCTTGAAAAATTCTGTCGTTTTTTACCAGTTCCTATTTTCTTTGAAGACAAACAGATCAACAATCCTACGCCTGCATGGACAAAAAGACCTTCTGATCTTACTGATAAAGATTACCAGGATTTTTATAAAGAATTATATCCTTTCGGTGAACCACCATTATTTTGGATTCATCTGAATGTGGATTATCCTTTCAATCTTACGGGAATTTTATATTTCCCGAAAGTGAAAAATACATTTGAAATCCAAAAGGATAAAATACAATTATACAGCAACCAGGTTTTCGTAACTGATGAAGTTAAAGATATTGTTCCTGAATTTTTAATGTTATTGCATGGTGTTATTGATAGCCCCGACATTCCGCTGAATGTGAGCCGGAGCTATTTGCAAGGCGATCCAAATGTAAAAAAGATTGGTTCTTATATCACCAGGAAAGTTGCTGATAAATTAGAAGATCTTTTCAAGGAAGACAGAAAATCTTTTGAAGAGAAATGGGAAAGCCTTGGTCTTTTTGTAAAATACGGAATGATCACAGACGAAAAGTTTTTGGAAAAGGCAAACAAATTTAATTTGTATGAAGACGCAGCAGGCGGAAAATTTTATACACACCAGGAATATAGAACAGCGGCAGAACCTTTACAAAAAAATAAAGACGGGAAACTGGTCATGTTGTATACTACTGATCCGATTCAACAAAATATTTTTATCAATGCCGCACAGCAAAAAGGATTTGTAGTAATAAAACTTGAAACCATTGTGGATACTGCATTTATAAACAACATGGAAATGAAATGGACCGATGTTCAGTTTGTAAGAGTAGACGCAGATATTACCGAAAACCTAATTGATAAAAATGAAAACAATGAGAGCATTTTAAATAAAGAGGAACAGGAAAAGCTGAAAGAGTTATTCAAGGTAGAAATTCCTGAGTTGCATACTACTATCGAAATTAAAGGATTGTCCGCTGAAACTGCTCCTGTTATAGCAACCCGTCCCGAATTTATGAGGAGAATGAAAGACATGGCGATGAACGGCGGAGGCGGAATGGGAAGTCTGTATGGAAATTTCCCCGAAGAAGTCACTCTAACAATAAACGGGAATCATCCGGTTTACCAAAAAATCTTAAAAGAAACTGATGCAGATGAACAAGGAGAATTGGTTAAAAATCTTGCAGATCTCGCATTACTTTCCCAAGGTTTACTGAAAGGAAATGAGCTCACTGGTTTCATAAACCGAAGTGTAAAAATCATGGAAGGGAAACAAAAAAGTAAAATTATTACTGAGTTGTAATTCCATGGTTGGATGAATTCCAGCCTTTACAAAAAATTATTCATCAGGGCCAGGTGTGTAAACTTTCCCCGGATAATGCAGGTTGACTGCAATTATTCAATAGAAATAAAAAGGAAGAATTCACACCTGGCAATTTTGGGTAAATTTCAGGATCAAGACTAAATGAGCTTAATCCAATTTTTTATAAAATCTCCTCGTAAAAAAACAGGTCTTGATTCAACAGTAAAAGAAGAAATAGTGCAATTTCTTATTCTGTTTTCAATTTCAGAATTGCCACTGTCAATCTGCTGACGCAAAATAGTTTTTCTTTCTCATCTGAAATTTTTATATCCCATACATGTGTGCTTTTCCCTAAATGCAATGGCTTTGCAATAGCTGTTACCAGCCCTTCGGTAACACTTCTCAAATGATTCGCATTTATTTCCAATCCAACACAATAAAATTGTGCTGTATCAATCACCAGCGAAGAAGATACACTGCCCACAGTTTCTGCAAGAGCACATGATGCGCCACCATGTAGAAAGCCATAAGGTTGCCGGGTTTTGGAGTTTACAGGCATTGACATTTTCAGAAAGTCATTTCCTATTTCTACAAATTTCAATTCGAGAAATTCTGCCATTGTATTTGCACGAATGTCACTCAAATCGTGAAGGGTTATATTTTTACGAAACCAAATTGACATAGTCTGTTGATTCATGTTCCAAATTAAAAAGCCTTAATAAATTGCCTTTTTTACCGCCTCTGGTAAAAATTGAGAAATATCACCTTTATTACGAATGACATCTCTGATCAATGTACTGGCGATAGAAGTATATTTCGGGAGTGTCGTTAAAAAGATTGTCTCTACATTATTTTTCAAACTTCTATTCATATCCGCAATCGCTTTTTCATATTCAAAATCGTTAACGTAGCGAATGCCTCTTAAAATGAAATTAGCACCTACTTCCTTACAACAATCAACCGTCAATCCATCGTACGCGAGCACTCCAATTTTAGGTTCGTCTTTATAAATTTCTCTCAACCATCCTAACCTTTGCTCTTCAGAAAACATAGGGATTTTGTTATTGTTCCTTCCCAATCCAATATATAATTTATCAAACAAAGGAAGCGCACGATCAATGATATCAGTATGGCCAAGCGTAACAGGGTCAAAGGTTCCCGGAAACAAGCAGATTCGTTCCATAAAAAGTTTTTACTATTATTGAAATGAAAAACTTAGTTTAAAGTTTGTCTATTGCTCAGTAAATATAATACAGCCATTCTGATTGCCACACCATTTTCTACTTGTTGCAAAATGATAGATTGTTTGGAATCAGCCACATCACTGTCTAACTCCACTCCCCTGTTAATTGGACCAGGATGAAGAATTACAATCTCTTTATTTAAACTATCCAACAATTTTTTACTGACGCCATAAGCAAGATTATATTCTCGTAGAGAAGAAAATAAAACCTGGTTTTGCCTTTCAAGTTGTATGCGAAGAATATTGGCAACATCGCACCATTCCAGTGCTTTTCTTAAATTATATTCTA
>JBDTKF010000055.1:0-6206 GCA_039935455.1 Ginsengibacter sp.
TCGTTTGCCAAAAAAGAATAGTCAGCATTTGCAATGAAATAATTTGATATAAAAGCTAATAATATTCCCATTACAATAGCTAATTGTTGTAACATTCCAAGGCGGCCCCTGAATGCAGGTGGAGCTATTTCTGAAATGTAAATAGGTGCCAATGTAGAAGCCATGCCAATCGCTATTCCACCAATAAAACGATAAATAACTAATTGTGCAAAACTACCTGCGACCCCACTTCCCAATGCAGCTATAATAAACAATAGTGCCGTAGCAGCCATCATCTTTTTGCGACCAAAATGATCTGCAAAACGACCTGCAAAAAAAGCGCCCGGAATACAGCCAATGGAAGCAGCCGCAACGAGAAATCCAATTTCTGCATCCCCTAAATTAAAATAACTTTTTAGCGGAGTTATGGTACCAGCAATTACTGCGGTATCAAATCCAAAAAGCAATCCGCCCAGAGCTGCTACTGATGCAATTAGAATGGTGTATAATTTCATATTCTTTAATTAGATGCAATGGAACCCATTTGTAAGAACTACTCTTTATACCCGTGTCACTTGATTTTCATCCAAACTGTACCCTATAAATTTCCCTTTTTTAATTCTTCCACTGCATGATTGGCAGCACGTGCCGTCAATGCCATAAAAGTAATGGATGGGTTTTGAGTTCCGGTAGAAGTCATGCACGCACCATCTGTCACGAATATATTTTGGCATTCATGCATTTGATTCCATTTGTTTAAAAGAGATGTTTTGGGGTCTTTTCCCATTCTCACTCCTCCAACCTCATGGATATCCAGCCCCGGCGCTTGTTTGCTATCGTTGGTTGTAATATTCTTGCAACCTGCCCTATCTAACATTTCTGCACCTTGAATCAAAAAGTCTTTCATCGATTTTTCGTCATTATCATCATAACCCACATCAATGGATAATAATGGCATCCCCCATTCATCTTTCTGGTCCTTACTAAGATATACCCGGTTGGTTGCTTTAGGTATTGTTTCGCCTTGCATCATCATAGACACACCCCAGTTGCCGGGTTCCGTCACGGCCTGTTTGAATTCTTCACCCATTTGAGATCCAGGCACTGAATGCCACCAACCTCCGCGATACGCACTGAAGAATGTCATGTAACCACGTAGAAAATCAGTCTCCTGTTTATATACATTCCTGAAATTGGGCATCATCACTGCACAAGGACGGCGACCATAATAATACGAATCTAAATATCCGTCCATACTTGCATTAAGTGTTCCCCTGTAATTTTGAAAAGCTACATATCTGCCTAATATGTCATTATCATTGCCCAGTCCATTTGGGAAACGTGTTGATGTGGAATTTAGCAGAATAAGATTTGAATTTAAGGCAGCTGCATTTACAAAAATGATCTTTGCAAAATATTCTGTTACCTGTTTTGTGTGTGCGTCAATTACCCGTACACCAGTTGCCTTGCTCTTTTTATCATCATAGATAATAGAATGAACTATTGAATCCGGGCGGAGTGTAAGATTCCCTGTTTTGGCCGCCCAAGGTAACGTAGATGAATTAGAACTGAAATATCCGCCAAACGGGCATCCACGCTGACACATGTTTCTCGACTGGCATTTTCCGCGACCTTGTTGTAAATGAATTTCTTTGGGTTGGGTTAAATGAGCACACCGGCCAATAATTACATTTCGATCTTTGTAATTATCCATAATTCTTTTCTGCATCGTTTTTTCAACCACGTTCATTTCCCATGGAGGCAGAAATTCTCCATCTGGTAGAGTTTCCAGGCCATCTTTATTGCCACTGATTCCTACAAATTTTTCGACATGGCTATACCATGGAGCAAGGTCTGAATAACGGATCGGCCAGTCAACGGCAAATCCATCTCTTGCGGGGCCTTCAAAATCATATTTACTCCATCGTTGAGTTTGTCTCGCCCATATCAAAGACTTACCACCAACCTGGTATCCCCGAATCCAGTCAAAAGGTTTTTCCTGGACATAAGGATGCTCCTTATCTTTTACAAAAAATTGTTTGGCATCTTCTCTAAACGCGTAGCACCTGGAAGCAATTGGATTATCTTCCTTCTCTTTCAAAGTAAGATTATTACGGTGGGGAAAATCCCAAGGATCTTTAGACATTGTCGGGTAGTCTATAAGATGTTTTACATCTCTTCCTCTCTCTAATATTAATGTTTTGATTCCGTGTTCGCACAATTCTTTCGCCGCCCAGCCACCACTGATTCCTGACCCAATCACAATCGCATCGTATGTATTTTTTTCAGTTCCCTTAGAGTTGATATTGCCCATTATTTTTCAAATTAAAGTAATAAGTATCTTTCCACATCCGCCTTCGGCAGAAAGGCATTTGAATCCATTTGACTGTAACAGTTCAGCGCCAATTATTTGCAAACAATTTATGTTGCCCATGCTTTATCTCCTTCTTTATAAGGTACGTCTCCTTTGTAAGAGCCTGGAGTTTGTATATAACGCAAAGCTTTGGTAGCGCCAGGTTCTGATGTAAAGTACCCAAATAAAGTTAACTCCTTTATCATTGGGTAAAAATGTCCATCGTATTCGTTCATGACATCTTGATTTCCTTTTCCTGTTTGAACAGCATCGCCATTTGCCGTGGTGTTTTTCTTTTTATTATCTGAATACTCTTGTGCGTCTTTTTCAAATCTTTGCAGTATTTCTTTTTTTTGTGAAAGAGTCAATTTCGGAAATTCGCTTTTGTACTTTTTGTCGCTGGTTTTTTTGATCTTATTTATTCCATACCAGAATGTGCTTTGTTCTTCCGGAGTATAACAATCTGTTACATACGCTTTCATGAGCTCCCCTATCCGAGCTGCTTTAGCTCCTGGCGATGTGGAAGTTGCAGGAATAATAGTCTCACCAATTTCATCTAATAGTTTTATATTTTCTTCCGTAAAAAATTCTTCTTTTATATCAGCTTTACAGGACGAGAATATAAATTCCGTGCTTACTACAGAAGCTGGTAATATGACCGCCATTGAGGATAAAAAACGTCTTCTTTTCATTTACTATTTTTAAGGAATTGCAATCTAAGTGTTCTGCTAATTTCGTGATAATTTGCAAAACTTCTTTATTTAATTTTTTAAAACATTTTGTAAATACCAATGAACCGAATGGAATTATTCAACGTCCTTTGGCCAATGAGTTTCTAATCCCTGCGAACGGATAAAATTTTTGATATTCACCAGGCAAATCAGGCTTTTCACGAATTTTGTGAGGTGCTACCTTCTGCTTCTGTGAAAAAGAAATCAACATACCGACGGCTTCTCCAATGCTCCATTCTACCGGATGAAGACGGTAACAACCATTGGTAATATGAGTAGTTCCAATATTTTTATTTGCGGGAAGATAGGAAAACGGGCAAAAAATTATAAGCTCATCGAAATAAGAATTACCAATATTTATTTGTTTACTGTAGCTGTGCAACTATTTTTAAAAGCAGCCTGCTTCTCAATCATCGATATCCTTCTGATCTTTTTTTGATAAAGTCATTTGTTTCGGATAAGGTGTATTTCCTTTTGCTGCAAACCAAAGGATGCGGTTAAGAAGATCATCATTACCACCATCCATATGGCCAAACTCAGGCAGCGATGATTGCAAAGCAAACTTTTTTGCTTTTCCAGATAGCGAAACAGCACTTTTATTCATTTCATTTAATGGAATATTATTTTTTTCAAAAGAATACGTTTTTTTAACCGGGGTTTCATTAAAGCAGTCAAACATGGGTAACGCAGTCGCATCAATTATATTCATTGGAGGTAATCCTAAGATCTGTTCAATCGTGCGTATAATGCACGTCTGGTTGTAATTGGTATGTACCGTTCTCTGTAAATGCGAATAAGGGCTTACCACAAAACCAGTAGTGCGGTAGGCTGAAACATGATCCCAGCCACTCTGAGAATCATCTTCAGTAACGAAAACAACAGTTGAATCCCAAAAGCGGCTTTTAGTAAGTGCTTCAATAATTCTTCCAAGTGCCAGGTCGTTATCAGCAACCATTGCACGCGGTGTTGGAAACCCTTCGGCCATACCAGAAGTGTGATCATCTGGAAGAGCCAGAATCATCAAATTTGGCAATTGATTCCCCGGTTTTTTTTCGGCTTCATGTAAATCTTTTATAAATACATCTGCACGTATCTGATCTGTAAACTTGTGGCTATCATAACATGGATAATCCGGAGACATAATAGGACGAACTCTTGATATGGTAGAAGTATTGGTAAATTCTACTTTTTTCCCTTCGAGATAAGACTGGTATATTTTAGTCCAATCTAAACTACGGTCAAAGTTAGGAGAACATGCTTCACCATAAATCTTTACAGTCTTTCCATGATCTAACGCATTATTCCAGATAAAGCCTTTTTTTGAATAGACGAGCGCATCAGCTAAAACATGAGGATAACTGCGAAACCAGGCACGCACATTTTTTTCAATATAGTCTGTAACAATAGCCGCATCTGTCCATGAATGCCCTTCGGCAGAAGATTTTCCTGAGGCATAATAATTATCCAGCAATAAATATTCTTTTGCCAGTTTATGCTGATTAGGTGTTATTTCTTTTCCATAAATGCATAATGAATCCATTCCATCACCTTCCTTCACATCTCCCAGAACCTGGTCGTAAGTTTTGTTTTCTTTAATGATGTAAATGACGTGTTTAAAAATTGAAGGCTCTCCAATCCTGTGAGGAACTGGCTTTGCAGCAATTCCTTTTCTTGGCACCAGCCTGGTAACTTTTGATCGAAAAATTAAGTTTGCAGATTCTACTCTTTTGGTGTAAGAATTTAAAAGAGAATCATCCGGCAATGAAATGATTGAAATGGTAGCTTCCTGGTGATGGCTGCCAAAATTATTTGAGATGGGGGTTCGCGCTCCCTCGCCTTCCAGGTTAGCAACGTACAACCTGTTTTCATTCAATACCAAACCGGCAGGATAAGCTTCGGTTGGAATAAATCCCTGGATCATTGAAATTTCACTGCCTGTTTTGGAAGATTTTTTTCCCAACTTTATTACAGCAACAGCATTATCCATCCCGTTTGAAACGTATAATGTTTTGCCCTTTTTATCTATTGCCAGGCCATTTGGCGAATCACCAATCAATTGTTTTTCTTCTTGATTTAGCTTTACAGAAATAGAATCTACTACCTCGTCATATGTAGTATTAATTACAGAAACGTAATCACTATTTCCATTTGATACATAAACAAATTGTTCGTCTTTGCTTGTAATAATTGCATTTGGATGCAGGCCAACTTCCACTTCTTTTTCTACTTTTCCTGATTTTAAATCAATCACACTTACTGTTCCTGAAGCCGTGGCTCCGGTCTTTGGATCAATATAAACGTTGCCATAAGGAATCCCCGCAGTTTCTTTTGATAAATCAGTTGGAACAGGACCTGCCCAGTTAGTAACATAGGCTTTTGCAGAAGTCAATGCAATACCAAAAGGAGCCATTCCTGTAGCGGTTGTCCAGATAATTTTTTTATCACTCAACCTTAATTTTGTGAGTTGGCTATTTCCATTTAAAACTACATACAAATAATCTTCGCCGTCTTCTTTATTGATGGCAATATCATTAGGCAAAGCCAACGGTGCAGGCGCTAACGCTTCGAAAGAAATTGAATTATTAATTGTTGCTTTTTTACCATCCCATAAGGCTTCAAGAATCAGCGACGAATTTTTGGAAGTATTTGCGCCACCCCAAAAAATGTGTGTTCCATTCTTATCTTCAAAAACCTTGATGCCAGAGTAAGTACTAATCACTCCTCTATATGTTCCTTCATAATCCAAATGAAATAGAAGTTCATTTTCTTTTACATCAATAAAAGCAAGTCCATACCGATCCTCAACAGCTAATACTTTAGCATCAGGCAATAAAACGCAATCAAGACTATGGTTTTCAAGTGCAGCACTGCCAAAACGAATTATGGTTCCTGCCGGATCAACAAAACGATTGTAAGGCATGAGAATAGAACTATTATCAACGGTTAAAGTAGTATCGTCATAATTGCTTTGATAACTTTCCGCTGTAGAAACTGATGATTTAAAAACACGGGTAGACTTGCAAGAGGTAAACGCCAATACACAAATAGCAATCGAGCATTTGATTAGATTTACAACTGACGTTTTTTTCATAATAAATAAATTTATAAATCAGTAATTATGGTATTGAATTTTAAATTTTTTC
>JBDTKF010000056.1:0-35188 GCA_039935455.1 Ginsengibacter sp.
TGAAATGGAATACCGGTCATATTTTCATTCGCTTTATGCATAATAATAAGGAAATCGAAAAACTTCGTCCTTCCAAAAATTCTTTAGATCCTAATATTCCATATCATTTCCTGCATGAGGAGGAACCCGACATGGAAGGCAAGCTGCAAAGAGTGAATACTATATTTCTCACCAGCAAAGAGTGTTCTTTTAAATGCCTGATGTGCGATCTATGGAAAAATACGCTAAACAGTCCAACGCCTCCCGGAGCAGTTTTAAGACAATTAGATTATGCACTGGAAAGGTTACCAGGAGCTGATGTGATTAAGTTATACAACAATGGTAACTTCTTTGATCCGAAAGCTATTCCACTATCAGATTATCCTGGAATCATTGAACGATTAAATTCTTATAAAAGGATTATAGTTGAAAATCATCCCAAACTTTGTGGGGATATTTGTGTGAAATTTAGTGAAAGGGTTCATGGAAAACTTGAGATTGCCATGGGGCTTGAAAGTATTCACCCGGTTGTAGTTTCAAAACTTAATAAGCAATTGACACCGGAAGATTTTAGAAATGCTACTACCTTTCTAAGGAAACATGATATAGACGTTCGCACTTTTATCCTTTTAAATCCACCATACCTTACAGACAAAGAAGAGAACATTGAATGGACTTTCAAATCGGTACAGTTTGCTTTTGATAGCGGAGCCGGTTGTTGTTCTATTATTCCGACACGATCGGGAAACGGGATAATGGAATCACTTCAAAAAGAGGGAAATTATGTTCCGCCAACACTGGGTGCATTGGAAGACGTATTTGAACGCACACTTGCAATGCAACGCGGACGTGTGTTTGTTGATACCTGGGATATTGGTTTCTTAACTAACTGTGATAAATGTTTTGATGCAAGAAAACTTCGTTTGGAACAAATGAATCTTACGCAAAAATTCCAGGAAAAAATAAAATGTAACTGCACTCAATCATGAATAAAAACAGCAGTAACCATTATGATGTATTGATAGCAGGTGCCGGTTTTGCAGGTTCGCTGACGGCTTTACTAATACAGAAATCCGGCTTAAAAGTTTGTTTACTGGAGAAGGGGAAGCATCCACGCTTTGCAATCGGGGAATCTTCCACACCTGTTGCAGATATGATATTAAGAAAGCTTTCTAAAAAATATGATTTGCCATGGCTATACGACTTTTCAAGATATGGAAGCTGGCAAAGATCACATCCTGAAATTATTTGTGGAATCAAAAGAGGATTTAGTTTTTTTAAGCATTTTCCCGGAGAAGATTTTACTTCGGATGAAAATCATAAAAACGAATTGTTGGTTGCAGCGAGTAACAGTGATGTTGAATCAGACACCAATTGGCTTCGGAGCGATTTTGATGCTTTCTTATTGGCGAAAGTAAAAGAGAGTGGGATTGATTATATTGAGCTCACTGAAATTACAAAAGCAAAAAGAAATGTAGAATGGAAGTTTCAAACAAACCGGTTGGGTAATAATGAAACTATTCATGCTACTTTTTTTATTGATGCAACTGGAAGCGGCTTCCTGGCGCATAAATTATTTAGAATAGAATCTTCTGCAGACGATTTTTTGACCAATTCTTTTTCCGTTTTTTCTCATTTTAATAATGTGCCTCACTGGATGGAAATACTGAACGAAAGAAAAATTCCGGTGGATGATTTTCCATACAATCCCGATTGGTCTGCCTTGCATCATATACTGGACGAAGGTTGGTTGTGGATGCTACGATTTAACGATGAGCGCACGAGTATTGGTTTTGTACTGAACAATGAAAAAAGTCTTTATGAAGATTTATCAACTGAGGAAATCTGGAAGGCTATGTCGGAAAAGTATCCGGCAATAAAACGTATTTTAAAAGATGCCAAAGTAAATCCGCAACCGGGGAAAATGATGAAGACCGGAAGGCTCCAAAGAAAGATGAAAAATAGTTTCGGTGAAGGATGGGTAGCGCTTCCGAATACGATTGGATTTGTGGATCCACTGTTCAGTTCCGGTACTGCTCATTTGCTTTCAGGAGTAGAAAAGCTGGCTGATATTTTCCAACAATATTGGGGTGATGAAAAATTAATTTATCAAAACCTGGAAGAATATGAAAAGAAAATTTTTGAGGAAATAATATTAAATGATTGCCTCATCGCCGGATGCTATAAAGCAATGCCCTACTTTGAACTTTTCACTTCATGGTCCATGTTGTATTTTGCCGCAACAATTGCGCACGAAACACGAAGAATAAAAAACCAACCGCCGGGTTATTTTCTGAATGCCGACGATTTACGAATCAAAAAAATGGTGTACGATTCATATGAAGATTTGCTCAAAATAATTTCTTCTAAAAATCCCTCAAACGAAGAAATCAAAACTTTTACTGCACTCATAAAAGAACGAATCGAACCATTCAACAGCGCAGGGCTGTTGGATGCGTCCTGTAAAAATATGTATCTGCATACAGTTGCGGAGATATAATTCAAGTCAAAAAAATCTTTAGACTTATTCAGCGATCAAAATAAAAATCCGTGTTATTTGTTTGTTTACTGAACACGCCTCTTATTATTTTACTAAAGGATTCTAATTATTTGGATTTGCAAAATCACCTAATCTTATTGCATTCCTAAACGCTTCCGTAGAAACTTTCCGTGTGTTATATTTTTCCTGGTATTCCCTGTGCGCTTTATCTGTAGGATACTTGATATTTTTACCATAAGGATAGGAGGGCATCGCATGAAACGGTAATGGGTCCACTGTTTGTCCATGCGCGGTATTCAGGTCACCATCTTTCACCCATCCTTCACTATAAATCAGAAAATCTCTCTTCCAGCCTTTTGGCAATAGAGGTACATTTTTAGCATCAAAATCTATGGAAACCTGGTCTCCAGAATTAGCGATAATATATTCGTCATCTGCTTTCTGCAATAGCGGCAATACGTCTCCGTAACGTGTGTAATATCCGGTAAGGTCTCTCCATTTTTGCCCTTTCGTAACATTATAATAGTCGAACCATTGTGGTCCATAAGGTCCACCTTTCTGATATGAGGATGAATATCCCCGGTAGTGTAATTGAGCACTCACCATTTTTAAATCATGCATTTTGACAGGAGCTTTTACATGTCCGGTTGAGAAAAATATGTGGTCCCAATAAATTTGCATGTTGGTCTGGATTCTTACTCTTCTGTCATTCGGAGTTAAAAATTTACCCGCAAGATTCACGATCACCATTTTATCTCTTCCCATGGGATAACCAATATCTTTTATTACAGTTTGCCATTTTCCTTCTTTATTAATTACCTGCAAAGAAGGTGGGTGCAATTGCCATTTTTTAGATTGTGTGAGTTGTGTATTAATGCTGGCATCAGTGGGGAAAATCCATCCTCTCAAAAATAAATGCAATTGATCCACTCGTGCTTTTTTTCCGAGGTCTAAAATCAGATCGTGTTCTTTAGCAACTCCCTGAAATTTTCCTAAAGCGAAATTTGATACATATTGAAAATCATATTTGCTGATTTTTGAACTTAGATTATTACCGAACCCATCTGTAGCAGAAACCGGTAAATGCTGTTGAGATACCAGGTAAACTTTTTTGCCCGGATAAGGGGGAGCAACAAATCGCTCGTCAACAAATGCGTCCACTGATTCAGGGTGATCTACTGCTACCAGTTCCGCTTTATCAAAATAAACCGCTTCCCATAATTCCTCTGAAATCTTAATAGAATAAACGCCGTCTTTGGGTTTTAGTTTTTCTCCGGGAATAAGAAGGTATTCTTTTGAAGGATTAGAATAAGCAAAAGTGGTATCGGTTCCATGAATAGCCACGGGTATGCCCAGAGCACTTCTCCACAACATGTCTTTCTGAAATTCAAATTTCTCACCATTCCAGGTAAAAAGGAAAGGACAAGAACCTTTCAATTGTGCCTCTTCTAATGTTCTTTGTTTGCGGGTAGGATCGTTAATCGTTTGTGCGACGCCATTTGGCCATATAATGCGCAATACATCAAGCTTGGTTCTTTTACCCACACCAAATTCAACAAGAGGCCCTTTAACTGTTTTCATTTGATATAGATCGCCGGATTTTAGCTCCACCTGTGCTCCGATCCCTAATCTGTTATTTTTACTGTTGCCAAATGAAAGTCCTGTAAGCTGAACCTGAACGAAATTGTTGTTATTGCCTCCATCATTTCTTGCTAACCGGATACCCGCAGGCCCTGCGAGAAAGATGTCTCTGTCGCCATCAAAATTATAGTCGGCAATTCCAAAATAGTATGCCTGCATTACGCCTTCAGGAAGCAGGTCACTTACATCATTAAATCCTTTTGACCCATCATTATGGAACAACAGAATTCCTGTTTTTGAGCTATCCTGGTTAACACCTGTAATCAATATATCTTGTTGTCCATCATTATCATAATCAATGAATGCGACCTTATAAATTTTTATGCCTTTTAACAAATTACTCATCTGATCAGATGCGTGAGTATCGGGTACAAAGTGATGGGCACCGTTATTTTTAAACAATGTGCATTTCCCATTCGGACCACCAGCAACAAAAACATCTAACATTCCATCATTATTATAATCCCCGAAAGCAACTGCAGATCCGGAATAATCTGGGCTTTGTAATCCTATAGAAGCACTAATGTCCTTGAAATTGGAATGCCGGTTATTATTGAATAATTCTATTTTGCCGTCATTTGTTACACTAACTATATCCAGGTCGCCATCATTATCCCAATCTCCGAAATCCATATCTCTGTAACCTTGCTTATCGCCGATAAGACCCATTGCTGCTGCGTTTTCAGTAAAAGTGCCATCACCGTTATTGCGGAAAAACCTGTTGCCATTTTTTTGGGCTACATACATATCAAGATCGCCATCCTGGTCAAAATCGGCAAACAACATTTTAATTCCATTGGACACATTATGCAAGCCGATGTCTTCATTAATCTTTGAAAAAGTGCCGTCTCCATTATTTTTGTAAACTAAAATTCCTTTGGTGGTAGCAACAAAAAGGTCCTGGTATCCGTCGTTATCATAATCTGAAAATGTGGCATATAAATCCTGCCCTTCATGCTCAATTCCTCCTGTAACAGTACATTTTTTTAAAGCCCCCATTTGGCTGGAAGACAAAAAAGGTTTAGAAGTAGCGGAACCTGGCAAAAGATAACTCGAGTACAAATACATATTCCCTTCCGAAACGTAATCAGCCACAGCAATTACTGCATTTTCTGCTTTTATATTATTCCCAATCGCATATCCTGGAATTTCCGGAACATCTGTAAACTTTAATGGGGCGCTGAATGAGTTATTTTCACTTAGATTGGATGACTGTGTTGTACTAAGAGATGAAACCGGCACGTTAGTTTCAAATGTAAAATGACCTGCAATCATCTTAGGAATTTCAATTTCATCGATACCAGTTGCATATTCAGGAGTTAATTTCATCAACTCATGAAACTGATTTATATAAGATAAGGCCTGGGTTGGTTTATTAGCATTCAATAAGGAAGAAGCTTTACCATAATAAGTTTCTGCTGCATCTGAGAAACCAGGTGCAATCTTTTTTACGCTTTGCAGATAAAACAGGGAAGAATCGGTTTTATTTTCACCTGCGTAAATTTCCGAAAGTTGCAGGCGTGGTACAATATTGACGGGTGACAGGCTTTCTAATTTTAGCAAATAATTTTTTCTGGAACCAACGTATGCGTAGGATGTGTCAAGCCAGGCCAATTGATAATAAGCAATTTGGTTTTTAGGATCATTTTCGATTATATCTTGTAATTCTTTTAAAGCGTTTTCTTTATCATTTTTTAGACCATATACTTCTGCCAGCAATAACTTTAAATCTATATTTCCCGGTTTAATTTTCAATCCTGCCTTACACAAATCTTCTGCAGCGTTATAATTTTTTTGCAGTATATAAAGTCGGGCAAGTCCAATGTAGGAAGAGCTATCCTCCGGGTACATTTTTATAGCCTGTTGAAAAGCTGCAGCAGCCTCTTCAAGGTGATTTTGAGAAAGATATAATAATGCCAATGCTTTAGGGTCTGTAGTCGTCTTTCCACTATTCTCTTCTGATTTTTGATTACAACCAGTCGCCAACACCATGGCAATTATGAAAACAAGGAAAGTATCTAAATATTTTTTTCGGAAATGAATCAATGATAAAAATTTTAGGATTTGAGTCCGTTAATCTATAGGTTCAAAGAGTAAAAATAAGATTTATCTTTTGGCTAAGATAAAAAGCCCGATTTATTTTTTATCTTGCGATATAAGGACGCTGAACAGATATAAAAATGCAGCATGGACTCAATGAAAGTATGAGAAGTTGGGTGCCGTCAATTTCGGTCTGCCTCGAACAGTATCCTCACTAAACGATGACCATTTAAAATGCAACGGCAATACTTTACCTTCCATTTTTCAATCCCTAATTAAATTTATATAGGAGATCGCATTCATGAGCTGGCATAAAAAATTGGCCCAAATAATAACAATCATCATTTTTGTTACTTTATTAATAGGCACCTCACTTCCTTCCAGGGAAAGATTATTTCAGGAAAGAGATGAAGCCAGACAAAAAGGACTGGCTTTGAAAAAGTATGGCTTTTACCTTGAACCTTATGACAAAGAAGCCAATATTAATTTCAAGCATTCTTCTCCTGGTTTGGATCCTCAGTTGAAAAACATAGCGCCACAAATAGCGTCCATGGGTGCTTCAGTGTCTGTTGTTGATTATGACAATGACGGTTGGGATGACATTTATTTTACCGATAGTAAAACAGAAAACCGGAACAAACTTTATCATAATATGCGTAACGGTAAATTTGAAGATGTAGCCTCAGAAATGGGATTGGCTGAACTAAATGTAAAAGGAACCGGCGCATCAATGGGGGCTGTCTGGGGAGATTATGATAATGACGGTTACAGAGATTTACTTTTGTATAAATGGGGAAAGCCTGAGTTATTTCATAATGTTGGTGGCAAAAAATTTGTAAATGTAACTGCCGGAAGTGGCCTGCCGGATTGGGCAAACGCAAATAGCGCGATCTGGTTCGATTTTAATAAGGATGGATTGATCGACCTTTTTATTGGTGGTTATTTCAGCGAAAAGTATGATTTGGAAAATCTTACAACGACTAAAATAATGCCCGAAAGTTTTAGATATGCCAATAACGGTGGAAGAAATTATCTCCTGGAAAACAAGGGAAATGGAAAATTCAAAGATGTAACTGATCAATACGGATTAACTTCCAGAAAGTGGACGCTTGCAGCAGCTTCAGCTGATTTTAATGGCGATGGTTTCCCCGATTTATTTATCGCAAACGACTATAATGTAAATGAATTATATATCAATGAAAAAGGAAAAAAATTTACAGAAATAGGAAGGCAGTCCGGAATTGGAAATATTCCTAAAAGTGGAATGAGTGTATCGTTTGGAGATATTGATAATAGCGGTTTGCTTGGGATTTATAATACAACTATCACTGAAAACGGGATCCTTATTCAGGATAATAATTATTGGCAACCTGAAATTGGGCAAACGAATAACGCTTACCCAAAGTTTGTAAATCTAGCACAGATAGCTGGAATTAATAATGCAGGGTGGAGCTATGGATCGCAGTTTGGAGATTTGAATAATGATGGATTTATGGATCTGTATGTGGCTAATGGATTTATTTCTGCGAAAAAGAACACTTCTTATTGGTATGATTATTCAAAAATAACCGGGGGCAATAGTTCAATCATCGAAGATGCCGCAAACTGGCCTGATATGAAAGGCAAAAGCCAATCCGGTTATGAGCAAAACAAAATATGGCTAAATCAGGGTAACAGGTTATTTGAAGATGTATCCAACGAAGTTTGCCCTTATATTACTTATGATAGCCGCGCTGTTGCGATGGCAGATTTATGGAATACCGGATCTTTGGATGTGATTGTTGCTAATCAAAATAATGTCCCCCTTATTTACAAGAATGACCTTCAAAGTCCTAATCATTGGGTAGAATTTGATTTACAAGGCACCCTCAGTAATGCAGATGCCATTGGAGCGAAAGTAGTAGTAGAGTGGGAAGGTGGTAAACAAACTCAAACAGTAACTGCAGGATTAGGATTTGCGTCACAAAATGCACACAGGCTTCATTTCGGTTTGGGCAAAAGTACCAAAGTAAACAAAGTTTTTATTTACTGGCCATCGGGCGAAGTTTCTGTTATTGCTGATCCTCAAATTGACAAGCTTCATATTATTAAAGAAAGTAAAGAAAAGTAACAGCCTGATGGAAGAGACTAAAATATTGAATCCGGCAAAAACCAACGTTTTGTCGCTCTGGATAAAAAATAATTTTCAATATATCCCGCCGGCATTTATCACCCTGCTGTTACTGATTGGCCAGTTGAGTTTTGGTATGTTGGATAGTTATGTAAACGTGGTAGCAGCTATCATTGCAGCCATGATTACTGAAATTCTGTTAGCAAGGTTTTTGCTGGGGACCTGGAAAAATCTATCCAGTGCTTACATTACCGGAATAAGCGTGGGTATTTTAATTCGATCAACTTTGATTTGGCCTTACATTATTACCTCGGTTCTGTCCATCATGTCTAAATATGTACTTAAGTATAAAGGAAGGCATTTATGGAACCCTTCTAATTTTGGAGTTTCGTGGATGCTTTTTATGGCACCACTCGATGTGGCTGGTTTGAGCATTCAATGGGGAAGTGATTTTTTGTCACTGGCAGTAATATGGTTGTTAGGATTAATAATTGTTTTTAGAGCAAAAAGGCTTCATGTTACTATCACTTATGTAATCAGTTTTGTAATTTTTGCTTTCCTACGCAGTCTTATTACCGGCGATACTTTTCTTGCTGAAGTATCACCATTAACAGGCCCAATGTATCAGCTATTTATATTTTTTATGATTACAGATCCCGGAACATCTGTGTCCACAAAAAAAGGTAGAATAGTTGTTGTTATACTTGTTGCCTTAGTGGAATTTGTTTTACGACTTGGCAGCTTTATTTATGCACCTTTTTATGCACTTTTTCTCGTTGGACCAGTGGCCAAGTTCATTGATTTGAAAAGTAGTGATCCAAAGAATCAAAATATATTCGGTCAAAGGTTGGTAAAGTTTATAGGATTAAGTAAAATGTGAGAAGAATTACATAGAACGAGCCGGATGACAAAAAATATTTCTATGCAACCTTTATGGCTCTTAAAATTGCCAATGGAAATGAAACACCATCCCTCTTATTTTCTGAATGATTTTATAATAAAATAAAGACTATTAGATGAGATCGTAGGGATCATCTTCTGTAGATAAAATTATAACCTTTATCATTTGAATGTTAAACTAGAAGATTTTTTAACACTGGATTTGTATTGATAAGGGCTTTGACCTATTCGTTCTTTAAAAACTTTACAAAAATGAGAATCAGATTTGTATCCACACATATTCGCGATATATGAAACTGACTGATCCATTTCAATTAAAAGTTTACAAGCATGTAATATTCGAACCTCAGAAAGGTATTGACAGAATGTCATTCGAGTGCGAATTTTAAAAGAACGACAAAAAGACGGCATAGTTAAACAGGCCAAATCCGCTACCTGTTTTAAGGTTATTTCTTTTTCAATATTATTCTTTATGTATTCAATAACTTCATTCATTCTATCCGTATCACCAATTGAAATAGCCGGATCATCATTAAGTATATAACTTTTTTCCGAAGAAGTAGCTATAAGATACATAATATGCAATAAGCCTTCAATTCTTGCAAAACCGGTCATCGATGATAAATAAATAAGTCTATCTGCTATCTCATTTCTTGTTTTCCCATATATGTATATTCCTCTTCTTGATTGTTCGAGCATTTGTTTTATTTCTTTCAATTCATCTACATTATTAAGCATAAATTCAAATACATCAGGGTGGATATATGCAATGATAGTCGCTGAAATCAAATTCGAATCTGCTTTGTAAAAAGCTGGATCACTTAACCAGATGTGGGGAACCCAAGATCCCAAGAAAACCATGTCATTCGGTTCAAATTTTGAGATGTTGCTCCCTATGATTCTTTTACCAAAGCCCTTCGTAATAAATAAGAGCTCAAACTCAGGATGTGAATGAAATGATGGGGATCCATAATATGGCGAACAAAGATAAGGTTGCTCTCTTGATTCAATATGAAGAAAGCTATTAATAAGCGGCGAAATTTGGGTTGCTAATAACTTCATAATTCTTTTGGATTTATGTTTCACATTAGGGTAAAAATGAAAAATATATTATTAGTATACTAAGGGATCTCACTTCGTGTATGAAGAAGAGAACTAATCATTAATCTATTACGAAGAATGAATTTCCTGTGTATTGGGTTATCAAATAATTTTGTAATGTTTTCATATTTAATTTCGTTTGAATACGAATCCTGTGTTCAGCAAATTAACAAAAGAAATTCAAATCAATTCCTTTTAATCGTTAATTTTTGATGGTTTTATTTTAAAAGTTTGAAACTCTTCTACAATATCAGAAGCGCGAAATAGAAATTTACTCTAAATCTTCGTTTACTATATATATCAGCAACCGCAGACAAAAAACTGACTTTTTGAAGGTACCCTACCTCTGTTGATGAATTGTTTGTATTGCTACCCTTATGCCTTTGACAAAGTAATTGATTGCTCTCTTTATTCTGTAGATTCATGTCAGTTTGTTTTGGTAAAAAAACTATCCCTTATCGGTCAATGAAAGCGCTGATTCTTTATGAGCTGCAATGTGATCACTTTTATCGCTCTTGATTTCATATTGAGGTTCATCCTTTCTGGCGTGATGTGTGTACCCTTTATAATTGAAATCAGTTTTATGTACCTTAATAATTTTACCAGAAACAATTCCCGCTTCAGAATTCCATTTTACATGGTCTCCAACTTTAAACGAATCAGGCATGGTCTTTTTATTTTGTTTAAAATATTCATGCAAAAAGTGCTCCTGATTATTGGAGGATTCAGGTAAGTTCTGCCTATGAAAAATAATGTTTCAGAACAAGTGCTTCGTTATGAAACTGGTCCCTGGCTCCGTATAATAAAGTAACCTGTCCCTTTTTGAGTTGGTCTTTGACTGTTGTAATGTCCTCTTTATTATCTTTTAGTTCGTCTAAATATCTTTTTTGAAATTCTTCCCATTTATCGGCATCGTGGCTGAACCATTTTCGCAATTCTGTCGAAGGTGCAATATTTTTCAACCAGAGATCTACAGCCGCTTTTTCTTTTGTCAGCCCCCGGGGCCAAAGCCGGTCCACAAGAATTCGAAACCCATCTTTTACGTCTGGTTTTTCGTAAACCCGTTTTATTTTGATATCCATACGATCCTATTTTCTATCGGTATTTTATACCGCTTTCGACTTTTCAATAGCCATGATTTCATCCATAGCCAACGTAGAATGAGAATAAGCAGCACCGGCTCTCATTTCGGCAGCAATCCACACGGCCTCCATAATTTCTTCTTTGGTAGCACCCTTTTTTAATGCCTGTTCAGTGTGACCGTGAATACAATATGGACATTGAGTAACATGTGCTACAGCAATGGCTATTAATTGTTTTGTCTTTTCATCAAGTGCGCCTTCTTTGAAAACTGTTTTGCTGAAATTGCGCCATGCATCCATTATTTCAGGAGTCGCCTTTGCTCTCATTTGAGAATTTTCGTGCGTTGGCACAGAATACAATTCTTCACTTTTCATAATAGACTTTTTAGGTTCTTTTTATAAATTAAATCTCTTTTATCTGACGGATCATTTGGTTGGTAAAGCTCCATTCATTATCATACCAGGCCATTATCTTACATAAATCACCATCAACTACACGAGTCATTTCTGCATCAATAATTGAAGCAAAAGTTCTTTGAACGATATCTCTTGAAACCAAAGGTTCATAAGAAACGCTTACTATTTTTTTATAACGATCTGTAGCTGCTTCTTCCTTTAGAATCTGGTTAATTTCTTCAGCAGACGTTGGACGTTCAGAAACAAAAGTTATATCCGATATTGAACCAACAATTACCGGTGTGCGAATGGCAATTCCATCAAATTTCCCTTCATATTGGGGTAATGCTTTAATCGTTGCAATAGCAGCTCCTGTTGATGTAGGCACCAGGTTCATCGCAGCTGCACGCCCCATTCTTGGCTTTCTTTTCGAAGGGCCATCCACTAAAGACTGAGAAGCAGTGTAAGCATGAATCGTATTTAATATGGCTTTTTTGATTCCAATTCTTCTTCCAATAATTTCAATTACAGGGGAAATATTATTTGTTGTACAACTTGCACATGAGAAGATAGCTACTTTCCCTTCTTTGGTATTCACACCATGTACAACTGTTGGAGTGTCAACACTTCTAGTAGGTCCGGAAATAACTACATGTTTTGCTCCAGCGTGAATGTGTTTTTCTGCATCTTCCCGCTTGCTAAAGAGTCCAGTACTTTCAATCACCGTATCAACTCCCAATTCCTTCCAGGGTAAATCAGCAGGATCTTTTATTGATAAATATTTTACATTTTTATCACCAATTTTCAATACGTCGCCATCGGCACTCACTTCTTTATTATAAATTCCATAAACGCTGTCATATTTTAAAAGATATACGGCATTTTCAATCGTCAACATATCATTGATAGCAACTACTTCCAATCCGGGAGTATCCATTATTACTTTCAAAGACGCTCTTCCGATACGTCCAAATCCATTAATTCCTATTTTCATTTTTATTTAGATTATTTATTTGTTACAAATTCTGACACCAGAAAACAAGGAGGTAAAAAATTACTTCCTTTTTTTATAATTCAATGTCTGGCAGAAACTGATTCTAAGCAAATTGCTTTTTCTTCTTAGAATCTATGGCACTGATCAATGAAGCGTATGCTTTGTTGAATTTTTGAATACCATCTTCTTCTAATTTTTGGGTAACATCATCAATATCTATCCCGTTTTCTCCGAGTTGGGCTAAATGCTGGCGACTCTTCATTAAATCGTTTTCTAAATGATCCAGCGCTTTTCCGTGATCACGGAAAGCATCAATTGTTTCCAGTGGAAGTGTATTGATTGTGTCTGGTCCGATCAACGCTTCTACATATTTTACATCACTAAAAGAAGGGTCTTTTGCACTGGTGCTTGCCCATAAAACTTTTTGTTTTTTTGCGCCTTTCTTTTCCAATGTTTTGAACCGCTCGCTATAGAATACTTCTTTAAAAATCTGGTAAGCTTCTTTTGCTGAATCAATAGCTATTTCGCCAACAAGATGATCTAATTTCTTTTCTTTCAAAATCGGATCCACCATTACATCAATTCTGCTCAGAAAGAAACTAGCCACAGATTCAATATGATCTATCGGCTGATTGTTTTTTAAACGCTCCTCTAGTCCTGAGATATATGCTTCGGTAACTTCGCGATATCGCGGCAGCCCAAATAATAAAGTAATATTAATATTAATTCCTTCGCTCGTACATTTTTTTATAGCGGCCAAACCTTCTTTGGTTCCCGGAATTTTGATCATTACATTTTTCCGGTCAACAGATTTCCATAATTCTTGTGCCTGTTTTATTGTTCCCTCTGTATCATTAGCCAAATGTGGAGAAACCTCAAGGCTTACAAATCCATCTGTTCCTTTTGCCTTATCATAAACCGGCTTTAGAATATCTGCAGCCCGACGAATATCATTTACAGCAAAACCAAAAAATATTTCTTCGTTATTTTTCCCTTCCGCTGCCAGCGTTTTAATATCCTCATCATAATCAGAACTACTTTCCACTGCTTTCTGAAAGATGGACGGATTGGAAGTGATTCCAGTTAATCCATCTTCATCAATCAATTTTTGAAGTTTACCACTATCCATTAATTCACGATCAAAAAAATCGAGCCAGATGCTCTGTCCTAAATCGTGGATGCTCTTTACATTGTTCATTTGAAAGATTTTTTTTATTAAAATTTAGTTGCTAAAAACCCCAAAATATATGCCTTTAGATTTGAGACTTTTGGGCGATAAAATTACGTAATAAAAATTAATGCAGTTGTTTATCAAATTTTCATGTCTTTAGAATTTCTTCTCTCGATTGATTTCACTTCTTATTTTTCTTGCAAAATCTCATTATTGAGCGAAGGGCTTTTAATAAAGAAACGAATTGGTTTTTCAAACTTTACGATCAACCTTTTAGAAATATTTGTTCACGGCAAGTCCATAAGTAATCAACAGATTTTCACGGTTCGTTCTGCTTATCTTATTGTATTCCATTGAAGCATTGATCGATAGCCATTGATTTAATTTTACCGAAAGCTGATTCCTGAGTTTCAAAATATAATCGTCCAAAGAAATGACAGAAGGTTGAACGAAATTAATTCCTTCAAGACTAAATGTATTTTGATAAGACCAGCGATATTTAAGCCTCAACGAATTTCGAACTGTCTGATAAATGTCTTTGCCTAAAACGGCATCGGTAAGATCGCTGGCTTCATAAACAAAACCATCGCTAAGCTCCAAATTGAAATCCGGACTTTTTACAAAAGTATAGCCAACTCCGACTCCGGACTGAAAACGATAATTTATTTTTAACGAAAAACTTTCATCAAAATTGGCCAGTGCCCAATAATACAGTGATTGAATATCCTTTAAATAATCAAGATTTGCATTCAGAGAGACATCATTATTAGAAAGTTTCTTTTGTTGTTTTCCATAAATCCACGAAGCAGCTGTATTGAAAGACATTTTTTTCCGGCGGATTTCAAAGGCAGTATTGTTATTTAAAACAAAGGAACTCACCTCTTTGGTTGTATTGTAAATTCCTGTTGATGCAAACGAAAAACGATGATGAACAGAATCATTGAACTGAGAAAAACCAAACTGGCTACAAAAAATAATTGCCATAAAAAATAAAATATTTTTGTACATATAATTTATGTTATAAACCGAAAAGTTTGTATCGGAACGCTTTGAAGGAATATAAGAAAAAAAATCTCAGAACCCGGAAAGAATTGTACATAGTTTTTTGGGAAAGAAAAATAAATCAGTTTTCTAATTGAACAGTAAACCAACAAATAAGGCAAAAATAAAAGCAGAAATTTCGATAAAGAGATGATTTTACTTTTCGAAGCGAAGTTCCTGAACTACTGCTTTTCCTTCCTTTTGCTTCACATAAATAGTTGTTCGAAATACCCCTTTTTCTGTCGTTAAATTTCCAATACAATATTGAGAGCCTTCATTTTCACTTTTGTGAATTACCTGGAAACTTTTTACAGTATTTGCTTGAAAAAATTCATCCAAAACAAGCACAGCCTGACTTTTACTATATGAACTGCTTTTGTTGGGAATGGTTATTTCTACCATTGTGTCCAAGTATTTGGCAACCGCTTCAGATTTGCCCGACCTGATTGCATTTATTATTTCCGTAAGTGAGATTGTGATAAAGGAAGATAAAATGATTGAAACAAATAAAAAAAGTATAGGTTTTTTCATTCAAATTAGTTTGATTTTCCATAAGCCAAAAACGATGCCAAATGATAAATTTCTTATATGATTCTAAAATCTTTTAATATTTCTAAACTTGAATAATTAGCTTTGAAAAATGGAATCAAAAAAAGTTATATTAGTAATTATGGATGGCTGGGGCCTTGGCCAGAAGAAAGAAAGCGATGCGATTCAAAATGCAAAAACGCCTTTTGTAAGCTCTCTTTATGATAAATATCCGCATAGCACTTTAGTTACCTGGGGAAAGGCAGTTGGCTTGCCCGAAGGGCAAATGGGAAACAGTGAAGTCGGACATTTAAACCTGGGTGCAGGTCGGATAGTTTACCAGGAATTGGAACGAATTAATGTAGCCATTGAGAATGGTGAATTTGAAAATAATCCGGTGCTTTTGCAAAGTATTAATTATGCCAAAAAGAATGAGAAACCTTTGCATTTAATGGGCCTGGTAAGCAATGGCGGGGTTCATTCTCACCTGGAACACTTGAAAGCGCTGACTACTATTTGCCATAAACATGGACTTGAAAAAGTTTATATCCACGCTTTTACCGATGGCCGTGATACAGATCCAAAAAGTGGAATTCATTTTTTAGAAGATCTTCAAAAACACCTGGATAAAACTACTGGTAAAATTGCCACAATTATTGGCCGATATTACGCAATGGATCGTGATAAAAGATGGGAGCGCATCAAAATCGCCTACGATGCCATGGTTCACAGAACCGGCGAAGTGACTACTCAACTTCTTTCTGCAGTAACGTCCTCTTATGAAAACAAAGTAACAGACGAGTTTTTAAAACCAATCATCAATGCAGAAACACCTGATTCTGGAATTCAGGATGGGGATGCTGTTATTTGCTTCAACTTTCGTACAGACAGATGTCGTGAAATTACAGAAGCCCTTACTCAAACGGCATTCCCCGAACATCAAATGGAGCCGCTGAAACTGGATTACACAACGATGACGCTCTACGATCATAAATTCAAAAACATTCACATTATTTTTCAAAAGGATGATCTGGTAAATACACTCGGAGAAGTACTTGCAACCCATCATAAGAAACAAATCCGAATAGCGGAAACAGAAAAATATCCACATGTAACTTTCTTCTTCAGCGGTGGCAGAGAAGTGCCTTTTGAAGGTGAAAAAAGAATCATGATTCCATCTCCAAAAGTTGCTACATACGATTTGAAACCGGAGATGAGCGCTTACGACTTAACGGATGCTTTACTTACGGATATTAAAACACAGTCCGCAGATTTTATTTGTTTGAATTATGCAAATGCAGATATGGTAGGGCACACAGGAGTTTGGGATGCAGTAGTAAAAGCCGTAGAAACAGTAGATACGTGCGTGCAAAAAATCGTTACTACTGCGCTGGATAATGATTACGCAATTTTTCTCACTGCCGACCATGGCAATGCTGATTACATCGTAAATGAAGATGGAACTCCGAATACAGCACACACGAAAAATTTTGTTCCTTTTTTCATTATTGATAAGGAATGGCACGGAACCATTCAACCTGGAAAACTAGGCGATATTGCCCCAACAATCTTAACCATGATGAAACTGCCGGTACCAGACGAAATGAACGGGAAAATTTTAATTGATTAGAATAATTTCAAATTGATTGATCTATGAGAAAAATAATAAAAATCGTTTTGATTGTTTTACTGATTATTTTTATCTCGATTCAGTTTTTCCGGCCTGCAAAAAATACGGGAGAAGAGATTGCTGAAAATCAAATTTCATCCAGCCATGCAGTGCCGGCAGATGTTCACCAAATTCTGAAAGTTTCTTGTTTTGATTGCCACAGTAATACAACCAGGTATCCATGGTACTGGAATATGGAACCTGGAGCATGGATACTCAGTGATCATTTCAATGAAGGAAAACGGGAGGTGAATTTTTCTGTTTTTTCAACTTATCCTGCATATAAGCAGTATAAAAAATTCAAGGAAATTAGCGAACAGGTTAAACAAGGCGACATGCCTTTAACTTCATACTTGCTCATTCATTGGGATGCAGTTTTGAATTCAGAACAAAAGACGATTCTTGAAAATTGGGCGGCTAACTCAATGAAAGAAATGGAAAAGCGATTTCCTCCGGATAGTTTAAAAAAGCCAGGATAGTTTGTAAAGAAGCTTTTTTTATCTCCATAAATTTAAAAATTTATTAATTTTTATTTTTGAAAACAATTTTCATGCAGCATTTTGCGTAAAAAATTGTCCTATCTTAGTAGGGTTAAACAAGCAAACTATGACAGAAGAGATAATGCTTCAAGGCTGTCTTGATAACCTTTCAATCGCGCAGGAGGCTTTATATAATCAGTTTAGCCCGCGGATGCTTGGTGTTTGCTATCGTTACGCCCGAAACAGGGAAGACGCAGAGGATATGCTTCAGGAAGGATTTATTAAAGTGTATTCTCAGATTCATCAATACAAAGGCTCGGGAGCTTTGGAAGGATGGATCAGAAAAATTGTCGTTCATACCTGCATTAATATTTTGAAAAAAAACAAAAAGTTCTCTGATAGTGTCGACCTCGTACATGCATCAAGTATCCAGATAAGCGAGAATAACATTCCTTCTTTGTTACAAGCAAAACAAGTGGTGGAATGTATCAGACTTTTACCAATTGGATACAGAACGGTATTAAACTTGTATGCGATTGAAGGCTTTTCGCATAAAGAGATTTCAGGAATTTTAGAAATAGAAGAAAGTACCAGCAGGTCACAATATACAAGAGCAAGGGCTTTGCTGGAAGAGATTTTATTAAAAAAGAAAATATTACAAACGCCGAGAAAAAGTGTGCAGATGAGTTCAGCAAATAACTAACTTTTTATAAGATTTACTTATTTCTGTCACCACTAACTGAAACGTATGAAAAATGGAAAGAAGATTTGATATGAGTGATTTCGAGCAATCTTTAAAAGATCATGCCGATCAATTTAGCCTGACACCTTCCAAACGCGTATGGAACGGGATATATAATAACTTACATCCGGGAAGTAAATGGCCTTCGGTTACGATCGCGATTGTTTTTATAATAACACTTTTCATTGTCGGCAATCTCAATAATTCAAAAAAGGACGCTGACAATAGTTCGAAAACTACGCGTAACGAGAATAGTAAACCAACAAATAACACCAATAATATTTCTGATCATACTATAAAAACTAATCAGGATCAGCTTTCAAATTCACCAGAAATTAAAATAATAAATGATCAAATCCTGACGGATAAAAATACTTCTACATCTAATTCGACTTCGCGGAATATCTCTTCTGAAAAAGTCAATTCAAGCATTCTTTCTTTGAATGATGCGACAAAAAATTCAAACCAAATTGCTGTAACGAATCATAATTCTGAAAAAAACATATTTAACAAACATCGAAATAAAGAAAAGCCACTTAACACCACGGCTGGAAATAATATTTCCGTAAATGAAGCTGTACGTGTAACACCAGATATTTACAAATTGATGGAGTTGCAAACAATCGATAAATTTCTGATTCCTAACGAATCAATTTATGCTCATCTGAGCGATTTGGTTATACCGGTTTCAAATGAAAGCCTTTACTATTCACCGCCCTTCTTTTTCGGCTTAGAAAAAACATTGAACCTTCAGTCCGAAAATCCGACTTCTCTAAATTCGAGCCCGGAAACTAAACCAGCTCAAAAAAATATCTTGAGGAAAAAGAACAAAAAAGTAGAATGGATTTTTTATGCTACCCCATCTATAAGTACTGTTTATTTTGATAAAACATCAGATCTTCATTTAACCTCACAAACTCCTTCTTCGGGTTTACAAAATCAGTCGCGCTCTTCTTTACAATTAATCCGGAATACGAATTTTGGTCTTGAAACCGGCGCGGAGATGACTTATAAAATTTCAAAAAAATTCAAATTCGTTACTGGAGCAAACATTAATTATTCTGCCTACGATAATGTCTCCAATCTAATTCATCCAACTTTCGGCACTTTAATTCTCCGAAATAAATCCGGCGTTTATGCAAAAAGCTATTTAACACATTACGGTGATGGCCAGAGTCCCAGTCAAATTTCTTTGACTAATTACAACCTCGATATTTCAATTCCGGTGGGATTACAATATACTATTTGGGAAAATGGTAAAATCCAAATTGAACTTGCATCTACCATTGAACCTTCAGCAATTTTGAAAAGCGATGCGTACATTATCTCCTCAGATGGAAGATATTATCTGAACGATCCTTCCATGGTTCGAAAATTCAACATGGGAGCTAATTTCGGTTCATACATAACATTTACCACAAAAAAGATTAAATGGCATCTTGGACCCGATTTCAGGTATCAACTGCTTTCTACGTACAAAAATATTTATTCTTCCAAAGAGCACTTTATGGATTATGGCATAAGAATTGGAATATCTAAACCGTAATCAATGGGAAAATATTCTTTTTTTCAATTCATACTTTAACTCATTTTTTCTTAAGCCGTTGCTTCGTACCCTGCAACGGCCTTTTTAATTCCCTACTTTTGCAGTTATGCAAAAAATATTGGCGTTTTTTCCACTCACTTTGTTGTTGATTTTTTACTCTTGTGATTCGAAAAATAATGGTCAGATTGCGAAAAATGCTCAGACAGAGACCGTAAATATTTTCCCAGTTACCCGTTTCTTGAAAGGTCAATTAAAATTAATGGACAGCATGTCAATCACTCCGCTGAAAATTTTTTCAGAAAATGCTCAAACGGATTCTATATGGTTGAAAAGAGAAGATATCAGAAAAAATGCGACGCTATTTCTCACTCCTTTAATCGATTCTGCAAACATGATTTCCTTCTTCTCAGAGAAATCTTTTTTAGACCAAACTATCAATGCATTTACGTTTTCTTACGATCCCAAAGTGAAGTTGCCGGATTCAATTAAACTGACACATTGGGATGTATATATGAATCCGCAAACAAATACTATTCAACGAATTTATCTCGTAAAAGAAAATGAGGATACAACTATTCAGTTAACCTGGCTTGTCAATAAATGGTATAGCATCAGAACAATCATTCAGGAGCAGAATAAGGAACCGGAAATAAAAGAAGAAAAAATGATTTGGGATTTCGATTAATGCATGATCGAAAAAAGTTTATGAAATGACTCCTGAAATATTCCATACTATAATCAAAACCTTGCCTGCTCATCCGGGTATTTATAAATATTTTGATGAACATAAGGAGTTGATTTATGTTGGCAAAGCAAAAAATATCAGGAAGAGAGTGAGTTCTTATTTTACCAAAACATTCACCGGTTATAAAACACACGAGTTAGTAAAAAGAATTCAACACATTGAATTCACTATCGTTGACAGCGAGCAGGATGCCTTTCTATTGGAAAATTCTTTGATCAAGCAATTTCAGCCCAAATACAATATCAACTTAAAAGATGATAAAACCTATCCTTATATTGTTATCAAAAATGAGCCCTTCCCCAGGATATTTTTAACCCGAAATAAAATTAATGACGGTTCAGATTATTTGGGTCCGTTTACATCAGTTGGCAGGGTTCGCGAATTGTTAAATTTTATTAAAGAGTTTATTCCATTACGTACCTGTAAATTAAATTTAACGGAACAAAATATTTCTAAAAAGAAGTTTAAAGTTTGTCTCGAATATCATTTAGGAAATTGCAAAGGACCATGCGAAGGATTACAGAGCAAAGCAGATTACGATGAAGGCCTGCAACAAATCAAACAAATGATCAAAGGGAATTTAAGTCCTGTAATCCAGCGTTATAAAGAAGAAATGAATTATTATGCGGAGCAACTTCAGTACGAAAAAGCAGCAATCATTAAAAGAAAATTGGAGGGCCTTGAATCCTATCAGGCAAGATCTGTCGTGGTTAGTAAGTCATTCGCAAATCTTGATGTGTTCTCTATCTCACGCGAGAAAGACACGGCTTATATCAATTATTTAATGGTGCAGCACGGCACAATAATTCAAACCCACACGATTATCTTAGAACCAAAACTTGATGAAACAAATGCGGAAATTCTAAGCCTTGCGATCACCGAGCTTCGAAAAAAATTCAATAGCGAATCAACAGAAATTATCATTCCGTTCGGGGTAGAACAGGAGAGTGAAAAAATAATTTATACCATCCCAAAAGCGGGCGATAAGAAAAAGCTGCTTGATCTTTCCGAAAAAAATGTAAACTATTTTCTGGAAGAAATGAAGCGAAAAAAAACTCTTCGTCTTGAAGGGAAAACGGAAGAAGAAAAAAAAGATGTTCTGGTTCAATTACAAAAAGATCTGCATCTTCCTGCTTTGCCTGTTCAGATTGAATGCTTTGATAATTCTAATTTTCAGGGAAGTTATCCGGTAGCTGCGATGGTTTATTTTAGAAATGGAGTTCCGGATAAAAATGAATATCGAAGATTTAACATCAAAACTGTGAGTGGAATAAATGATTTCGCCAGCATGAAAGAAATTGTTTCGAGAAGATATAAAAGGTCAATGGAAGAAGGAATTCAGTTACCTCAATTAATCATTATTGATGGCGGCAAAGGTCAGCTGAATGCTGCTGTAGAGGGTTTGGAAGAAATAGGAATGATGGGGAAAACAACTGTAGTGGGACTTGCAAAAAATGAGGAAGAAATTTTTTTCCCCGGTGATAAAGAATCTATCAAACTCCCATGGGACAGTGAAAGTCTGAAATTAATAAGAAGAGTAAGGGATGAAGTACATCGTTTCGGAATCACTTTTCACCGCAATCAAAGAAGCCGTGGTACTTTTGTAAACGAACTGGAAAAGATAAAAGGAATCGGAAAAAATACAGCTGATTTTTTACTAAAAAGATATAAGTCCGTAAAGAAAATAAAAGAGCTTTCAGGAGAAGAGTTGGAACAAGCAATTGGAAAGTCGAGAGCTCAAATTGTATTTACCTATTTTCATCCAAAGAAAGAAACGGATCAATAAAGTAATAAAGCATCAAAACAAGACATCGCCGTATATTTTAACGGGATGTCTTGTTCGCAAAAATCATAAATTGATTCCAATTCCAAACCTGATTGCACGATTATAAGCATTTACATTTTGATTTGCATCTGTTCTTGTCAATCCATAATCATAAGCAGCGGAAATATTTAACCCGTTCGAAAACTGGTAACCTATTCCGCCCGTTATTCCCGCATTCCAACGATTAAACCGGGAAGTAGCGTCCATGTTTTGGTTCAATAAATTGATGCCCAGAACACCCGCTGTCGTTTTTAAATTAGCACTGGCCAGATAAGAAATCTGTGGACCTGCAAAGATTTGAAAACCGCCAAAATTCGCTTTCAATAAAACGGGAACATCCACATATTGAGATTGCAAAACCGCTTTCGCGTTTGCACCCAAAAAATCAAGCCCTTTCAAATTCAAAGATCCATTCATTTGATAACCTTTTAAAGAGTAATACACTCCCGGTTCGAATGAGAAGTTCTCTGATATCGGGATAGTTCCATAAGCACCCGCAAAAAAACCTGCGTAGTCTTTTGTCGTCACTTTTCCATTAGTGAATTCCAACATGTTCTTAAAATTATCAACAGCATCTCCACGGAAACCTGATGATAAAACTCCTGCCCTTACTCCAAAAGAAGGCGATATCTGTGCAAAGCTTACACTCGAAACAAGGACAGAAATGATGAGTAGAATTTTATTTTTCATATTTAAATCGGAGCCGGATTTTACAGCCGTTCACTAATATGAGAAACAAAATAGAATAGAAAGATTAATGATTGGCAGCCAAGTTTTTGTTAAGGATCTCGTACTTCTTCAAAAAAGTTTATCGGGTCAGATTGGAGCAAGCCAGAATAAGAATATCCAATATTTGTTCGTTCACTAATCTTCAAATCAACTTTCGTTTCTTTATTCCTGAGCGCTTTTTTGCAAATGATTTTGAAATCAAAGTTCTAATTTTAGGTTATGAAATTTTTTCTACTTTTCATAGTTGCGACCCTCTTTTTCCAAATAGGGTTTGCACAAAACCTTCCTATACCAGAAAAAATTTCGGTAAACATTCCTATTCATCAAACACACACTACATCAGACATTGCAGATTTTATCAACAAGCATTTTGATTCAGATGAAATAAAAATTGCCGCAATCTACAAATGGATTATTAGCAATATTAAATACGATGCAGACAGCATTCATTATGTAATTTTAGATGAAGACAATGAACAGCGCGTCACGTTTGCACTAAGAAGAAAAAAAGGCGTTTGTGAAAATTTTGCCGCTATATTTAATGACCTGTGTTCAAAGTGCGGCATCAAATCTTTCGCCATCGAAGGATATACAAAACAGGCGGGATCAATAGAACGGAGACCGCATGTATGGTGCGCCGCATGGGTTAATAACGAATGGAATCTTTACGATCCAACCTGGGATGTGGGTTTCGTGAGAAATGGCGATTTCATGAACGAGGTCCACTATAATTATTTCAAAATTAATCCTTCCACTTTCATCCAGACTCATCTTCCTTTTGATCCACTGTTCCAGTTTTTGAATTATCCTGTTAAGTATAAAGAATTTATATCCGGCATCACAAAACAGGATCAAAAAGATTACTTCAACTTTATTGATTCCCTAAATTTTTATGAAAAAATGAGCAGGCTCGATCAGTATTCATCTTCCATTTTAAGGATCAGAAATACACAATGGCCTTCATTAAAAATTGATACAAAACTGAAAAGAATTCAATTTGAAATCGAAGTTATAAACCAGGACAGCGATATGAGTTTATACAATTCTGCAGTGTTCGATTACAATCGTGCAATTGATTATTTAAATATCTTTCTTACCTACAGAAACAATCAACTCCAGCCAGTAAAATCAATTAGTGAAGTTGATGAGATATTTGAAAATGTTCAAAAACTGATCACCGCTTCGATGATCAAATTAAAATCGATAAACACTTCAAAAGCAACACTGGTGCTTGACACCGGAGATCTTCAGAAAAATCTGGATGATATCGGTTACAAATTAAAAGAACAAAAGCAATTCTTTAAAAACGAGATAAGCATAGCAAAAGAAACCGGTTTCGAGCACAAATAGTCAATAATGAAGAATAAAAAAATGAATTATTTGTTTATTTACTGATGAACCCGGGTTTCTTTCATAACGTTGATCTATGCAAATGCCTTATCGCCTTTTTTATAGGGAATATCGCCTTCATATTTTCCTGGTGTTTCAAAATATCTTCTGGCTTCCTTGCAGCCAATTTCCGAAGTGAAATAACCGAGCATCGTTAGTTCTTTCATCATTCTGAAATAAGGAGAAGGATCTCCTTCCTTTTTATTTTTCATAAACTCTTTTTGCTCGGCATCTAATTTTACCAAAAGATCATGTCGCTGTTTTGGATCAATTTTGACAAAAGAATTATCATACGATTTCTTCGAAAGGTTATCTAATTCAGACATTCCTTTATGGAAAATTTTTTGATCTTTTTCTTCATAACAATCATTGACCATAATGGTCATAAACTTCCCGGTATTCGCGGCTTTTGCACCGGGAGTTTTTGTTGATGGTAAGATGGTATCCGCAACTTCATCCAGGAAAGAAATATCCGCATCAGTAAAATTCATCGACACGCCGGTATTGCTTGTGCAGCCTGACAAGAAAACATTGCTGCCTACCAAAGTTCCTCCTAAAAGGAGCGAAATATATTGAACTGCATCTCTTCTGTTCATAAATTAATTTTTCTGAGATTTACATTTTATAATTTACGCCAAAACCCTCGCGGTAATCGCGTTTGATGAATTGATTGACTTCATCTACATTGGTAACTTTCATATTATCGTTATCCCATAAAAGTTCTACATATCGCGCAGGATAATTATACCCTTTACCATCGGCTTTTGCGGTTCTTATGTCAAAACCTCTGATGGCCAGATTGCTCATCAACAAAGCTTCAGTTAGCGGGCCGGCAACAGAGAAATCTGAATCCGTTTTCCCATTTTCATAACCTGCTATTGCTGCTTCAACCCATTGCGCATAATGCCCGTCTGCCCCACCCGGAACTCTCGCATAAGTTTGAGGTACTTTTACTTCGTTGGTTCTTGATGTGGGTAATAATTTTGGATCGGCTCCATAAGTGCCACACATCATTTTCCCTTTCGTTCCGATAAAATAAGTTCCGTTACCCCCATCTCCAAACACTTCATTCGGACCCAGTTCTTCCGGCCTTGTAGGTTGAATACCCCCATCCATCCAATGAACTTCCACAGGCCCAGCAGTTTTATCTGTTTTCGGAAATTTCATGGTTACATGGCTCGATGGCGGACAGCTTTCTGGAAAATATCCTCTTTGGAATTCGCCAACATAAACACTTCCAATACTTGCCTGTACAGAGTTAACATATTGAAGGTTTAAAACAGCAAAAGCTGGCTGTACAATGTGGCATCCCATATCGCCCAAAGCGCCGGTTCCGTAATCCCACCAGCCACGCCAGTTGAAAGGAACAAGATTATCAAAATAATTTTTTCCAGGCGCAGTTCCCAACCATAAATTCCAATCTAACTCTGTCGGAACCGGCGTAGCAGCTGTTGGCCTGGGAATCCCTTGCGGCCAAACAGGACGGTCTGTCCAACAATAAACGGTATGAACATCACCAATAAGACCTGCATTGTACCATTCCATTAACTGTCTTACCCCATCACCGGATGCTCCCTGGTTGCCCATTTGAGTAACTACCTTATATCTTTTCGCAGCTTTCGTAAGCATCCGCGCCTCGAAAACATCGTGTGTCAAAGGTTTTTGAACATAAACATGTTTCCCAAGTTGCATGGCTGAAAATGCAGCCACAGCGTGAGTATGATCAGGGGTGGAAACAGAAACTGCATCAAAATGTTTGTGTTCTTTGTCAAGCATCTCTCTCCAGTCAGTATAAAATTTTGCTTTTGGAAAAGCCTTTACTGTATGAGCAGCGCGTCTGGTATCAACATCGCAGAGGTAACCAATATCAGCTTTACCACTTTTGTAAAAATTGGCAATATCGCTTTCTCCTTTACCGCCAATACCGATAGAGGCGATGGTCAGGCGATCACTTGGTGCTATAAAACCTTTTCCGCCTAAAACATGACGGGGTACAATCATAAATCCTGCCGCTGTGATGGCAGTATTCTTCAGAAAATCACGTCTGGAAGAATTTGAAGGAATTTTTTCTGTTTGATCAGGCATTTTAATTTATTTTAAAAAGTACTTTTTAGATATTTCTTTTGTTTAATTCACTGACAGCATAATCTACAGCACGGGCTGTCATGGCCATATAAGTCAATGATGGGTTAACACAATTTGCTGAAACCATAAAAGAACCATCAGTAACAAAAACATTTGGCGCATCCCACAATTGATTCCATTTATTTAAAACGGAAGTTTTAGAATCTAATCCCATCCTGGCAGATCCCATTTCATGAATCCCCCGTCCAATTGTGCCATCACCTTCAAATCCCTTGACTTCTTTTACTCCTGCGGCTTCCAGCATCTCAATCGCGTCGTTCTTCATATCAATGCGCATTTTTCTTTCATTTTCTTTCCACTCGGCATCTGTAGCCAACACATTCAATCCCCATTTATCTTTCTTATTTTTATCAAGAGTGACCTTGTTTTCATGGTAAGGAAGTATTTCTCCGAACCCGCCAATACCCATCGACCACGGACCTGGTTCTGCCAAAGCGTCTTTAAAATCTCCACCGATGTTCATCTCTGCTATATCTCTGCTCCAACCTTGTCTGCCGGCACCTCCCTGGTAACCGAATCCACGGATATAATCTCTTTTGTCTCCAAATAAATTGCGGAACCGTGGAATGTAGATCCCATTTGCACGCCTGCCAAAATAATACCGATCATCATAACCCTCGACCGTACCGGAAGCGCCGACTCCAAGATGGTGATCCATAATGTTATGGCCCAACTCGCCACTACTACTTCCCAATCCGTCGGGCCAAACATCTGTAGCAGAATTCATCAACACCCAGGCACTATTTAAAGTTGAGGCATTTAAGAAAACAATTTTGGAGAAATACTGATAGGTTTTATTGGTTTCTGCATCGAGCACTTCAACCCCTTTTGCCTTTTTGGTATCTTTATCGTACAAGATTTTTGTAACAATAGACCAGGGGCGAACCGTTAGATTTCCCGTTTTCATTGCAGCTGGAAGTGTAGAGGATTGTGTACTAAAATAAGCTCCAAAAGGGCATCCCAGCCAGCATTTATTTCTGTATTTACAATTTGATCTTTCCTGAATAGGTTGTGTAATATTCGCGCACCTGCCAATGATCATCTGGCGTTTATTTTCATAATGCTTTTTGATACGTGCGGAAACGTCCTTTTCGACACAATTCATTTCCATTGCAGGCATAAAATAACTGTCGGGCAACTGGGGTAAGTTTTCTTTGGAACCACTGATCCCGGCGAACTTTTCCACATAAGTGTACCATGGTTCAATATCTTTATAACGAATCGGCCAATCAACGGCAATCCCATCTTTTGCATTTGCCTCAAAATCAAAATCACTCCAGCGGTAAGTTTGTCGGCCCCATAAAAGGGAACGACCGCCCACATGATAGCCTCGAAACCAGTCAAATCTTTTAATCTCGGTGTAAGGACTTTCTTTTTCATCAACCCACCAGTCGAGGTTCATTTCATTCAACGGGTAATCTCTTTTCAAAACGGGGTAATCTTTGATCATCTGCTGCGTACGTCCGCCACGGTGTGGAAATTGCCATGGCCCTTTAACAGCATTCACATAATCTTTTACATGTTCGATGTTTTTTCCTCTTTCAAGCATGATCGTCTTAAGGCCTTTTTCTGAGAGTTCTTTTGCAGCCCATCCCCCCGATATGCCTGAGCCGATAACAATTGCGTCATAAGTATTGTCTGCCATGGATTTTGAATTGTTTAATTTTATTAGTAAATAGTTTTTTTAGTAGAAATATCACACATCACAAATTCTAATCGCTTCCTTCAAAGAATCTAATTTATTTTTTCGTGAAGGCACAAACTCCTGTGCCACATAACCTTTGTACCCGGTTTCAACAATCGCTTTCATGATTGCCGGGTAATTTAATTCCTGGGTATCATTTATTTCATTTCTGCCAGGAACGCCGCCGGTATGATAATGTGCAAGATACTGGTGATTATCCCGGATCGTTCTGATAATATCGCCTTCCTGAATTTGCATGTGATAGATATCATAAAGCAGTTTGAAATTTTCTGAGTCAATTTTTTTACAAAGATCCACTCCCCATGTTGTGTGATTACACATGTAGTCTTTATGATCTACCTTACTATTCAAAAGCTCCATCACCATCGTTACCCCATACTTTTCCGCTGTCGGTAATATTTTTTCCAAAGCATCTTTACAATTCTTCATTCCTGTTTCATCATCCATTCCTTCGCGCTTGCCGCTAAAGCAAATCAAATTTTTATAGCCGGATTTTGCCATAATGGGAATTACTTCAAGATATTCTTTGATAAGCTGCTCATGATATTTTGGATTATCCAATCCGTTATACAAATTATTATCGCCTGCCGTATAGCACATAGAACTATAAATTCCATGTTTTTGAAGGGTTGGCCAATCTTTCGGCCCAACCAGGTCGATCGCATTGAATCCGATCTTTTTTACCGCTTCACACAATTCATCTAATGATAAATAACTAAATGTCCATCTGGAAACTGAATGATTCACGTTGCCTTTTAATTTATTGAAATCGTTTGTTTTAAAATTCCCGGCTAAAGAAATCTGTGGGGATGCCAACAAAGCAGAAGTTCCCAGCGCAAGATTTTTTATCAATGATCTTCTTGTTTGCATATTATTTTTTAAATAGTTATTGTTATTGTCTCTTCAACCTGTTTTTCTTTTTTTTCATTAAAGAAAAATGCAAAAAATAAGAATACTCCTAAAGAAATCAATGATGGAATGATCCAAACCATTTTCCAATCAAAAGAATTATCTCCGATTCGATAAGTGTCTGCTATCAATCCGGCGGTTTCAAATCCAATCAACATCCCGATCCCGTACGTAGCCAAAGTTATTAAACCCTGGGCTGCACTTTTATACTTTATGCCCGCTTTTGCATTTGTGTAAATCTGTCCGGCAACAAAAAAGAAATCGTAACAAAGTCCATGAAGTGCAATTCCAATAATCAGCATGAAACTCAATTCCCCAGCATCGCCGTAAGCAAATAATGCGTATCGAAGAAACCAGGCAAGCATCCCAGCAAGAATGGTTTTTTTGAAGCCAAACTTTTTGAAAAAAAACGGGAGTAATAATAAAAACAATACTTCTGATACCTGGCCAATGGTCATTTTTCCGGCTGGATTTTCAATGCCAACATTCGACAGAAACTGGCTGGCGTATTGATAATAAAATGCAAGTGGAATACTTATTAGAATTGATCCAATAAAAAATATCAAAAAGTTTTTATCCTTCAATAACTTCAATGCATCCAAACCAAGGATTTCAGACACTTTTACTGTAGTTCCTTTGGGCACTTTTGGCGGTGTTTTTGGTAAAGTGAAACTATACAAACCCAAAACCAGAGAGGAAATTGAAGCCATCAAAAATGTATTTCTCATGGCGCCGGCAGACACGGAAGCCTGCGAATCCCATAGAAAAACATAGCTGATCATCAAACCGGCTACGATCCATCCAATCGTTCCCAAAACCCGGATGCTTGCAAATTCTTTTTCAGGATCATCCATTTGGTTGAAAGAAATAGAATTCACCAACGCAAGCGTGGGCATAAACAAAATCATATATGCCAGTAAATAATAGAAAAAAGCTGGTGGAAATACATCTGTCAGACCTCCAATACTATATAAATGATACATGATCCCTGCACCAATAAGATGTAAAACGCCAAGAATTTTTTCAGCGTTGAAATACCTGTCTGCGATCAATCCAATGATAAAAGGTGCGATGATTGCTCCCCATGATTGAGTAGAAAATACCGATGCGGTTTGAGATCCCGATGCATGTAGGTTGTTAATCAAAAAAATGCCAAGCGTTACGAACCAGGCGCCCCATACAAAAAACTCAAAAAACATCATGACTGAAAGTTGCAGCCGCGTAGTAATTTTCATTTACAATAAAAATTTGTTTAAAAACGATTTAAAATCATTGGACAGCAAATTAGCCAATTCTAAATATGAATGTGGTCAATGAATATAATACAAAGTGTTCCCGGTAATGCCTAAATCGGAGGTTTAAATGTACAGTTTTTATGAATACCGAAATTTCTTTTCAAATTTTTTTTTCGATAAGCGGTAATTTTAAATGATAAACAAAACCTTTTTCATTATTCCAAATGAATATTTTCTACAGAAAAAGATTAGCAAACCATTGAAGTGAATTCTTCTCAGAACTTAGTAAATCAACAAAAAACCTACATTTCTAATTTGCATTTTTCTACAGTGGTTGCGACAAATTTTTAATTTGTCCATGAGGAATCAGGAATTGTAAAATGAATCTAAATGAACGAACCAATACGAACTCCCGATAATTCAATTTTGAATATTTATTAATTTGATTGCCTGGCTTTCTTTTTTTGAAACGAGAATTTTATTAAAAAAATGAATCAGTTCAAAATAAAAAACGAACTGTAGCCAGGAAGAAAACAGGGATAAAAACTGGTCCTGAAAAAAACTCATAAACAAAGGAAAAAGTAGGAATGAAAAGTAAACTGAATATCTTAAATCCTTTTTATAAAGAGTTTTAAAGTAAAGGGATGTGTGGATGAAACCAAATAAAAACATCATAAACCAAGCATAAAAAATTCCAAAGTCTTTAAGATACGGGCTGTAAATGGTATAAACGTTGGTCGGGTAGGGAATAAATACAAAGGGTTGAACCAATTCATTCACTTTTGCATTTGGTATCAAATTGAATTGTTTTCCTAGTTTCACAAAAAAACGCAGCGAACTATTGCCATTATAGTTCACATGAAACTGATGTTGTCGTTCCCAATCCAGCGCATTTATAGAAGACACCAAATAAATGGCCGTTGACTGTGTTGCCGCATATAAATTCTCCTTTACAGAATCTTCTTTATCACCTCCTTTTCCATACATGATTCCGATAGAGATAAAGAATAACAGGAATAGTAGAAAGAAATAACCAATTTTTTTTATTGAAAAGTTTTTATTGTGAAAAAATGAAAGCCCTGCATAGACCAGCAGTATCATTAAAAATAATCCTCTCCCGGTAACAAAAACAGCGTACGTTAATGTGACAAGAAGGTTGACGATTAATATTATTCTATTCGTATTATTTCTATCAGTGAAAAATGCATATTGATTCACTGCAAATACGACAATGGAAAAAGAAACTAAATATTTTGTTATCCCAATATCCTCATCACCATAAGTAAGCTCGGTTCTTAAGCCGGCAAAGAAATTATCAATATTTGAAGCAATATAAACCTGGTACGCAGCCTTGATATAAAAGGGTAAGCCAATAATAATAATGGCCAAAAGGACATATTGTAATGTTCGATTTATTTTAGTTCCTGAACCTTGGTTACCCGTATTAATTTGATTTTGTTCCAGTACATCTTTCTGAGATCTAACTGTTTGAACAAAAGCACCAAAACAAAATGCAACTGTGCCAATGAAAATTATTAAATAAGTGGAAATACTGATGGGAAATAATTGATCAAGTACTGTAAAACTAAAAATAAAATGAAGGCATAGCACAACAAACCAGGTAAATGAAAACAATACCCCGGGGTGCATTATTTTTTTCCCGGTTATCAAAAAATTAGTAATGAATAAAAACAAATGCAGCAAGACAAAAATCAGTTCAATGAATATGTTGTCTAAAGAACCCATTAATTATTTAGCTTTTGTTTTATTGTAAAATTTTCATCGAATTTGAACGATTCCCGATTGATCTGAATTCGTAAACCGCGTTTAAAAAAGGTAGACCGCGGTTTATAATAGAAGTGCAGATAATATAACACGTCAAGATTTAATTTTTGAAATCAAGCAATAAAAATTCGAGTAACGAATGAAATTTGCATTCATTAATAATAAAACTTTGTTTATCAAATTAAAAATAGCATCCGTCATTTATCGTCCTAATCAAGCTCCAGAGCCGGTTTTGAAAATTATGTTTTTTGTTTGTTTACTGTTCACGAAAAAATAAATTTCTTCAAAATTGTGTTTTTTATCTCACACCAGCGAATAATAAATAATAATAAAAGGGAAGACCGAAATAAATCAATATATATATAAGATGAACAGTTGATATTGATAAATAGATGAAGGATAATGTACGAATTTTTAAAATATGCAATTCATGTGGTATCAATTAAGATGATCGTGCGGACCAAACACCTTCGATTCGTGTGCCAGAAATCATTCACTTCGCATGGGTTCAGTGTATTACTTCGTCAAAACATTTTCAGGATTTCCTTCCAGGAAAGTTTTTACATTATTGACAACCACAGCCATAAGCCGGCTCCTTGATTCAAAAGTAGCCCATGCAATATGGGGGTTTATCAAACAATTTTTCGCATAAAGAAGCGGGTTATCTGCAGAAGGTGGTTCTGTGGATAATACATCCAAAGCAGCACTGGCAATAATTTCCTTATTCAAAGCATCTGCAAGATCCGGTTCATTGATGAGACCGCCCCTGCTTGTATTAATTAACATTGAAGTTGGCTTCATGTTAGTCAGCAATTCTTTGTTTATAAATTGCTTATTCTCTTCATTCAGCGGACAATGCAGGCTTAAAACATCTGCCTCAGCAACGCATTTTTTTTGATCTACAAATGTCACGCCTTCCATCCGGTCTTTTTCAGGATGTTTGTGAGAAGCGATCACGTCCATCCCAAAACCAATGGCTATTTTGGCCACTGCTTTACCTATTCGTCCAAATCCAATAATTCCCAGTGTTTTATGCTGCAACTCCATTATCGGTTTTAAATGATAACTAAAATCTTTGCTTTTGATCCAATCACCATTTTTTACACTTTCTGCGTACAAAGCAGTGTGATTGGCCATTTCAAGCATAAGCGCAAATGTCTGCTGTGCAACAGACGCTGTACTGTAGGACGGAACATTGGACACAATAATTTTTCGTTCATGCGCCTCAGCCATGTCAATAATATTATAACCTGTGGCCATCACACCGATGTATTTCAAATTGGGCGCTGCATTCATCAAATCTTTATTCAACACACATTTATTAGTAAGCACGACATCTGCATCGGCTACTCGTTTTCTGGTTTCTTCCGACGATGAACGTTCGTAAAATTCTGTTTCACCCAACCGGGTTAAAGCTTCCCAGCTCAGATCGCCGGGGTTCATTGCATAAGCATCTAATACTACAATTTTCATAAACTTTTTGTTTTTTACGGTCTTACTGTTTCTTTCAAAGCAAGCAAATTTCCTACTTCAAAAGCGGTACGTTCCAGGTCTGAAGCGGTATTTTTCATAGCATCTTCAATTGAACATGGAGTACGACCAATGGGCAGAATAACTTTGAAATATTGGTGCAATTCTTTCCAGGACTTCTCAGGTACCTGTCCTGCTAAAATGACCACAGGAACCTGATGTTGCAATGCTTTTTCAGCAACCCCAAAAGGTCCTTTCCCTTCCATAGTTTGCGTATCCAGCTTCCCTTCGGCAGTTATCAAAAGAGCTGCTTTTTTCAATTCACTTTCAAACCCCACAATGTCCAAATAGTACGATATACCGCTTACAGGTTTTGCATTCATGAAAGCAGCCAACCCCGCCGCTACACCGCCGGCACTGCCTCCATGGGTGAGAGAATCCATATCAATCTTCAGATCTTTTTTAACTATTTTATTAAATTGATACAAGCACTTTTCCAGTAAAGCCACTGCTTTCTTATCAGCACCTTTTTGTGGCCCAAAGACTGCAGCCGCACCATTTTTGCCAAGTAATTTGTTGGTAACATCGCACAACAGAACTATTTCACAATCTTTCAATCCAGGATTCATCGAACTCACATCGATCCGGTTCAACGCCAACAAACCTTTCGGTAATTCTGTTATCCTTCTTTCTGATTTATCCAAAAATCTTACACCCAATTCGTTCAGCAAACCAGAGGCACCATCTACTGTTGCACTGCCTCCCAATCCGATAATTATTTTCTTAGCTCCTTTGTCTAAAGCAGATTTGATAAGCTCCCCGGTGCCGCGGGTATTTGTTTTCAAAGGATTTAATTCTTTAGTATCGAGCAACCGGATACCCGAGGCGTCAGCCATTTCAATAATTGCTGTTTTGGTTTTATTTTCCCAGCCATAAGCTGCTCTAATCTTTCTACCCAATGGGTCATGAATCAACAATTTGATTGTGTCTGCCGCCAGTTTTCTTGAGATCAGGTGCGCTGTTCCATCACCGCCATCGGCAATCGGGATTAATTTCAATGTACAGGGAAGATTACTTTTCTTCAAACCGGCAGCAATGCATTGAGCGGCCTCATCTGAAGAAAGGCTTCCTTTAAAAGCATTTGGAGCGATAATGATGTGCATGAGCAATGTTAAGATAATTTTTAAGAAATGCAGAAAAGTTAGAAGGAAAAATTCAATCAGTGGATGAATAAATTTTCGGTATTCCTATTTTGATATGACTTCAAATTCGGGAATGTAATTTTGGCTATCTGGTTGAATCTTCTATGAGTTATAATTACGTCTACCGTTT
>JBDTKF010000057.1:0-39459 GCA_039935455.1 Ginsengibacter sp.
CTTATTTATGGAGTGAAATATCAGGACCATCATCAACCATCACGGACACTGCATCAGCAACGACCACCATAAAATCACTACAACAAGGAAGCTATCAATTTGAACTGACCGTGACAGATGATAAAGGAGCGAAAGCCAGGGATACGATGACGTTGACGGTCAATGCTGCTTCCAACACTATTCAAAACCAATCTGTAAACCAGGCCCCTATTGCTAATGCAGGAAATGATTTGACAATTGTTTCTTCAAACAGTTCGGTGAAATTGACTGGAAATGGAACCGATAAAGATGGAAATATAACTGGCTATTATTGGAAGCAACTGAGTGGCCCGTCTATTATCGATATTATTGAACCAGCCTCAGCAACTCCGACTATTAGTAACTTAATTGGAGGTACCTACAGTTTTGAATTAACTGTTACTGACAATGGCGGTAAAATTGGTAAGGATACAATGAACGTAACAGTCGCTCTTGCAAGAATTGCTTCTAAAGTTAGGAGACTGAATGTTTTCCCAAATCCTGTTCGTGATTTTGTAAATGTGGAGGTAACTACTTCTCACATCAACACCTATATCTCGATTATAATTTCAGATATGTCAGGAACTATAGTTTATAAAAAAGAATTTGTTTCGAACCCGATACAGGTAAGCCAGCGGATTGATATGAGTAACCTGGTAAAAGGTGTTTATGTTATAACTGTTTTCTTTGATGAAATGGAAAAGCAATCGGCGAAGGTGATAAGGTTATAGATATTGAGAAGATTAGGGAAACTTGAAAAAGGTTCTGATTGACAATAACTTCGACTATGGAAAGCCATCATCTTTTTTCAAGTCTCTGAACGCGAAGAAAATTTTCGGAGTTTCTGCTTTTGAAAGTTGTATCTAAAGAAATAAGATAACGGTCTTTCAATGATTTTTCAATCATTTGCTTAGTTAGTGTTTGGATATACTTAAATCCGGTGATAGACTCAGTTACCAGAATATAGGAGTTAGTAGCAGAATTTATTGAAGTAATTTGATTATTTAAACCAGCGGTATCGGTTATTCTTTCTTCATAATAATCTTTATCATAATTAATTGGAGGAAGTGGAAACAGCTTATTGTTTCCTGAATAATAATATTGAAAGGGAGGTAAGATACTTTTGCCGTAGAATAAAATGGGCTCATTAGGTAATTCTACTTTTTCAAGATAATTGGAAACGACTTTGAAATTATAAGTCTTTTCGGGATATTGATATTTGATAATTAGTATTGAAATAAAATACAAACTTATAGCTCCGAATATGTAGTTCCTCAACTGGAAAATATCCATTAATAAAAATAATAGTATAAATAATGTAAAGGTTATTAGCATATACTTCTCCTGAAATATTAAACTCAATGAAGGAATTAAAATGATGAACAACACCATGCAAATGCATATTATAGAAAGAAGGATTTTTAAGGAATTTTTGTAGTATGCTATGGCTGATGTTTTATCTCTCGTAAGTTTAAAGAATGCAAAAATAAAAAGCAAAATAAAAGGAATTTTTATAATCCATCTTACGTATTGCTCCAGAGGTAAAGTACTCAAGGACATTATAAAATCCTGTGGGGTTCTCAAAACATCAAAAATATGTTTTCGATTCACATTCAGGTGCTGCTGCGCCATAGATAACTGATCCGGAACGAATATGAGATTTGGCAAGAAAAGTAAAACAACTGGTATGAAATAGATGCAAAATTTTATAAATTGACTTCTCCCTTTGAAGATCCACAAGGTAAAAGCAAATGAAGTAATCAGAAAAGCAAAAAAATATTGAGTATATAATCCTATCAGGGAAACGATTAAAAGAATGTATAAGTCTTTATTCTTATTCCCTAAATAATAACGCATATAGAAAAAGACGCAAATAGTAGAAAGCAAGATTACAAGGGCATACAATCTTATTTCAAGTGATGCCCAAACTGTAAAGGGATTCAGCAAAAAGACAACTATTAACCACCTGACGTTATTTCGCTTTGTAACTAATATAGCAAGACGTTGTAAGAAATATGCTGAACCACCAATAAAAATGACTGAAAGCAGGCGTGCAAAGAAAATACTTGAATTCATAAGCCGCCAAAGAGATAATAATAGAAAGTAAAATGGCGGCTGCCCTTCAAAATTATAAGAAAGTCTTATAACTTCTGAAAATTTGAATGAAGAGGTGTTTAAAGAATATGATTCATCTTCCCATATATATATTTTATCGGCTAAATAAATCAGAATGAGAAAATAGCTGACCAGGAATACGAGATAATATATATTACTGGTTGATTTATTTTTTGTATTTATTTTATTCAAAATCACTTTTTTTTTGATTAACAGTAAACCAACAATTAAGAGTAATTTTCTTTTTGTTTATTTATGGAAGTTCCGAGATGGAAGAGCTCTTCAAAATAACGTTTGCTTTGAAGTGACAAAAAACCCAGGCTCAAAAATTGGATGGCAGCAATGAATGTGATTCCACCTACTACAAAAGACTGTGGGTTTTTACGGAATTGAAAGGCAAGGCTGGTAGAAAAAGAGGCATTTGGTGCTGCGGTTTGTGATATATCTGAAAGAGTATCAACTAGAAGCCAAATTAGTTCATACATTGAAAGTAACATCAGAAAAGTTCCAATGGTTAGAAAAAAAATGTAGGGCCGGAAAATAAAACTAGACATAATTCCTGAAAAGAAACTCCGTATTACTTTTATACTCGAAGTTCTCTGATTTTTGTATTTATTTTGTTCAGTCCAGTCGAGATGTGCAGGTATTTCGACTATCCTTGCCCGAAGTATCATGGCCTTATAAAGTATTTCTGGACTCACTTCATAATCCTTTGTTTTTAAGTTTAAATTTTTTATGAAACTTGATCTGTAAGCTCTTACCATGGAAGTGTAAGTGTGAAATTTATCCTGGGCAGCAACACGCATCAGTTTATTTACCCATTTACTCATTATTTTTCTCTGGAAAGGGACGGCTGTTACTTTTCCTCCTTTCATATATGGAGAAGCAATAACAATATCTGCAGATGTTTCGATTAGTTTTTCCACCATTTGTTCTATGTATTCCACACCATAACTCAGGTCGACATCCATAACCACAATTATATTTCCACTTGAATTCTTAAATCCGGTTTTAAGTGCATTTCCCAGGTTTAAATTTATAGGATGGTGGATTACTTTTACTTTATTATTTTGAAGTGAAAAGTTTATTGCAATTTCTCCTGTATTGTCTATACTTCCGTCATTAATTATAATAATTTCCCAATTGTACCTGGAGTTGCGTGCCTCCATAAAAGTGATGATACAATTCAAATTATTTGTAAGAATTGCTTCCTCATTGTAACAGGGAATTATAATGCTAATGAAAGGTTTGGTTATCTGTTCCATTGAAAAAATTTAATGAAAATGACTTAACGCTTTTTGAAAATATACCATTTAAGATCCAGTGGCGGGTAGGGAACAGTTATTTTGCCCATCGTATATTTCAAAAATTTGAATGCTTTTTCCTTGAATATGAATTTAGGAGAATTTTTATCAACTATTTCTAAAGCATGACTCACTTTGATTTTTTTTGAAGGTCTTCCTGTTGTAACTAAATCAAATCCATAGTAACTAAATAATTCGCTCAATGTTTCATCGGTGAACCAATTGATTACACTTGGAGGACAGTATTCATGCCAATTGGTGCCAAATAAACGTGCAACTTTACTACTATGATCCCATGATTCGACCAACACGAGCCCTTCCTGTTTGGCTAAAGTTTGAACTTTTTGCATGGCAGCATTTAAATCATGGAAACTACCTATTACTTCAATTAAATTAATGAGATCAAATTTTTCCTCAGTCTGCAAACTTTCTAAATCTCCTGTTATAATGTCTAAATTTAATTCTTTTCTTCCATATGATGCAACGGTTTCGTTTGGTTCAATCCCCAAACATTTCCAACCGGATTCTTCGAATCCTTTTAAATAAAACCCGGCTGCACAGCCTACGTCCAAAACCTTTCCTGGTTTGATAAATTTGGAAACTATTTTTGCATACTTCAGGCCCGAATTATAGAGCTCTTTTTTTTCATCAAGATAATTGGGATATCCTGCGCCTCCGGCAAAAAAATAATCGTCAGAGTACACATTGGCAAGGTGGTTACTGGTGTCTTTAAGTTTTGAGGAACGTAATTTGCATTTTTTACATTCGTAAATCGGATATCCATTTTTCTCGAATAACAACACCTTTTCTTCCTTGCAATCTTTTATTGATATACAATTCTTACTACTCCGATCTATTGTTGATGAATTAGTTACTGATTTCATTTATAATATTAACCATTTTATTTGAAACATTTTCACCAAAAATGTTGGTTTGACTCATCGGCACTTTGAAAGAATCAATTTCTTCGAAAAAAGTTTGTTTACTAGGGTTGATTAGTAAGTTCCATTTTTCTTCAACGGTTTCTGTCCATTCTGTTTCAGTTCGTAAAGTAATGCAGGGCTTTTTTAAAATATAGGCTTCTTTTTGAATGCCTCCAGAATCTGTAATAATTCTTTTTGCAGAAGATTCCAGTGTTATAAAATCCAAATACCCAAGTGGTTCGATCATCCGGATATTTTTAGGTACCGAATACGTGTTGGTTATTTTCTTTTTTGTCCTCGGATGTACAGGGAAAACTGTTGGTTCATCAAGCTTTCCAATTTCATCTAAGACATGGTATAAGATTTTTGGTTGATCAACATTATAATTCCTATGAAGAGTTAGAATATTATATTTCTCATATTGAAGACGAAGATCAGATATTATATTGGATTTTTCATGTGCTATTTTACTATTATTTTTCATCGTATCAACCATAATATCACCGGTTAGGAATGTATACTTTTCCATTCCTTCATTCTTCAATATTGCCGACGCAGATTTAGTGGGAGCAAATAAATAACGTGAAACATGATCTGTAACGATTCGATTTACTTCTTCCGGCATATCCCGATTATAACTTCTTAATCCTGCTTCAATATGAACAATAGGAATACAAAGTTTAGCAGCGATCAGCGCGCCGGCAATAGTAGAGTTGGTATCTCCGAATACAATTACAAGATTGGGTTTGTGTTCAATCATCGCTTCTTCCAACTTCAACATTATTTCAGTTATCTGAACTGTTGGATTTTTATGTTCTATTTCCAGATGGATATCTGGATTCCTTATACCTAAATCTTTAAAAATACCTTCAGACATTTCATAGTCGTAATGCTGACCTGTATGCACTATTATCTCTTCATGAAATTGTGAAAGTAACTTAGAAAGGGGAGCAAGTTTAATAAATTGAGGTCGGGCACCTACAATTGAAAAAATTTTCATTGAACTGAATTTCTTTGCGGTTTAAGAATTTTATTTGTAGATATTGAACCTGCGAAATCACTCATGTTTACTAATTCAAAGTTTTCTTTTAAAATCTGCATTGCAATTCTAAATACTTTTAATTTTTGTTCACTTTTAATATTCATTCCGGGAAAAAAAGATAGTTCAGGAACATGATCCGCACCAATGAGATCCAGGGGATGTAAAAGAAAGCTGGGCTGTGTCCCGGTTATTTTGCATAATGAAATGGCACTCCGTAAATATGTTTTCATCAGAGCTAAAGAAATATTACTGATATAAAGCAAATAGCTTTGATGAAACGGTAGTTTGAAGAGTGGCATAGTAGTAACCGGAATTTCAAGTAATTGAGAGTGGTTTTCAAATTCCCAATGAAATGGTTTCAATGGATAAAAACCTTCTTTGAATGAACCAAATAATTCTTTCCTGCTTTCTTTTTCTTCTTTTGATAAGGTTGATTTCCAAAAATAATATTGCCTCATTAACGGAGAAATGTAGGTAGGTAACAATGAAGCATCGAATATATAATTGCGCTTTTTCAATACCATCAAAAGGTCGTTGCTCCAGCTAAAGCCCGGACCACGAAAGCTGTTTGGGCGTTGGCCGGTAGCTTCAAATATGGCATCTTCTGCCTTGATGATCTCTTCTTCAATTTTTTCCGAAGAATAACTTTGAAGCCAGGATTCATGATGAAAAGAGTGATTGCCTACTTCATGTCCTCTCTCAACGATTGATCTTAGTACGTTTTTATTTTTTTCGATAGCAGCATCCTGACCAACAATGAAGAACGTTATTTTTATTTCAAGTTCGTCTAAGACATTTAATACGATTGGGATGAAAACGTCCAGGTAGGATGGAAAAGTTTCCCATCCTGCATCACCATGTACTTTCATGTATGACCATTGATCGTCTAAATCCAGTGAAATACAAGCCAACATTTTTTTTGTACTCATCATTTCTCAATTTTTTCTAAAATTTCCTGCAATTTGGTTTCTGCTACACGAACTGTTTCATTCACGTTTAGTGTGCCATCTTTTATGTGAGAAGTGTTTATGATATACAAATCCGGAATAGAGGTTTTGATATCCGGAAGGTTATCCGAATAATTAAGTTTTGAAACAGTGATAACATTTCTTGCTCTGGCAACGCCTGCAAATTTGATATCTTCCTGGTTGATCCAGGGATACATTTTTTTGAATATTTCAATAAATGAATCTCTTATCTCATCATCTGATTTGTTATAAATCTCATCCTCAGCAGTTACATATTTTGGGAGGTAAATTAAAGATTTTCCATTGAAATATTTTTTATCAACGAGTGCTGACATTTCTATTACTCCGGTAAAGGGAACCCAGGAATCAGTTATATTGGTTATGTAGAAATTGCTCACAGGTTTATCTAACAATACTGAAACGCATACAACGCCTAAGTATTCAATGTTATTCAATTTATCTACTTCACTTTTTTCAAGTTGTGGGCAAATCTTTGCAGCAATTCCTGATGGCAAAGTCACAATCACTTTGTCAAATTGTTCAGTAAACCCACTTTTAGAACGAATTTCTATTTTGCCAGATTCTAATTTATTTACTTCATCTGCAGAATAGTTAGTTTTTATTGATACGTGCTCTGATAGGAGCGTCTTTTCAAAAGCATGAATTATATTTTTATAACCGCCGGAAACATATCCAAACATTTCTTTTTTTAGTCCACTACGCCTGGCTCCATATAATCGTTGAATGGTTGCCCAAATAAAAACTGTAGACGTTTTTTTATAACTTTCTCCCAATTTAGCGCGAAGCAATGGCAGCCAGATTTTATTGTAAGTGTTTTTACCAGACCAACGTCTAAGCCATTTGGTTACTGGAATTTTCTCTAGTCGTTTCCAGTTTTTAATTCGTGATGCTACAATTATCGTAAGTCCTAAACGAAATTTATCTATCAAATTGAGCGTCGGAAATTTTAGAAATTCTATCGTATCAGACATTGAATACAGTTTGCCATTTATATAGAATCCCGTTTTTGTTTCTACCCAATTGATTTCATTGTCAAGCCCGATATCTTCTAAAATACTTCGTGTTTTAAAATCGGATAAAAGAATGACATGATAAAATTTATCCCACTCTACATCACCCATCTTCCAGGAAGATGCTAATCCCCCAAGTTGAGGAGCTGCTTCTAATAAAGTAATATCCTTTCCTTCTTTTGCCAACCGATGAGCCAGTGTCATACCCATGATACCACCTCCAATTATTCCCCATTTTTCTGAACCCATAGCCTGGTTAAATTCTATACAGTTAAAAAATCTTTTTGCCATTTGATCGTTTCTTTCAACCCACTTTTCAAATCCCACTGAGGTACAAAATTAAGAACAGAACAGATTTTAGAAATGTCCGGAACCCTTCTCATTACATCTTCATAATTCCCAAAAGTGGAATAAGGAATATAGTTCAGTTTTGGTTCGGCATCTTCACCATTTATCAATTTCCATATGAGAATAGCCAAATCTTTTATTGAGATCTCCCCCGACTTACCTCCTGTATTGAAGATTTGATTATCAGAATTTTTATTTTCTATGCAAGAAACCAACGCATTAACGGTATCATCTACATAAGTAAAAGTTCTTGTTTGCGATCCATCTCCGTGGATTTCGATCGGTTCATTTTTGAAGGCTTTCTCTATGAAAACGGACTGTGGGCCTCCCCACCATGTCAGGTTTTGATGTGGGCCATAAGAACCAAAAAAACGAGTTATGGTGTAAGTGAGATCATATTCATCCTTGTTGGCTATTATATATTGTTCGCCATACATTTTTGATAATGCATAAGCCCAACGTTTTACTGTGGTAGGACCCATTACCAGGTTTGAATTTTCGTGAAAAGGAACGTCAGGGTTTTTGCCATAAACGTCTGAAGTTGAAGCGAAAATAATTTTTGATTTATCCAAAATACATTTCTGAACAACATTTCTTAGCATCAGATAATTTTCTTCCAGAGTTCGAAGTGCATTTGTATACCTCGGTATCTTTTGAGAAGCCAGATGAACTACTACATCTACATTTACGTCATTCAATAAAAGAGGGTTGGCAATATCACCGCTAATGAAAGTAAAATTAGGATTACTTTCAAAACTTTTAATATTTCTCAGGAAGCCATAATTAAGATTGTCAACACCGGTTACGCTGTGACCTCTCTCTAATAAACTGCTTGCCAGGTTTGAGCCAATAAATCCAGCCACTCCTGTGATCAATACTTTCATTTTTAAATTTGTTTTATTTTGTTGAAATAATCTATGAACATAGAATATAAATTGTTTCGGTTTAAATTAGATAAAGAAGCTTGTAAGTATTTTTTAAGGGCAAAATAATTGTGCAAATCCGATGCAATTCTTCCTTGAAATCAATAAGCTTTGTTATCCCCTTTAAAAACGAAATACACTGTCAGCAATAGAATTTTAATATCCAGCCATAAATTCCAGTTTTCCAGGTACCACAAATCTTTATTCACTCTCTGTTTTATTTGTTCGGGGTTGGTGATTTCACCTCTAAATCCATTTATTTGAGCCCAACCTGTTATTCCTGGTTTTATGAATTGCCTTACCATATAGTCTTCAACTAATTTTGAATAGTCAGTGGTATGTTTTATCATGTGAGGCCGCGGGCCGACCAAACTCATTTCACCTTTCAGTACATTTAAAAATTGGGGAAATTCATCCAAGCTGCTTTTTCGCAGAAATTTCCCTAAAAAAGTAATTCGACTATCATTACGGGTGGCTTGTTTAAGGTCAGCATCTTTGTTGGTCTTCATGCTTCTAAATTTCCAGCAATAAAATGATTTCTTATCTTTTCCCGTGCGTAATTGTTTGAAGAAAATAGGGGTACCTGATTCTAAAAAAACCAGTAAGGCAATTAATGGGATTAGCCAGGAAAGAATAAAAATTGTAACAAACAAACTCACCACTACATCCAATGCTCTCTTTTTAATTCTATTACCGACATCATCCAGAGGCTCTTTTCTTAATGACAAAATCGGTAATTCACCATAGTATTCAATATGAACATCTCTTGTTATGAAAACGCTCAGATTAGGCACAATTCGAAAGCGAATACATTCTTTTTCGGATTGCATCATCAGATGATAAATATAATTATTCTGCTCCGGGGTTATCGTGGAGAAGATTTCCTGGGCGTCAAGATCTTTGGCAACCCGCAAAGTATCTGATATATTGGCTAAAACCGGGTAATGAGAAAGTTCTTGTATGTTTTCATCATCTTCGATATAACCAATTATCTGTGTGTTTAAACCATCTTGTTCGAAGTAGGAAGCTAATTTTTTTGCAGTTTCATTATACCCCAAAATAATTATTTTTTTAACCAACAGATTACTGGATCTAAGATATTTGAAGATGCCCAGGTAAAAAAATTTATTAATGAGTAATCCTAGTCCGAATGCAGTAGTAGTAACAATGATAAAAAATCTTGAAACGATTAATTCTCTGGAGAAAAATAAATAAAATAAAATGATCATTAACCAGATGACAAAAACCTGGATCGTACGTTTTGTAAAATCTTCAAAATTTAAAATTATTGTAGTGGCATACGTGCGTAAAAAGAAAGCAAGAGCAATCCAGGAAATATTAGCAATGCTTATGTATCTAAAATATGAATCTAATGATGCAAAATGAACAGCTTTTGTAAAAAATAATTGAGAAAGGATGAATACAATATTCAAAGCAACCAGGTCCAGTATTAAGAATATTATTTGCAGGTATCGTTCAAATTGTTTGTTCACTTATATAGTTTGGGGTTTATAACTTTATTTTTCCTGAAAAATTCTGGTGTATAAATCTAACAATTTCTCACTTTCATGTTTCCAGGAAAGATCATTAATAATCCGGTTATATCCGAAATTGCCCATAGCAATACGTTCGTTTTCATTTTCGAGTAACCATATTATTTTATTAGCAAAATCTTCCGTTGAAGTATTTTCAGCATATAAAGAAGAGTCTTGGGCAGATAACTTGCCCTCCTTTAAATTGAACTGAACGATAGGTTTTTTTAAAGCCATATATTCCATGATCTTATTCATAGTGGACAAATTATTCATCTCCGTAGGTTTGTCAGGATTGACACAAACATCTGCTGTGTTTAAAATTTCAACCATTTCTTGGTCATCAACTCTTCCATAAAAATCAACAAAATCTTCTAATCCTGATTCAGCTGTGGTCTCTTTGATTTTAGCCAATCCGGTACCGTCCCCAATTATTGCAAACTGAACATCCTTACGCTTTTTTATTATTATTTCTGCTGCCTCCAATAAAAGATCTAAGCCTTCCTGTTCTCCAATAACACCTACGTATCCAATTAGAAACCGACGCCCTTTTTTATGAATAATATTTCCATCTCCGAGAGTTAACCGGTCGAGCTTTGGGCCACTTCTAACGACTTGAACTTTATCAATTGGCATTTTCCCACGAGTTATAGCAATTTCCTTATAAGATTCATTTGTTGCTATACTATAGTTGGCGGTTTTAAATGTTAAGCGTTCTGCCAGTAACATAAATTTATAGAAAAACCCTTTTTTATTATACTTGGCTATATACAATTCCGGGTTTATATCATGATGGTCAAAAACATATTTGACGCCAAACATTTTATAAAATAAAGCAACCAGGAATATTAAATCTGGTGGATTACAACCTTGTATAACCTGGAACTTTTTTTTATAATAAACTTTTACACTAAGAAAAAATTCCCAAAAAAGAGCTACAGAATATTCCAGAAGATAGCCGAAAGCGTTACTAGCCTCCAAAGGCAGTGGATGCCTGTATATCTCAATACTATTGATACATTCATACGATTTGTTGTATCCTTTCATTTTAGGGCATATGATACTAACTTTGGCTCCTGCTTCTTTCAAAGTAACGGCTTCCTGCCAAACCCTTCGGTCGAACGGAACCGGTAGATTTTCGACAATTATTAATATGTGTTTTCCTTCAAACATTTTTACCAGTTGATTCCTATATAATTGGAATTATTTAACAGGCTTTCATCCAGCCGAACCATATCAATAATTACTTTATTGTTATTCTCTTTTAGTAAGGGAATAAATTCTTTTTCTTTAGTATTAATGATGATCACATCAGATTTTTCAATGACTTCTCTTGCATTATCAACTAGAAGATTAGATAAATGTGGAATTTTTGAATTAATGTATTCTTTATTAGTTCCGGTTAATAATGAGATATTGATATTTCGATCGTAAATACAAATATCGCAGCCCTTTCCAATTAATGTTTCAATGATCGAGACGGCCGGGCTGTTACGTAAATCGTCAGTTCCTTCTTTGAAACTCAATCCCAGAAATCCTAACTTTTTACTCCCATGTTTATAAATCATTTTAACCGCTCTCTGTATTTGAATTTCATTCGTTTTGTCGATACTGTTTATTACCGGTGTTTCCACATACATGTCATGCGCCAAAGTTTGAAGTCCTTTTAGATCTTTTGGCAGACAGGAACCTCCATAGGCAAATCCAGGCTTAAAATAATAGGGCGAGATATTAAGCTGTTTATCCTTGCTAAAAATTTCCATTACTTTATGAGAATCAACACCCAATTCCGAACAAATATTTCCTATTTCATTACCGAATGAAATTTTTAAAGCGTGGAAGGTGTTATTTACATATTTCATGATTTCTGCAACCCTCAGTTCGGTGATGATTATTTCAGCTGGTAATATTCTATATAAATCGGCAACCTTATTTGCTGCAATCATATTATCTGATCCAACCAAAGTTAGTGGTGGATTGAAATAATCATGCACGGCGGTACCTTCACGTAAAAATTCAGGGTTATCCACTATAGCAAAATCAATATTGCGTTTTTTATTTGAAGTTGTTTCTATAAGTTCTGCAACTTTATCACAGGTTCCGGGAAAAATAGTTGAGCGAATTACTATAATGTGGAATTCCTTTTTTTTATTTAAAGCAAGAGCAATGTCTTCTGCTACTTTGAAAATATGTTTCAAATCCAGATGTCCTTTATCGCTGCTTGGAGTGCCCACACAAATAATGCTGATTTCTGTTTTCAAAACCGCTTCATACGAGCTAGTAGTGGCCTCAATATTTCCAGCTTCTCTTTGCTCTGAAATTATAATATCTATATCTTTCTCAATGATGGTTGCTTTTCCGGAATTGATTTGATTTACTTTAGTTTGGCTTATGTCAACGCCAACAATATGATGCCCGATTTTTGCAAGACAGCCAAGGCTTACACATCCTACATAACCTAATCCAAAAATGCTAATATTCAATTTTTAAAAATTTTTATAGAAATTCTTATACCACAACTCAAGAGATAGCAGCATAAAAAGTTCATGTTTATAATTGTGTTTTTTTTGTTTATGATTAGTAATCATTCTTTTCAATGAATCCAAATTGAAATACATTCTACTAAAAGAATCTTGACTGATGATTAGATCTTCCAGAGTCTTTGAGAGTTCATCTTGAAACCATTGATCTACCGGTGTCGAAAAGCCACGCTTTTTTCGATTAATAATTTTCTGTGGAATCCAACTTTTTACTGCTTCCCGGTGTAAATACTTTCCGGTTCTTCCTTTCAATTTAAAAGAGATGGGCAGACTCTCTATGAAATTGACAAGATCTATGTCCAGGTAAGGCACCCTGTTCTCAATAGAATTTGCCATAGTAATTTTATCATTGAATAAAAGCAGGTTGTCTGGAAGCATCGTCCTGGTGTCAACATACAATAACTTGGATAAAGATCCATTGGATTTATCAGCCAGTGAAAAAGAATCTTCAAAAAGATAGTTAAGTGACCGGCCTTTGAAAGGGATTAGCTTATTGCCGTATACTTCTTCCTTTAAACTTTCTTTGTAAATGGTGTAAATACCTACAAATCTATCCAACTCATCGTTAAACTTCATTGCGTGTAAACCTCTGTCAATGGTATGATTTCTTGGAAAAATTTTGCTCAATAATTCAAGAGGAAGCATTTTAAGAAGCCTTCTATTTGAAGAAAGAATTTGTTCTCCGTAATACCTTTTATAGCCGGCCATTGGTTCATCAATCCCTTGCCCACTCATAACTACTTTTACGTATTCAGAAGCCAATTTGGAAACTGAATAGAGTGCGGGGATTGTGGGTTCGGCTATAGGCTCTTCCACATGATAAAATGATTTATAAAAATTGTCAAGATAAATTTCTTTATCAATCAAAACTTCGTGATGTTCCGAGTGTATCAAACTTGCGGTTTCAGCTGCATAAGTTGTTTCATTGAAATCACCTTTGCCCTCAAATCCAAGAGTAAAGGTTTTGATTGGAGTTGTATTATATTTTGACATCAGAAACCCAAGAACAGCTGAATCGAGGCCACCACTCAACAAAAGTCCAACAGGTACATCTCCTAATAATTGCCGTTTTACTGCCTGGGATAGTAAATGTTTATATTCCTCAACAGCATTTTCTTTTGTTATTTGATGATTAATTTTTTGAGGTGCATTCCAATACTTTTTTTCTTTTATTCCGCCGTCCATACCATAAACCAGATAACTCGCTGGCTTCAATTTCATTATGTTTTTGAAAAGAGTAGCTGGCGATGGATTATAACGTAAAGTGAGATATGCATTTAAAGCATCCAAATTCAATTCTTTTTCATAGGTTGCATTCGAAAGGATTACTTTCAATTCAGATCCAAATACCAGTTTGTTGTCTTTGTGGAAATAATATAATGGCTTTACACCGAAGTGATCCCGAACCAAGAATAATTTTTTATGGATTTTGTCTAAGAATCCGAATGCGAAAATTCCTTTGAATTCTGCCACTGCTTCGATGCCGAATTCTCTGATGTAATAAAGAATTGTTTCTGTATCTGAGTGACCTTTGAAATTTATACCATGCAATCTTTCTCTAAGCTCCAGGTGATTGTAAATTTCGCCGTTGAAAGTAATGCAATAATTTCCGCAATCTGAATACATTGGCTGGCTACCGGCTTCACTTAAATCAACAATGGATAACCTTGTATGCCCAAAATAGACTTTATTATTATCAAGTCGATCTTCTACCAAACCTTTAGAATCGGGCCCTCTATGTCGGATGAGTTCGAGCGTTTTCTGATCTATTGGGGTATTGATACTTCCTGCAATTCCACACATTCAATTATTTCTTTAAATAGTTAGTTAATGCATAAAACAATTGTGACTGAGGCCATCTCAAATAAGGAATTTTGTTTTTCATATTTAAGATACTAAGATGGGTAATAAAACTTCCATTCTTATTTTGATATTTGGATATTAAGTCTTCGACCATTACCGTCACAATATTTCTTGCATCCTTATCTTCAGCTTCCATCAATAAACCAAGCGAAATCCCTTCAGCATAATCGTATAATTCTCTTTTTACAACGTTTAGTCTTGAAAGTTTTGCAAAGGGTAGTGGTTGTCCTGAAGTATCGATTAAGTTTTTTTTATAAAAATTATATCCTTTATTTATAGTAAACGAAATTTTATCATCATTTCTTATTCTATTGATTTTAATCAGGTTCTTTAGAACGAAGCAGGTATGAAAATTATCCACAAAATTATCTCTTTCATCATTTACCGCATATTTCCAGGAACCATCCGGGTTTTGATTTTTTAGAATGAAGTTAATATTCATTGATGCTTTCTTACTTGCTTCTTCGTGATCAAAACGAACAGAACCTTCCGTTAAAACGTAGGCTCTATAAGCATTTGCATTCACAATCTGGCTGTTGTCAACCGGAGAGTAGCTGCAAGCGGCGGTTTCATAGTCTATTTGTGTATCAGTAAGATCATTCAATGTGAATAGAAATATGGAATAAGCCGTATCCAGATATTTCTGATCGTTTGTAATATCATACAGTTTAAGAAAGGCTTCAAAGCAATAGCCAGTGGTTGTTATCAGTGGTATTCCACTGGTCCATAACCCACGAGTTGTCATCCAATCAAAAGGATACCCCCAACTATTTCCTGAAAATCCACTTACAGAACTTTTCAATAACTCCTGAGCAATGAGTTGTGCTTCTTTTAAATACTTCTCGTCTGAAGTTGTTTCGTAAAAATTTAGAAACCCCATTATAAAATGTGCGTCTGCTATGGGGAATCTTTTTTTAGTAACAAAAGCTTTTCTCACGGATGGGAAAAAAATTTCTGCTAAAAATACCGGAGCGACAAAAGGGATTCCGGCAAATTTATTCTTATAATAAATCTGTTTTGCTTTAATGCCAAACCGAGTACTCCAGAAATCGTATTGATCATAAGAATAGTATCCGTTAGATTCGAACCAGGTGAGAAACCTGGATATGCTTTTAATTACTTCTTTATCCAAACTTGTAGTCTTTTTTTCTTTCGATATTTCCATTGTTCCGTATTCTTTCATTTTTTTTATACTTGTTACACTATTCATTAATGAAGATCTTTGTCTAAAAGCTTTTCGAATTTTGCATTTAAATTGCTTGCTATATTCTGAGCAGTAAATCTTTGAGCTAGAGTCAAATTATTTACACTGATATTTTCCCGCAAGGTTTTATTCTGAGACAAAATCAAAATCTTTTCAGATAAGTCCAGGGGATTTTTCTTTTCTACCCATAAGCAATTTTCGTATTCCTTGAAATAATCTCTACAAGCATTTATTTTGGTAGTGATTACGGCCTTCCCCGCAGCAACAGATTGGAAGATAGCCATTGGAAATCCTTCTCTATAAGAGGGTAGAATGGTGATATCACAATTTGAATAATAATATTTCGTATTCTCTTCAGGAATATGACCTATGAAAATAATTTCATTTTTCAAGTTTAATTTTTCTGAGAGTAGTCTAACTTCATCAAATAACGGGCCATTACCCAGACAAATTAGTTTAAAGCAAAGCGATTTTTCTTTTACTATTTTGCAGGCTTGTATTAAATCCAAAATTCCCTTCTGTTCCAAAAATCGTCCGACAAATAATAATGTTGTACAATCTTCCCCGATGTTCAATTTCCTTTTGAAATACGGATCTGGTGTATAATTTGCAAAATCAACCGGATTTGCAGTGACAAAAACTTTATTTTGGCCAGGAAATATTTCTTCGAAACTCCTTTGCTCTTCTTTGGATAGAACCAGTATGAGATCCGTGTTTTTATACACATATTTTTCAAGAAAGCTTTTCGAGTTTACTGTTGATTTTATGGTTCCATGTGTTTTTAGAACGATGCGGATTTTTTTATTGAAAAATTTTAAAAAGAAAATTGAAATCGAATCCCGAATCAGAGTTTTGAAATCGAAAGCAGTATTTAAGTAGACCAAATCACTTTTCTGTTTTATAAGTTTTCTTTTAAGATTTGTTGCATTTTTTATAATTAAGAAAAATCGTCCAAATAGTCCTGTGACCTGATCGGAGTTGCCATAAAATGAAGTTTCTACATTGTTCCCCAGATTTTTAAAAGCTTCCACTTCTGCATCAGCAATTTCTTTATGAATTTTTATTGGAACTCCAAATAAGATTTTCATCTTTTACTCTTTAATGCCCTGACGGTTTTCCTCACTTTTTAATATCTACCCGTTCAGTAACGGAACTATGTGAACTTTGATTTCCCCCAAATATTATATGAAATTTTGACTGTGTTATGACTGTAACATTTTATGATGCTGATAAAAAAGCTTTGTTTTTCTTATACCAATTTATAAATTTTTCAATTCCAGTTTCAATATCGGTTTTGGGCTCATAACCGATCTCCAGCCTTGCTTTGGATATATCGGCATACGTGGTATTTACATCTCCTGGCTGTAATGGAAGAAATTCTAAGACAGCTTTTTTATCCAGTATTTTCTCTATAGTTTCAACAAGGTTTTTTAAACTTATTACTCTTGACTCTCCTAAATTATAAATACGATATCCATCAAGAGCATTTAATGCACAGTCGATGCCATTTACAATGTCATCTATGTAAGTATAATCTCGTGATGTAGTGCCATCACCATAAAATGGAAGTACCAGTCCTTCATCAATTAATCTTGTAAATTTATGAATAGCCAAATCTGGCCGCTGACGTGGACCGAAGACCGTAAAAAATCTCAGGCAGGTGATGTCAAATTTGTACAAGTGACAATAGACATGACATAAAAGCTCGCCACTTTTTTTGGTGGAAGCATATGGAGAAATTGGATTATCAACCCGATCCTCCTCAGAGAAAGGAACTTTTGAATTATTACCATAAATAGAAGATGAAGAAGCATACAGCATCTTCACAACCCCGTGGGCTTTCATCGATTCTAACAGGTTCACTGTTCCGTTTACATTTACATCGTAGTATTCTGAAATAGAATCTATAGATGGTCTTACACCCGCTTTGGCGGCGAGGTGAATAACAATGTCAATTTGATTAGAAGAAAATATGGAATTCAAAGCATCCTTATCCCGAATATCGGATTCATAAAACGTAAAGTTATTGTCAGATAGTAGTTGTTCAAGATTTGAGTTTTTTATTTTCCTGGGATAGAAATCGTCAAAATTATCAATTCCTATAACTTTGTGGTTCTGTGCAATCAAATGTTCACTGACATTTGATCCAATGAAACCCGCCGCACCTGTTACTAAAATATTCACTGATTATTTTTTATTTATTAAAGTTTTGTAAATAGTAATATAATTGTCAGACATTATTTTGAGATCGAATTTCTCACGGGCAAATTTATAACCAAAATCACCTAGCCGTTTTTTTAACTCTTGGTTTTGCATAATTATTTCAATTTTGTTTACCAACTGATCTTCATTTTCCGGGTCGATAAGATAACCATTTTCGTTATCCACGATAACTTCATCGGTTCCTCCACCACGAGTTGCTATTGCAGCTTTGCCTAATGCGAGGTATTCAATGAGTGAATTTGAAATTCCTTCGCCATGCACTTTTGAGTTTGTAAGTAATATACCAACATCAAAAACATTTACTATTGATTCTACGTCGGATCTTTTACCCAGGAAAATAATTTTATCAGTTAATAATAGAGGAATTGTTTTTTTTATTTCGTTTAAATTAGAACCATCGCCTACCATTATGAACCTGATATTTTCATGTTCCTTAACCATTCTGATTGCAGTCTTTATCAGAGTTCTGTAATCTTTACGATCTTCAAAGGCTGCTACCATCCCCACTATAAATAATCCTTGATACTCGTTCTTAAATATTTTCTTCAATACTGACAAAGGGTCTTCCAGATTTTCAAATCTGTTTAAGTCCATTCCATTGTAAACACATGCAGACTTTCCGGCAGGTGCATTATACGCAGATAAGCCTGCTTTAGAATTACCGATAATCAGATTTGAAAATGGAAAAGTGAGTTTAGCGCGGGACCGATATTTATTATGAATTCCTTTTACAGGCGTGTCTACAACCAATCCGTTGACAAGTTTTATGTTTAATAATTTACAAGTTGGAATAGCATAAATGGCTGTCATACTATCCCAGCAATGGATAATATCCGGCCGAAAACTTTTACCAATAGCATAAAACTGTCTGAATATTGACAAATCCTTTTTTGTTTTTCTGATCAAATAATGAATTCTAATTTTAAGATCGAGAACCTGCTTGTAATAGATTTCTCTATTCATTACGACTAATTCAAACTCAATCGGGGAATCTTTTTTCAACTCCTTCATGAGTTCCGTTAATCTTCTTTCTTTGCCACCAGCCTGTAAAGAATCTATAAAAAATAATATCTTCACAGATCCTGGTTTTGCTTCAGCCATTCTTCAAAAAAAATTAAGGACCAGATTTTTGAACTCAGATTACGCATGCCTTTGTTATTGTCAGCTATCGTCTTTTTGATAATTTTTTTGCTCAAATACTTTGTAGAAAACGAACTTTCTGAAAGTAAGGTATCATTTACATATTCTTTAAGGTCGTCTTTGAACCAATAGGAAAGGGGAATACCAAAACCTTGCTTTTCGTGGTTGAAAATATTGGGTGGTAAAAACGATTCCATTGATTTTTTAAAAATATATTTCTGAGAGTTTTTATGAAGTTTCATTGAGGAAGGAATTCTGAAAGTTAATTCCGCGAATTTATGATCCAAAAAGGGGACCCTTACTTCGAGAGAATTCATCATGCTTGCCCGGTCAACCTTTGTTAAAATGTCATCTACCATATAAGATCTCATATCCAAAAACTGAAGATTGGATATAAAATCATTCTTTTCCCCCTCTTTCAAAATATTTTCTTTATATCCTTCTGATGCTTTTTGATAATCAATTTTCGAATGTTCCATTAAAAGCTTTTTTCTCTCATCCAATGGCCAAAAGGAAGCATATGCACCAATGTATTTTTTATCGTGAGACAGTAGATAAGATAAACCTTTACCGCTTACAGATTGAGGAATCAATTTATATAAGTTACCCCAGATCATTTTATTAACAAAAGGATTGCTTGAGTGAAATGAAGAAGTTTTGATCTTATTCAATTTATTATAGTTATCATAACCGGCGAACAACTCATCTCCTCCATCGCCAGAAAGAGCTACCGTTACAAATTCACGTGCTAATTTGGAAACGTAATAAGTTGGAATTGCCGAAGAATCGGCAAAAGGTTCATCGTAGGCTTTTACCAATTTGGGTAATAAACTCATCGATTCAGGTTCAACAATTTGTTCGTGGTGTTCGGTCCCATATTTATTTGCAATCTCTCTTGCGTATTTTAATTCATTATACGTTTGCTCCTTAAATCCAATTGAGAATGTTTTTATAGGCCTGTTCGAATTCTTTGCCATCATCGCGACTACTGAACTGGAATCTATACCTCCGCTCAAAAAAGCGCCTAATGGTACTTCAGAAATCATGTGCAACTTAACAGTTTCAGAAAAACATGTTTCTATTTCTCTGCACCAATCCTCTTCTGTTTTTGAATAATCGGGTTCAAAAATTATGTCCCAATATCTTTCTATACTGACATTAGATTTTTTATCGAGAGAAAGTACAAGATAATGTGCAGGATTTAATTTTTTTATATTCTTATAGATTGAAAGATCGTTGCTTATATATCCAAAAGCAAAGTATGAATCAAGTGCTTCGTAAGAGAGGCTTTTGTCGATTCCTCTACTTTTTAATAATGTTTTTATTTCTGATCCGAAAACAAATTTCTCTTTGTCAAAATAATAATAAAAGGGTTTTATACCAAAACGGTCACGTGCACAAAAAAGCTGTTTCAAATTATTGTCCCAAATAGCAAAACTAAACATCCCTCTTAAATACTTCAGACAATCAAAGCCATGTTGCTCATATAAATGCACAATGGTTTCGGTATCGGATTTCGTTTTGAAAATGTGGCCTTGCTGAATCAGTTTTTCCTGTAATTCCTGGTAATTATATATTTCTCCGTTGAAGACGATCCATATACTTCCATCTTCATTTGAAAGAGGTTGATGGCCGGTGCTTAAATCTATAATACTTAAACGGCGAAATCCTAACCCTATATTTTTATTCAAGTAAAATCCTTCATCATCAGGCCCACGATCGTACAAGCTATCTGTCATACTCTTTAATTCGAACTCATCGATTTTGTGATCAGGATCAAAATTTATTTTACCGGCTATGCCACACATGTATTTTCTGCATTTTATGATTGTTTACGAGAATCAATTTATTTCATTCTATTGAAATAAAAAGTTGGATAGTTTATTTCCGTAAAGATGATAATTGAAATTTTTGTTAGCTACCTGGTATCCTTCTGCGCCAATTTTGAGCGCGTTTTTGTCATTCAGAGCATACACAATTTTTTTTGCAAAGTTTTCAATCTGATCTGGCTTCACGAGGTATGCATTTTTTTCATCTGTCAAATATTTTGGAATCTCTCCTGTAGTCGTTATTACCACGGGTCTTCCCGAAGCAAGATATTCACCCAACTTCGTAGGAAACCCTGCTTTTGATTGATTGGTATCGGGCCTCGATAAAACCAGTAAATCTGAATTCATTAATATTTTTGGAATTTCAATACTTTTCTTTAGCCCGAGAAAATTAACTACATCTTCAAGTCCCATGGCTCTAACTTTATTCTTCAACTTTTTGATATGGTAATCTTTTGCGGTACCAACCAATTGTAATTTAATTTGATTTTGGCTTTTTTCTATAAGTGAAATTTCTTCGATCAGATCTTCCAATCCATCCTTATTTCCAACCATAGAACCGATGTAAGTAATTATTTTTTCGTTGCTCTTTTCTTTTTTTTGCACAGGGACATTGCAAAACCTTTTCATGTCAACGAGTATGGGCACCTGCAAGATCTTATTAGCTGAAAGGTAGTGGCAATAATACTTATACAAATAATCGGAAATGACAATTATTTGATTGTACATTTTTAATTCAACATGTTTCAGTAGAAAAGTATGAAATTTAAGGTTCTTCTTTTCTTTAATTAAAAACAGCGGGGCTTCGTTGCATTCTTTTACTATTGGGATTCTGAGTATTTTCAGATATAAAAAGAAAATTAATTCGTAATGAAAACTGATCGAATAATATAGAACGGTTACTTTCCTGTTTTTTCGTAAACGGTTAATCATTGCCAAAGTATTAAAAACACCTAATGCTTTTTTGAAATTTCTTCTTATCGGATTTGTTTGATATAATGAGGTCTTCTGGGCATAATAAAACGGAATTCCTTCGAACCTTCCTAGGTAATCATAATCTTGTTTTTCTTTATGAGATGATTGAATATTAATTATGAAAGGAAATATCTTTTCATCTCTGATTCCTTTTGAATATAAATGGATTCTGTTGGATAATGAGTTTCCGGAAGGGTAACTTAAATCACCTAAGACGATTAATGCTTTTTCTTTATCAATACTTGGGGCTTTCAATTTATATTAGTTCAATTTATTTATAGTAAAACAACTTTTAATCCAGAATTATAAATAGTTATCCAAATTATGCCATATTCGTGATTTGCGATTCTCTAGAATTTCACTAAAGCGGACAGGTAATGTTTTCAAATAGCAGAAAGGATAAGCACAAATTAACCCAAGAAGTTTGGAATAGTATTGTTTCCTTGTATTTCGAAATTTGCATATTATCAGCCAATGCTGAAGTTGAAATATTCGTTGTGAGTCCTTCAAGTTCAATTTATAATAACGGGAAATTGCGTTAGTATAAATGTTGATGAAACATTGTTTTATTTCTTCCTCTGAATTTTTTGTTAGTTGTGCAACACCGTGGTGACAGCGGTAAACAGCACCGTAATGATCAGAAAATGAACCTTTATAAACTTCGCTTACCCTCATCCATAAATCACCATCTTCACCATTAGAATAGGATTCATTGAAAAGTCCAATTTCATCAAAAATATTTCTTCTCAGCATGATACTATTTGTATGAACTATCTTAATCCTGGATACCACCAGATTTTTGATATCATTTTCAAATAAATAAATATGAGTCCATGGTTTAAATAAATATTTATTATTTTCTTCCTTTAACTCCAACAATCTGCAAAAAGCAAAACCCAAAGATTGATTTTTTTCCAAACACTGCGCGAGCTTTTTCAAATGGCCGGGTAAATAAAAATCATCAGAATCAAGAAAGCTGACAAAAGGTTGAGTCGCTAATCGTATTCCACGATTTCTATTTGCGGCAACACCTTGCGAATTACAATTATCAGGTTTCAAAGCAACAATCACTTTATCCCCAAATGATTTTGCAATTTCAATGGTTTTGTCTGTAGATCCATCATCAGTAACAATAATCTCAATCTTGTTTTCATAATCTTGTTGAAGAACACTTTTAATCGCTTCTCCTATAAACTTTTCCCGATTGTAAGTTGGAATAATTACACTGATTCCGGCATCCATTATTTTAAATTTGAACCAAAATTTATTTGTTAATTACATGAGTTCAGGAAATAATAAAAATTCTTTTATCTGCTCATCCGAAAGTCTTCTTAGTTTTTGGGAATAGCAAATTCCAACAGATATCCAAACTAATAAATAATTAAGCGTAAAAATATTTACCATCGAAGGATATAAACTAAATAATGAAACAAGTATCCAGATTGATCCTGCTTTGGCGAAAATGTTTCTGGAATAGAATAATCCTAAAAAGAAAGCCGGAATTAGAATTAATAAGTAAAGTATTAAATTTATCATTCCACCTTTCAAAATTATTTGCAAATAACCCGTTTCTATGTAGGATCTAAAGTCTGAGGGCGGATCCACATCAATTCCGGGGCAATAATATTGACCATTTATTCCTCTCCCTAATACCCAATCATTGGTTTTGAAATCAGAATAAAAATACAATTCTACTGGCGTACGAGTGTCTTCTTCTCCTCTTTCAACAATATAGTTGAGTAATGTGTTATTATCAATATTATTAATTGTACTTGCATAATAAGCACCTGAGGTAATTAGTAAAATTGATGAATAAATAATCAGTATTACTTTCTTGCTATTGAATAGATACATGAAATAGGTGAATAACAAAATGCTGCCGCATATAAGTGATAAACCTCTTCGTGCATTATAAAGAGAAAATAATAAACAAAGAAGCATGACTCCAAGTGCCAATAAATTTTTCTTTCTTGAATGATATTTGTATGTTAAGAGAATGAAACCGCAGGTAATCCCCAAAAATTTAGTAAGATATTCGATCACATCTTGTGTGTCGGAAGTCCGGGCCATCAAGTCTTTTATATAAATAACATTGTAAATGAGGAAGAATATTCCAAGAGTGACGATTGCTTGAAATAATTTTTTGAAGAAAAAGAAATCCTGTGGGAATAAGAGTATGAGTGGTGCGAAATAAATTAAGATCCCGAAATTAGCTTCAATCAGCATTTCTTTTACGGAATGATAGTTGAAGTGAATTCCTCTTGAAATAATGGCAACAGACCAAATTAAATAGATAACGAAAATGAATGCGAGGTATCGATTCTTTATTTTTAATTCGGTAAGATAAATTCCTGCCGGAAGAAATAATATTAATCCAATGAATTGGATCAATTCTCCTATTTTTAGATTGAAATGTGGGTTCGTTTTTATTACATAAGCTAAGGTATAAATTATTATACCCGCCCAAAAGATGTTAAGTGCGGTTATCTTCTTCTTAGGTAATATAAATTCTTCTTCTAAATTAATTTCTTGAACCATATTGGAAAAAGCAGATCCCATTATGAAATTGCTTTTTGATAAGTTTCTGCTGTGCTCGTTGCACAATTAATCCATGAAAATTTCTTAAGTTGAATCTCACCTTCTTCAACAAGTTTTTCTGAATATGCTTTATTATAAATTACCTTTTTAACTCCTTCTAAAATTGAGTCCCGACTTGTTGGGTCGAAATATTCCGCTGCGTTCCCCGCTACTTCCGGTAAGGAACTAGTGTTACTCAAACATACCGGACAACTATTTGCGAAAGCTTCTAAAACCGGCATCCCAAATCCTTCGTACATAGATGGATAAATGAAAGCAAGTGCGTTTGCATAAAATTTATTTAGTTGTTCTTCATTAACACCAAATACAGATGTAGAATCGAAAATTTGCAGTGATTTCAATTCTTGAATTTCATTTTTAAGAAAAGGTTGTCCCACACAAACCAGATTCAAAGTATCATCATGCTTTCGCAAAATGCTATAAGCTTTGGCCAGGTTAGAGAAGTTTTTATAACCAGTCCTCACGCCAACAAATAAAATGTATCGGCCCAGATTATTTTTACCTGGCTTTTTTGTGGGTAGATTGAAGCCATGATAAATTACATCAATTTTATCCGGTGAAATATTCAAAAATTGAATTAAATCCTTTTTGGTATTCTTACTGATAGAAATGATCCGGTTGGCTTTCTTAATCACCTTCTCCATATCCGGAATGAGAGATTCATTTTTATACTGTTCCTGAAACTTAAACTCGATTAAATCATGAACTGTAATTACGTAAGGTTTCTTAAGATTTTTGAGGAAGTACGGGTCGTAATAAGTTGGATGAAAAACGTCAAACTTTTTCATTGAAATTTTATATTCACTGTAAAGTTTATTGATTTGATAAAAATTAGTTTTCAATCGACCCTTTCCCCGAAATTCAAGATCCGGCAGACTCAGATTCGTTTTTTTGAATTTATAATCTTTGAGGTATTGGTTTCCTGAAAAAAGAACCGATAAATCATAACTATTTCCTTCAGGCAGATTTTTCATTAGTTCACAGAAATATTTTGTAATTCCTCCATATTTCTGCTTCAAAAACATTTGATGATCGTATAGGATATTCATAATTCTATCTGATCCAAATTCCCTTTTTTTGTTTGTTTACTACCATATGATATTGAATAGGCGCCAGAATTAAACCATTGAAATTACTTGCAATTGATGCGATAAAAAGAGCATAAGGGCCCATGTGATAGTATTTTATCAATAGGATGGCCACTCCAATAAAAATAAATGGACTGATCAGGCACGCGATGAATTGTATCCGCAACGCATTGATTCCATTCAAAAGTGCAACATAAGTGGCAACAAATGTTGTCATCATGAAATAAAGAAAGCCCCAAAAAGAAAGATAAAAACTAATTTGGACTTTTCCTTTACCCAACCATAAATCATAGATATCCTGTGCAAAATACAACATGATACAGCCTGCGATGAAAAGTAAAATATTCAGTTGATTGTATCTTCGGATTCCTTTTCTGATCCAGTCGAGGTCATTTTTCAAAAAAGCTTCAGTGGATGCGGACCAAAAAGGTGCAAGAAATATTACAAACACCATATCTAATACCCCAAAATATTTGTAAACTATATTATAAAATGTTACGTCTGCGGTAGTAAAACTGCGGGCTATGATTAAGTTTGATGTTTCGTATTGAACGATGCCTGCAATTTGAATCACGAAAAAGATGAACCCTAAACTCAGAAGCCCTTTAGAATAGCTAAATTTGACTTTTGAGAATGAAGGTTTATATTTTTTATAAGATCCTTTGAAAAAGAAAAAGCTTGCACCAATATAAACCAAAATCGGAGAGACGCAAAATACTGTTCCTAATTTAAGGAGAGACCCATGTGTTGTTTCTACCAGTATGAAAATGAAAATGAGCGAAAGAATCTGTCCCAAAACAGTTACCAAAGAAGTAATTGCAGGTTGTTGATTCGCTATTAATATTGTAGTGATAATTCTTAATACAAATTGGATGCAAAAATAAGTAAATACAATAACGGCCAGTATGGATACTTCCGCACTCATGTCTTTGGAAATATGCAAAATACGTGACCAGTCCAAAAAATTATTAACTACCAAAAAAATTAACCATAATCCCGTGCAGATAATCGTTAGAACAGCATAGGTCGTACTTATATATATTTGAGCAAGTTCAGTTTCTCCTTTAGCGATAGCCTCTGCTAATTTATTACGTAACCCTTGGGTAAGCCCAATATCGAAAAAGCTGAACCAAACAACAATTGAACTCAATGTCAGCCATACTCCATATTGAGATACGTTGATGTAATTAATCGCCAGAGGAACCAATATAAGGCTTATAATTATGCTTATGCCCTTGAGAACGATCGTCGCTAGGATATTTTTTTTTGCTTTGACGCTTCGTTCCTGTCCTTTATTGACGAAACTGCTGATCAAAGTAATAACCTTATCAACCTTCTCTTTCAGATTAACTTTTAGTGTTTCAATGCTCACAATTGAACTTTATAAGTGACATACTTTTAAAAATAAAAATCAAAACTATTATGTGAAATACCTTCTTTGCAAACTCATCTTATAAGTTTTCAAATCATTATTTACCATTTCATTTATCAACTCTGATAAGGTATAAGTAGGAGTCCAGCCTAATTTTTCTTTTGCTTTAGTTGCATCTCCAATTAGAAGATCAACTTCTGTAGGACGAAAATAATTTTTATCAACTGCTACCACTTCTTTTCCTTTCGCGATATGGTATTTTTTATTGCGACAACATGTTACAATTCCTTTTTCTTCCGTGCCAATTCCAGTAAATTCGACTTCAATTCCTGCGCTGGCAAAGGCCATCTTGGTGAAATCTCTGACAGAAGTTGCTATTCCGGTGGCAATTACATAATCTTCAGGAGTATCTTGCTGCAAGATTCTCCACATAGCATCTGCAAAATCTTTTGCATGTCCCCAATCTCTTTTAGCATTTAAGTTTCCTAAAAATAAGGTGTCTTGTAATCCTTCAGCAATCGCTGCAACTGCTCTTGTTATTTTACGGGTTACAAAAGTTTCACCCCGTAAAGGGCTTTCATGATTGAAAAGGATTCCATTGCAGGCGAACATATTATATGCTTCTCTATAATTTACAATGATCCAATATGCATATAGCTTTGCTACTCCATAAGGGCTCCTGGGATAAAATGGAGTCGTTTCTTTTTGAGGCACTTCCTGAACTAATCCGAATAATTCAGAGGTGGAAGCCTGATAGATCCTTGTTTTGTTCTGTAGTTTTAAAATTCTGATGGCTTCGAGAAGGCGTAAAGTGCCGATTCCATCCGCATTTGCCGTATATTCCGGGTTATCAAAACTAACTTTTACGTGACTCATTGCGGCCAGATTATATATCTCATCTGGCTGCGTTTCCTGGATGATTCGGATAAGATTTGTACTATCCGTCATATCGCCATAATGCAATTGAAAGTTTGCATGATTTTCATGCGGATCAACATACAAATGATCAATACGATAGGTGTTGATTAATGATGATCTTCGCTTAACTCCATGGACCCGATACCCCTTTGATAAAAGTAATTCAGCCAGGTATGCACCGTCCTGACCGGTGATACCAGTAATTAATGCAGACTTCATATTTCAAAACTATGATTTTGGAATGAATAATAGAGACACAAATTGGGGTTGATTTGTGGTTTATGAGGAATAATCTGGTAAGCGATTCATTCCGATGTGAGAGTATTTATATTGTTATATCTAATTTTAACCTGTAAAATAATCTTTTTGCAAATTTACGATTGTAAAAAAAGTCCTTTTTCGCCAAATATTAGTTCGCGATGTAAAGGCGTTATTGTTTCAATTTGTGCAGCTAGCGTGTATCCTATGGATGGTAAATTTACTTTGAACCTCGTATTCTTGACAGTCAAAACATTTCCAGCAATGGAATACTTTGAGCCATCAATAACTTTTGCAACATCGCTGAGATTCACTTTCGTTTTCTCTATTTGAATGTTTTGATGATCATTGGTGAAATCTCTGATTATTTCAATTTCATCGGCCTGAACAATCGCTGGTTTGCCTTTCCAATATACGAGGTTCATAACTCCTTCAATCATTCTGATTTTGGAGATTTCGCTTTCAGCGGCATTAACAAAAATGCAACATTCAAATAAAGGGCCCTGATGGATCTTTATTTTTTGATAAGACATTACTGACTTACTATTAACGGGGTAGAAATTTTCAAATTTCCTTTTTGTAAGTGTGGTTGCTACTTTCTTTTCCCATCTGGGTTTCGTATAAACCATATACCAATTCTTCTGCATAATTTTTTTTTTAAAAATTTAAATTTGCAGCAATTCAAAGGATTGATATTTGAAAATACTATAAGAAGAACATGGCTTCGCCGCCCTCAGTTACATCTTAACGTATTGAGAATTTGAATATTTCATGGATTGAGATTTTAATATTTAGCTATTGGATTTTTTTCGCTTTTTTTCCTGTCTTTATTTCCATATACATAATCATAACCGTAGCCATAATTATTTTTGAAAAATCCCCTCATTTTGACCCCATTGAATATAATAGCCGGATTATTAATAGGATTGATATGAATGTTTTCGTCGAGTCTTTTAATAATAAATTTTGGTGTATAATGATGTCTGATTACGTATAAAGTAGCATCACATAAACCGGTCAATAAATAACCATCTGTTACTAACACCATTGGCGAAGTGTCAATGATTACATAATCAAATATATTTTCGAGATAATTGATCAATTCATTCACTTTGCCATTAGAAAGAAGTTCCGATGGGTTTTCCGGAAGAATTCCCCCTGCGGAAATAAAAAATAAGTCTTCGTATGAATCCAGGTGTTTGATAATTTCTTCAGGATATTTTTCACCTTCCAAAAATTCAGTTACACCTTGTTCACGATTTACATTTAATATTTTGTCAATAGTTGGATTATTAAGATCCATATCAACAAGTACCACTTTTTTGCCGGTAAGGGAAAGACTAACGGCAAGATTTGCTGAAATAAAGCTTTTGCCTTCACCTGAGATGCTTGATGTAATAAGAATTTTTTTATGTGAAGAATCAATTCCTAAAAAAGATAAAGAAATCCTTAGTTTTCTAAATTCTTCAGCGACAAAGCTCCTGGTGCCTTTTTGTATAACGATTTTATCTTTTGATTTATCAAAAGCGATCTCACCAATAATTGGAATTGTAGTAAGCGATTCAATTTCATTTCTGTATAACACTTTACCAGTAAGGTATTCTTTGATAAAAATAAATGCTCCGCATATTCCGATCAAAACGACAATAGACAAAAGATAGATCAGAACCTTCTTTGGACTAACTGGATCCGGACTTGCTTGTGCAAAATCTACCACTCTGCTATTTGAAACAGCAGAAGCATAGGCAATTTCACTTTCTTCCCTCTTTTGTAGCAGGAAGGAATATAAATTACTTTTTATTTGTTGTTCTCTACTGATATCAAGAAGAGCTCTTTCTTTTACGGGAACTGTCTGTAGCATTGAATTATAGGCTCCATTGGTAGAAGCAATATTTTCACGTGTTGCTTTCAGACTTTGTTGCTGGCTGTTGATATTACTTAAGATGCTTGGTTTGATTTTATTAATCCTGTCTGCAATTGCTACCAGGCTTGGATTATTTTCTCCAACAGTTTTCTTTAAATTATCATATTCCAGTTCTGAAGTGTATAATTTATCGATCAATTGATTAAGCATTGGATCACTAATGCCAAGAGTAGAGGGAACAATTCCTGCTTTACTATTCGTATTTGATTTTACAAAATTTTCAACTTTATCTAAAACAGCAATTTGAGTGTTGACATCACCAAGTTTTTGATCATTAGCACTAACATTTTGTAAAAATAATTGACCTTGGGCGCTTATATCAACGGCCTGGTTACCTGATTTGAATTGTTGTATCTTTTTTTCTATTGAATCCAGATCATGGGACACAAGGGCAAGACGATTATTCACAAATGAGAGTGTATTGCTTGCCAAAATATTCTTTTCAGTAGTTGCGGATTCCTGATAAGATTTTATTAGCTGATCTAGTATATTTTCAGCGCGGAGTGGATCAACGTCCCGATAGCTCAAATCAACAATTGATGACAATTTACTGGCTGATTCTGCTTTTAATCCCGAAAGGAAAGAAGCAGTAACATTTTTTGGTGAGTTAAGCGTAAAGTATAACTGTCTGCTTGCGGTATCGGATACAAAATATTTATTAGGAATAAACTTTAGTCTCCCATAATGAGTAACTACAAAACTATCAAGAGGAAATTCATATTTATGGTCAAGAGTAACCAGTTGTTTATTATTATCAAAGTTTAGATCTATTTTTTTTATATAATTCAACGAATCTGGAAATAAGGCAATTATCGAAATCGGGGATTGCGTGTAAGCCAATACGTCATGGACGTCTCCTTTGTGATAAACCGGAGCATAAAGCCCCAGAGAACTAATCACATTCTCCATCAATTTCCTGGACTGGATAATTTCAATTTCATTTTCAACTATTTTTTTGGAAGATATTTGGTCTAGGGATTCTACTATTTTAGATTCTTCATTTCCTTTTTTCTCATCTTTTATAATAACAGTGGCAGTTGCTTCGTAAACAGGGGTTGTATATCGAAGATAGGTATACGCAATTACGATCGCAATAAAAGTAGCTACCAAGAAAAGAGGCCAATACGGAGCATACTTCGAAGCAAATTGTTGCACCAAGTTTTCTTGTTTATCCTCAGTTAATCTATGTCTGACTGTTTGCATCTTTATATTCAATTTATCTTAATGCCCGATCTATAACAATTGCTAAAACTGACAGTGCACTAAAAATAATCGGTAAAAACTGTTGAGATCTTCCCGCTGTGGCCACTTTTGTAGCATTAGGTTGCACATATATCACATCGTTTGGTTGTAAATAGTAATAGGGCGAGTTAAAAAAATTGCTTGAATTCAAATCAATATGTCTCGTAATTTTTTTTCCGTTTTCTTCTCTTATTAATAAGACATTATCTCTTTTACCATAAATAGTCAGATCGCCAGCAAGTCCCAACGCTTTCAATAAAGAAATTTTTTCGTTTGGAACTGTGATTACTGTGGGTTTCGCTACTTCCCCAAGCACGGTGACCTCATAATTTAAGTAACGAATATCAACTATAGGGTTAACAAGTAATTTCTTTGACAAAATAAGATTGGTGATATTGTCTTTTAATTGCTCTTTGGTAAAACCTGCAGCCTGCAATGTTCCGAGTATCGGTAATTCAACAGACCCATTTGCATTAACAAGATAGCCACCAGATTCAGTATTACTTCCCGTAACTGTTGTAGCTCTACTAACATTATTGTTTTGTAAATTGAATGGAGCAGATGCTTCCGCATTCAAACTACTTATTGTAATGCTCAAAATGTCATTGGGCTTTATAATCATTGGTTTGTCAGCAGTAATAGCAGCAAAAGTCGCATCACTTACATTATTAAAATAGACGATCTTTTTTGTGTTTGTGCAAGAAAATGCCAAAAACAGTACGCAGAAAATATAAAAAATATGGTAAAATTTATTCATAATAACATTTATAGTATCGTATTATCTTTCAATACAATAATGATATAGCTAAGAATTTTTTTTAGGAAAGGGATCAGGGTAAAACCAGGTAATTATTTTGATCTTTGTCAGGATTGGAGTGTTGTGGTCCTATATATTCCTACAAACATAATGTTTATAATCGCAAATCCAAAGAAAAAAGAGATTTTTTTTTGAGTTTAATTTCTTTCATATTCTGTGTTTTTATATAGATAACAAAGAAACAATATTTCCTTATTATTTTGGAAGATTTTAAAAGTTTTAAATAGGGTTTATTCAATTTTCCTGCCGGGTTTATTTTTTTGATAGCCAGGTCAGCGTTTAAGGTAGTTTTAATCAGAATATTTTTGTTGAAATTTTTAATGAAACAAGAGAACAATAATTACAATAAAAACATTCAATTGGTATGCATTTTACAATAACCCTATCGATTTATTTAAAATCAGTTACGAGATTCTAGTCATTATTTTTGAGAGCTTTTACACCTGTTCGGGCGATAAAAAGTAGAATAGCTCTAATGGTAATTCAAATTTCAAAAAACTCTTTGCAAATTTTTCTAAAATCATCTGTGGAAATTTATCAACAGGTTGTGGTTGGAAAAACTGGAAATTCGAAATAAAAAGAAGTTTCTAAAAATTTATAAAAATTTTTCATTGTACTCCTTGAGTTATTGAGATGAAAATGTGGCATCAAATTTATTGTTAAATACTTATGTCGGTTTGAAGGAAACGTTATTTTGCTACCACTTAAATATAGGGATATGGAACACATTTTCGAAGCGTATACTAGAGATATTAATGGCAAGACTTATTATTTTGTAAAAAAGTTTTCTACATTTCCGGAATATGTAGATTCTCATATTTTGCTTGACTCGATGGGAATGCATACTGATTTTTTTACAGCCTGTAGAATTGCTCAAATCAATGACGAGGCTATAATTCATAAATTAATGGCTGAATTAAACATCATTCCTGATGTAGTGAGAGTCATTTCTATGCGCAGCGTGAAAGCAGTAACATATTCTTTAATCAAAAATACACACCAGGCTATTTCAAAATTAGGGTTTTCTTCAAACTAAGATTGACTCCCCGTGAGATGTAGTAAACGAGTATTTATTCAAGATTTTTACTTTGTAAACTTATTCCGCGCGACCAATGAAAATAGAGTTTTAATTTTGCAAAATGCCATCTTTCAATAAACCCAGTCGAATTGTTGTTACCTGCAGCAAACGGTTATCTGCTTTTCTCGAAACCGAAATAATTGAATTAGGATTTAAAATCAAAAGCGTATTTCCAACCGGTGTCGAATTAAATGGAACTTTAAACGATTGTATCCGCTTGAATTTGCACCTTCGGTGTGCAAGTCAAATTTTATTTTCTCTAAATGCTTTTCAATGTGATAATGCCGATGAACTATACCGAAACATTCTCCAAATTCAATGGGAATCGATCATCGAAAAAGACGGCTATTTTTCTATCACAAGCCATGTGAATAATCCTACTATTAATAATTCATTATTTGCAAATGTGAGAGTGAAGGATGCTATCGCAGATTGTTTCAGAAGTAAATACAATATCCGGCCCGACTCTGGCTCTGATTTAAATAAGACCGTCATTAATTTGTTTTGGAAAGAGGATCGCGCCGAAATTTTTATTGATACATCTGGTGAAACATTATCAAAACACGGATATAGAAGAATTCCTGGTAAAGCGCCCATGCTTGAATCGTTAGCTGCTGCTACTTTATTAGCAATGAAATGGGATCGGAAAACTTCTTTTGTCAATCCTATGTGTGGTTCATCTACGCTTGCAATAGAAGCGACGATGCTTGCTACGAACCGTTTCCCTGGATTATTTCGCGATAATTATGGATTTATGCATATTGTTGGTTACGACAAAACTTTTTTTGAAAATGAAAAAGAAAAATTGGAGAATCAGATTAAAAATATTCCAGGGCTTAAGATTATTGCGACAGATATAAGTGAAGATGCGGTGAATATTTCCAAAATCAATGCGGCGGCAGCTGGTGTTTCAGAATTGATTGAGTTTGCTGTTTGTGATTTTGCTGAAACGCATATTCCTGAGAATGAACATGGAATTATTTTTTTCAATCCTGAATATGGAGAACGCATGGGTAATGTAATGGAATTGGAAGAGACCTATGCGCGTATGGGAGATTTTATGAAAAAGAAATGCGAAGGATATCTGGGTTATGTCTTCACCGGAAATTTGAATCTGTCAAAAAAGATTGGCCTTAAGCCTAAACGTAAGATGGAATTTTACACAGGGAAAATTGACTGCCGTTTACTGGAATATGAATTGTATTCAGGTAGCAGGAGAGTTGACAATCATCAATAAAACGAAGTTAAAAGAAGCGGAAATACGAATCGATAATATTAGTTGGTTTACTAATGGTATAATAGGAATCCTTATTTTATTAACGCCAGAAATTCATTCCTGGTTTCCTCGTTAATAAATTTCCCCGAAAAATGTGATGTAATCGTACTGCTATTTGTATCTTTTATTCCTCTCGAGGCCACACAAAGATGCACTGCATCTATAAGTACGGCTACGTCATCTGTTCTGGTTGCTTTCTTCAAGCTCTCAGCAATCTGAACTGTGAGGCGTTCCTGTACCTGAGGTCTTTTGGCATAGTATTGAACCAGGCGGTTTATTTTTGATAATCCGATTACTTTTCCTTTTGAAATGTAGGCAACATGTGCTTTTCCAATGATAGGTACAAAATGGTGTTCACAGTATGAGAAAAGCGTGATATCTTTTTCAACCAGCATTTTATTGTACTGGTATTTATTTTCAAACAGCGTTATTTCTGGTTTGTTTTTTGGATTCAGGCCACTGAAAACTTCATTTACATACATCTTTGCAACACGAAGCGGGCTTTCTTTCAAACTGTCATCATTTAAATCCAGACCGAGTGTTTGCATGATTCCTTTAAAATGACTGGCAATCACTTTTATTTTTTCATCATCACTCATGCAGTAGCGGTTATTCAGAACTTCTGTTTGTGCAGTTGCAGCCTCGTCAATACATACCTCATTGTAATTGTTGTATAGAGAATCTTTATTTTCCATTTCATTTGTTTATAGATTCATGAATTCTCGCCATTACCTTTTCCACCATTCCATCACAATAAACCAGATTAAAATCGAAAATCTCCTGGGGAGAATACATTTTTCTTATTTCTTTTTGCAACATTGTTTTCGCACGGTTCACCCTCACTTTAACGTTACTTTCAGTGATATCCAACGCTGCAGAAGTTTCAGCAACGCTTAGCCCATTCAATTCCCTCAGCGTGAACACAATCCGATAATCTTCAGGAATCTGATGAATTGCATTTTCCAATATATGGCCAAGTTCTTTATTCACGCTGGTATTTTCGTTGTTGGTTGAATGATGAAACATGATATTTGATTTTTCATTTTGAAAATCACTGCCACTTATTTCATTTTTATAACTGAGTTTTTGTCTTTTTTGATAACATAAGTTGAGCATAATTCTGGTAAACCATGTTTTGAAGGAAGATCTGTTTTCAAATTTTTTTAAATTAAAATAGGCATTTATATACGCGTCTTGCATCAGGTCTTCCGTATCCTGATGATTATACCGGTAAGTTCTCCCTATTTTATAAAGAAAAGAATTATATCTTCTAATTAAAGTTTCAAATAGTTTCACTTCTCCGTCATTAATTTTCTGGATAATTTCCAGATCAGAATATTGTTCAAATTGCGTTTCCAATTTACTAAAATTTAGTTTTTCCAACCAATTTACAAAAAGAATTTCTGTAATTTAATCTATTTTATTAGTAAAGATCCTTTCATAGAAGGATGAATGCTACAATGGTAGCTGCCACTGTCTTTAATAACCATTTTCCATTCTTTTCCAACTTTCAATGTGTCTGAATAAAACGCATTGTTGTTGTCGGCAGTTACATCATGATCCACTAAATCTTTATTGATCCAAACAACTGTGTCTCCTATTTTTACATCTAACTTTTCAGGAACAAACTGCATTTGCTGTATCACTACCGTATCCGGCGCTTGTGAAGTTACTTCTTTGGCTGATTGATTTTTATTGTTATCAGTATTCGGTGAGGAACAGCCATTTAAAAGAAACAGCGTGCAAAAAATAATCACGCTGTTTCCGAATACTTTTTTAAAGTTATTCATTATTTTGAAAATTGTTTTTGCACCATTTCAGCATGAGCTAAATGTGCTTTGAAAAGTGGAACTGCAGATTGTAATAAACTTTTCAATTCTGCATTAGATGCATCAGCAATTAATACACTTTCAACTGCGTTGATAGCGGCTTTGTGATAAGCTACTTCATTGTCGATGTATGCTTTATCGAAAGCCTTACCTTTCTTAGAATTCAACATTGCTTTTGTTTTTGCTGCTCCTTCTAAAAATGATTTACTAGTTGAGTTATTCTTTGGAGTTACGCCTAATTTAGTAACCAAAGCAACAGCCTGATCAATTACAGCCTGATGATCTTTTGCCATTGTCTGTGCAAATTTGATCACATCTGCGTTCTTAGACTTTTTCTCGGCGATTTTCGCATAGTCAATATCTATTTGATTGGCCGTAACAGCTACAGAAGCAATTTCAGGGTCAGTTAATTTGGTGGCTTTCTGTGCGTCCGCAGACAAAGAAAGAAAACCGGTACTAATCGCAAAACATAATGCTGATTTAGTAAGAAACTTGAAAATTTTCATGATATAATTTTGTTTAATTGTTGAATTAGAGTGAGCAATTTTCCAAAAGGTTACAACTTTTTCAAAATAATAATGACATTTTTCAAGTAATAAAGAACTCAAATAAATCTTTCAAATCGAAATATGAATTGAAGATATTTATTGGTTTACTATGTTTTTTCAGATATCCTTCACCCTAAACCACTTCCTACTTCATAGTTAATCGTTTCCTAAATCAAAATTGTTTATTAATCTAACCGTCCGTTTTTTTTACCTTGCACCACAATTTTTTTTATGAAAAATATTTTACTTGTAATTAATTGTGTTTTACTGGCCCTTGTTGGTTATTTATATTACTTGCATTTCCAGCAAAATAAAACTCCTTCTGCGGTCATAAAGTCATCTTCACATATTGATACTATCCAAAAATCGAAAGTAGCTTACATTGATTTGGACTCTCTTCAAAATAATTATGGTTATTATAAAAAAATAAAAACAGATTTTGAGCGTAAACAATCTGCCGCAAATGATGAGATTACTTCATTGCAGAAGAAATACCAGAGTCGCGCCGTCCAGTTGCAACAAAAAGCGTCAGCCATGAATCCAAAAGAGCAGGAAAACGCGATGCAGGAAATGAATAAAATGCAGCAGGACTTGCAGCTGCGCAAACAAAATATTGACAATGAATTGTACAATTATAATTCAAAAATGAAAGAGGATATTTTAACACGAATTCAGAATTTTTTGAAGACCTATAACAAAGATGGGAGATATTCTTACATTTTTTCCTACGAACCCGGGTTCATGTTTTATAAGGATTCTACTTTAAACATTACGCCTGATGTAATTGAGGGTTTGAATAAATTGGATTCTGAAAATAAAAAATAATCCACCGATCTGAATCTCAAATAAATATTTATCTTCAATCCCGTTTTTGTAAACGGGCTTTTTATGAATGAACAAGCTTCTGCTTTTAAACCAAGCCTCCGTCTTTTTGATGCTACCATGATCGTAGCTGGTTCTATGATTGGCTCTGGAATTTTTATTGTAAGTACTGATATTGTAAGAAATGTCGGCAGCGCCGGATGGCTGATCGCTGTGTGGCTGATCACCGGATTGATGACAGTGATGGCTGCAGTAAGCTATGGGGAGATGAGCGGCATGTTTCCAAAAGCAGGCGGCCAATATGTTTTTTTAAGAGAAGCATTTAATCCGCTGGCCGGTTTTTTATATGGATGGAGTTCTTTTACAGTAATTCAAACTGCTACAATTGCGGCCGTAGGTGTTGCTTTCAGCCGTTTTACCGCATATTTAATTCCTGAATTTGGTGAGAATGTATTTTTATTTTCGATAGGAAATTTTCATGTTTCTGCTGCGCAGATCTTGGCGATCGCGTCCATTCTTTTTCTTACTTATACAAATACGAGAGGCATCAATGGAGGAAAAATAATTCAAACTACTTTTACTTCGGTAAAATTGTTATCTCTTTTCGGATTGATCATTCTTGGATTCTTTTTGGTGAAACACAGTTTTTGGAACGAAAACTGGCAAACAGGTTTGAATGCCATTCAACTGGAAAAAATTAATGGAAATTTCGTAAAAAATGGAAATTGGTTACCCATCAGCGGGACGGTTTTAATTGGTGCTATTGCTGCTTCCATGGTTGGTTCACTTTTCAGCAGTGATGCATGGAACAATGTTACTTTCATTGCTGCGGAAATAAAGAATCCGAAAAGAAATATTGGTCTTAGTCTTTTCCTGGGAACATTGATTGTATCCATAATCTACATTGCTACCAATCTGATGTATCTGAACGCCTTGTCATTGGAACAGATTGCATTTCCGGGAGGTGATCGGGTTGCGGTGGCTGCATCAAATGCTATCTTCGGGCATTATGGTGCCGCAGTTATCGCTGTCATGATTATGATTTCTACTTTTGGCTGCAATAACGGATTGATACTAGCTGGTGCAAGAGTGTATTATACGATGGCTAAAGATGGTTTATTTTTTAAAAAAGCTGGAACCTTGAATAAGAAATCAGTTCCTGGGTGGGCACTATGGGCACAGGCGATCGTGGCTTCCATATTATGTTTGAGCGGAGGTTACAATGATCTTTTAGATATGATCGCCTTCGTGGTTGTTATTTTTTATGTGCTTACTATCATTGGTATTTTTGTACTTCGTAAAACGAAGCCTGACATGGAGAGGCCATACAAAGCATTTGCCTATCCTTTTTTACCGGCACTTTATATCATTATGGGCCTGTTATTTTGTGTTTTTTTGGTGATCTTTAAACCGCTGTATACATTGTGGGGATTAGGCATTGTTTTAGCAGGAATTCCCGTTTATTATCTAACCATCCGAAATCAAAAAAAACGTAAATCAATCATTGAATGAATGTAGATATTGATAAATTATTTTCAACATTTTCAAAAATGAAAGTTGCTGTAATCGGCGATGTGATGCTGGACACTTACTGGTGGGGAAATGTAGAGAGAATTTCTCCGGAAGCGCCAGTTCCGGTTGTTGCGGTTAGTAAAAGAGAAAAGAGAATTGGGGGGGCCGGCAATGTTGCGTTTAATGTACAGGCGCTTGG
>JBDTKF010000058.1:0-5305 GCA_039935455.1 Ginsengibacter sp.
AATTTTTCTGATAAAACTTTTTCCGGAATTTTTCCTACTAAAACTTTTCCAATTTGACCCTAACTTAAAAACATTCAAAAGTCAATCAAGCAAGATAAATAAGTATTTACCATCTTGAACCCAATTATGTGCGGAGGTTTTATTTAAATCCAACTTTTGAATCTTTTTAACTGCATAGGAATTGCTTTTATCAAAGGCTCATTTAAATTAGCTGGATAGTTTATTTACAACGTATAGAAAACTTCTGTATGTAAACTCTCAGAATTTTGTTTGGTGATAATTTTTTTGTTCCAAAAGAATGATTTAGGTTTGATAGTTGCTTAATCGTTTAAATCAAGTGTTCGTTATGATTTCTTTGATTCAATTTACAAGAAATTGAAGGATCTGTTGAGCTAAATGGACTATGAGAATTTTAATTTTTGCTTAAACGGTTAAACTAGTTTTTGTGTATGATTTTTACAAGAATAAGTTGTTGACAAAAAACCATTATAACAAAACAATCAAATATAAATCTGAAAGATGAATGGTAAAGTGTCAATGAAGGATGTCGCAAAATATCTGGGCGTTTCAACGGCACTGGTTTCTTATGTAATTAATAATAAAGAAAAAGAAGCAAGGGTGAGTGAAAAGATGGCTAAGAAAATCCGCGACGCTGTGGTCAAACTCAAATACCAGCCCAATCAAATTGCAAAAAGTTTGAAAAGCGGAAGATCGAATACTATTGGTTTAATGGTGGCTGATATATCCAATCCTTTCTTTTCGAATATTGCAAGAATTATTGAAGATGAAGCCAGAAAAAAAGGGTATGTGGTTATATTCGGCAGCTGTGATGAAAACGCAGAAAAGTCGCGGAGCCTGATTGATGTTTTCAAAAACCGCCAGGTAGATGCTTTTATAATTGCTCCTGCAGAGAATACAGAAAACCAGATTCGGGCATTACAGGAAAGCGGCGTACCTGTTGTATTGATTGATCGTTATTTTCCGAAGGTTCAGGTGGACAGCGTGCATATTGATAATTTTCATGCTGCATACCATGCAGTTGAGCATCTTATAATTAATGGAAGAAGAAAAATAGCTATGATGGCGTACGATACCAGCTTACCACATATTCAGGAAAGAGAAAAGGGTTATAAAGCTGCTTTAAAAGCGCATGGGATCAGATTCAAAAAAGAATGGCTAAAAAAAGCTTCATATCAAAATATCAAAAAAGATGTAGCCACTAAAATGAAAGAATTATTATTTCCTGATTTAAAGGTGGACGCATTTTTCTTTGCAACGAATACGCTCGCAGTGGAGAGTCTGAAGTTAATTCACAAATCAGGAATTAAAATTCCTGATGAACTGGCGATTATTTCATTTGATGAAAGTGATGCTTTTGATTTCTTTTATTCACCGCTTTCGTATGTTAGCCAATCACTCGAGGATATGGGTAAAGGTGCTGTACGATTAGTTATTGAAAGACTTAAGGACAATACTAAAGCGTATACAAATCTTATTATAAAAGAGAAGTTGGTTTTGCGGAAAAGTTGCGGTATTAAAACTAAATAATAACTTAATATCTGCATTTTGAGAAAATATAAAAAACAGTAAACGAATTTTTGAACCATATTTCTATTTTGCTTTTTATAAAAAATGGGTTACCTGTAATCCTGATAGAATGATTTTAATAGTAAATTTTGAATGAATAAAAAAAATCAGAATCATAAAAAAATAAATACCTGAAGTAAGAAGATTGTTTAAAAAAAATTCGAAGCATTTTTCTTCACTGAACAAAAAAATTGAACCAATGCGCGCAAGATTCATGTTAATCATGACCTTAATTGTAATCACAGTTTTTCTTCGATTTTCAGTTAAAGAGAAGTACCCTATCAATTCCTTAGGAGAAAAGTTTGTTTTGATTCCTGGTGGCGAGTTTATGATGGGCGAATCAAACCAGATAAACGCGAAACAACTTGGTGCTCCTGCATATTTGACGAATGGAGATTATGATGAACATCCGGTTCATAAAGTAAAAATCACACGTCCCTTTTATATGTCTGCAAACCAGATTACTGTTGAGGAATATAAAAAATTTTGTCCCGATTATGAGGGAGTAAAAAAATATTATCCCTATGCAACAGGCATAAGCTGGAATGATGCGATTGCCTTTTGTGAATGGTTGAGTAAGAAAGAAAAAAAACCTTACAGACTTCCTACTGAAGCCGAATGGGAATACGCATGCCGTGCGGGATCGAATACCTCATTTTCTTCCGGTGGTAACCTGCCAGACTCGTTAGCACCTAATGAGTGGGGTTTATACAACATGGAAGATAAGGTAGGCGAATGGGTGTATGATTGGTATGGTGATTATCCGGATAGTGAACAGGTTGATCCGGTGGGCCCGGATCATGGGTTTGCAAAAGTTGTTAGGGGAGCGGGTTTGGACAGACAAACACCGTATTATTCGAGGGCTGCTAATCGTGCCGGAATAGCGCCGGATTTTCCTCCGATCACTTTGGAAAAACTGCATTCCATGAAGAAGGATTCATCCAATTTAATCATAAAAGAAAAAAATAACAACGGCCTGCTGGCAACAGAACATTATAAGAACTTCTACAGACAAGAATCTAACAATGAAGGAAACCACAATATAGGATTTAGAATTGTTCAGGCACAAATGCCCGAAACAAAACCGTTTCAGACAGAAAAGCCTTTTATAGGACAGTGTGTTGTTCAAAATACTAATTTGGTTAAAACAGGCCCTGATCCCAAAATGCCTTATTTCAGAAAAAGAAGTCTTCTTCCTATTCCTCCGGGTAATAAAAACATCCCTACAGAGGATCTTGGAGTAATCACAACAACAGGTTTTCATCCTGGAATATTGAAACATAACCACAGCCCTTCATTAGGCGTCTGCCCCAATGGGGATCTGATTGCAGTTTATTTCACTTCCGTATTTGAAACAGATCCTAACGTTGCCTTAATTGCTACACGTCTCAGGTTTGGCGCTGATCAGTGGGATATGCCGGATATGTTTCTTGATTTTCCAGATGTTGATGACCATGCTCCATTGCTTTGGACTGACGGCGATACTTTAAGACTTTTTTGGGGAGCCAATAAACTGGAATCTGGTTTCCCGTTTCAATGGATAAATTCTTACGACAATGGAGCGACATGGAGTAAGGTTCATTTCCCGGTTTTTGAAACTGTAATTGGTGGTTATTCTGCTCAGCCAATCAATTCAGCATTTCGTGATAAAAAGGGGAATATCCATATAGCCAGTGACGGAATAGGGGCCCAGTCTGTACTCTGGTTAAGTACGAATAATGGTAAGACATGGATTGATCCCGGAGGTAGAACAGGTGGAAGGCATACGTCATTTGCTTTGTTAGATGATGGCCGGATTTTGGGAATGGGTGGAAAAAGTTCGGAAATCGATGGATATATGCCGGAATCTATTTCGGATGACGAGGGAAGGTCCTGGACAATAACCAAATCGCCATTTCCATCGCTCGGAAGTAACCAACGTCCCACTCTGATAAAACTTGAGAATGGTAAACTATTTTTTGCAGGTGACTTTCAAAGAAAGGATGGCTATCAACCCAAATCTTTTCAGCAAAAAGGCGCTTATGCCGCTCTCTCTTCGGATGAGGGAAAAACATGGCACATTAAAAAAATACCAGCAGTACAGCCGCATGAAGAAGCTAAGAACGCAAAAGAATTAGGCGGGGGTACAATAGGATATTCCGTCGCCCGCCAGTCCCCTAATGGAGTCATTCATCTCATCACATCAATGAACACGCCGTGCGTGGAATTTGCTTTCAACGAAGCCTGGATCATGGCTCCTGAAGAAAATGATTTGGATGAAAACAAGTTATTGAGAAATACTGCAACAGGAGTAAAAAATATCAAAAGATATGAAGAAAAATATCCCAACGGACAGCTAAAGGCTGTATGGTTTTCGGGGATTGGCAATGACGGCAGATATCTTTTAAACGGTACAGAAACATGGTATTATCCAACTGGGAGCAAACAATGGGAAGCAAAATTCGACAAAGGCAAAAAAACAGGTGACGAAATTTATTGGGATGCAAATGGCAATAAAATATGGTCATGGAATAACGGAGAAGATGGATTGAATATTTGGACACATTGGTATAAAAACGGAAAGAAGAAGTCAGAGTCAACATGGAAGGACAAAAGTTGTGTGGGACTTGCTACCGAATGGAGTAAGAATGGAAGTATTCTTAGTCAATATAACTTAACCGATGGATTTAATCAGCAGAAGATAAAATGAGCCACCAATGATTTTATCAACCATATTGTTTGAATAAATGAGTGACATTATTTATCAACCTTAAAAAATCAATTTTGAATTATGAGCAGTAAAATCCAAAAAAAATGTGTAAGAGTATTTTTAAAAAAAAATAAAATTTATCAAAAATGAATCAAAATAATAGTTATCCGATAATAGGAATTCGGCCTATCATTGACGGAAGGCTTGGAGGTGTTCGTGAATCACTGGAAGAAACGACAATGAACATGGCAAAAAACGTAGCTGCGCTTTACAAAAAAGAATTAAAATATCCAGATGGGACACCAGTTGAGTGTGTTATTGCAGACACTTGTATTGGCGGCGTCTATGAAGCGTCTCTTTGTGCAAAAAAGTTTGAAGCAAATAATGTGGGGGTTTCTCTTTCCGTTACGCCCTGTTGGTGCTATGGTAGTGAAACGATGGATATGAATCCTCTTTTACCCAAAGCCATCTGGGGATTTAATGGAACGGAGCGCCCGGGTGCGGTTTATCTTGCTGCAACGTTAGCTGCGCATAACCAATTTGGTCTGCCTGCTTTCGGTATTTATGGGAAAGACGTACAGGATCTTGGTGATGAAAATATTCCGGAAGATGTAAAAGAAAAATTGTTGTCGTTTGCGAGAGCGGGACTGGCAGTAGCAATCATGCGCGGTAAATCTTATCTTTCAATTGGTTCTGTTTCTATGGGAATTGCGGGTTCAATGATAACGCCTTCCTTATTCCAGGAATATCTTGGGATGAGGAATGAATATGTAGATTCATCTGAAGTATTCAGGCGTATTGAAAAGAAAATTTATGATGAAGAAGAATTTAAAAAGGCACTTGCGTGGGTTAAAGAAAATTGCAAAGAAGGAGAGGATTTTAATCCAAAAGAAAAACAATTTAGTCGCGAACAAAAAGATAAAGATTGGGAATTTGTGATTAAGATGACTCTTATTATGCGCGACCTGATGACAGGAAATTCATCTTTGAAATTGAAAGGTTTTGGCGAAGAATCGAACGGACATAACG
>JBDTKF010000059.1:0-37102 GCA_039935455.1 Ginsengibacter sp.
TTTGAATAGCCAGTGTGCCGCTATAAAAGGAAAATTTTATAGTGAGGAAAACTGCGATCGCTGCTAAAATCATCCATAAAGTTTGAACACGTTGTATCATGATGAAAATTTATGGTACGAAAGTAAAGAGGATGGATTAATTAATTCAAACAATAAGAAAAAACTTCATAAAAGAGTTTATCCCAGTTCCGGATACAATACGAAGTTTTTCATAAATTCATTTACCTCTTTCTTTACAGTTGCAATAGTTTTTTCATCGTCTATATTCATCAAAACTTTGTCTACGAAATCCACTACAGTCTGCATATCACCTTCTTTCATTCCACGGGTTGTAATCGCAGGAACCCCCACACGGATTCCGGACGTAACAAATGGGCTTTTATCGTCAAAGGGCACGGCATTTTTATTAAGTGTAATGGCCGCTTTGTCAAGGGTTTCCTGTGCTTTTTTACCAGTAATATTTTTATTATGGAGATCGATGAGCATTAAATGATTATCTGTTCCATTACTGATCAGATTATATCCTTTTGAATTGAAGGCTTTGGCCATTGCCTGCGCATTTTTTTGAATTTGTTTTGCATAAGTAGTAAATTCATCAGTTAATATTTCTCCAAAAGACACGGCCTTCGCGGCTATGACATGTTCCAATGGTCCACCTTGCATCCCCGGGAAAACAGCCGTATCAATCAGATGGCTCATCATCCTTGTTTCACCTTTTGGTGATTTTATACCAAACGGATTTTCAAAATCTTTTCCCATCAATATGATACCTCCGCGTGGGCCACGTAATGTTTTGTGGGTTGTTGAAGTTACAAAATGACAATGTTCAAAAGGAGAGGACAGCAGTCCCTTTGCGATCAAAGCCGCAGGATGTGCGATGTCACAAAAAACAAATGCGCCAATTTCATCAGCGACCTTCCTGATTCGTGCATAATCCCAATCACGGCTATAAGCAGAAGCACCACAAATAATCATTTTAGGTTTTATTTCTCTTGCTTTTTGTTCCAACATTTCATAATCAATCAACCCGGTTTCTTTTTTTACTCCGTAAAAATGTGGTTCATAAAGTTTACCTGAAAAGTTTACAGGCGAACCGTGAGTAAGATGTCCTCCCATGCTAAGATCTAATCCCAAAATTTTATCTCCCGGTTTTAGCACTGCGAACATCACCGCAAAATTTGCCTGCGCGCCGCTGTGGGGTTGAACGTTGGCATATTCACAATTAAAAATCTTTTTGATACGATCGATCGCCAGTTGTTCTGATTCATCTACAAACTCGCAACCTCCATAATATCTTTTTCCAGGATACCCTTCTGCATATTTGTTAGTTAATACGCTTCCCATAGCCTGGATGACTTCGTAAGAAGTGAAATTTTCTGAAGCGATTAATTCGATTCCCTGGCGCTGGCGGTTCAACTCTTTATGAATGATATCAAAAATCTGCTGGTCTTTATACATGAATTAAATTTTGCGCAAACCTACTAAAAGTTGAGGAAAGACATTTTGATGTCGGAATTTTTCATACCAAATTTCTTCAGATCTTTCAGCGCAGGCGTTGGAATTCGGATCGCTCCCTATGAAGAGCAAAACATTCTGTATATTCACATCCCTTTTCAAAAAAGCGGATGATAAACATACGAAAACATGAAGGCCATTATTCCAGTTGCAGGCGCTGGTACTAAATTGCGTCCACATACCTATACACAACCGAAGGCTTTGATTCCTTTAGCCGGAAAGACAATTTTAAGCATTAATGTGGACCAGTTGCATGAAGCAGGGATTAATGAATTTATTTTTATTGTTGGATATCTCGGTGAAAAAATTCAGGACTACATCAATTCAAAATACCCCGATCTTACCTGTCATTTTATTTATCAAAATATTAGAAAGGGAACGGCGCATGCGGTAGATCTTTCAAAAAAATTAGTTGGAGACGACGAAGTTTTTATTGCCCTGGGCGATACAATTTGTGAATACAACATTAAAGAAGTTCTTGATTCTCCTTTCTCAATGCTTGGCGTGAAAAAGGTTGATGATCCACGCGATTTTGGGGTAGCGGAAATAAGCGAGGCAGGTATTATCACTAAAGTTGTTGAAAAACCTTCAATACCAAAATCCAACATGGCATTGGTGGGGCTTTATAAAATAAAAAATTCAAAACTGTTATTTGAATGTCTTTACAATATAATAAGTAAGGATATCAAAAGTCATAATGAATTTAATCTGACGGATGCTTTAGAGTGTATGATCAGCGGGGGCGCCATTTTCAAATCTTTCAAGGTTGAAAATTGGTTCGATTGTGGAAGAAAAGAATCATTGTTACAATCAAATTCTATTTTACTTCAAAAATTTGGAGGGAAAATTGCCGAACCTAATAATTTTGAAAATACTATTTTTATTCCACCGGTAAGTATTGCTGAGGGCTGTGATATAAAGAATTCTATCATTGGCCCGCATGTGGCCATGGGTGAAAACACGATTGTTCATTCGTCCATAATAAAAGCTTCTATTATTGGCTCATTTTCCAAACTTTATGATGTGATGCTGGATGATTCCCTGATTGGAAATGATACAGAAGTGATTGGTGAAACACGCTCACTGAATATTGGTGATAACACAGAAATTGATTTGGGCTAATAATTATACATAGTAAACGAAGATTTAAATACGATTTGTATTTTTATTCATAACAACCAAAGTGAATGCTGTGTGGTATCTCAGAAGCTCAGATAAAATAAATTCTCACATAATTTTATTTTTTCAAACAGATGAATTCCCTTTTACAAGATATCTGGAATTTTATCGGGTTATGATATAGATCATATTTAGAATTGTTAGGAGTCATCTTTTTTTAACATCGAAAAATTCAATTTTGTATTATTAGTTTTGAAAATTAGAAAAGAGTATTTTGAAAAATAATCAAATTGAACAAGAGCATAAATCATGGCAAAGAACAGTCGAATTCTTGCGACAGGAAAATGCATTGTTGAAATATCGTTTGAGTGAAATGGTGGATGATAACGAAGAGAATCATTACATACAAACAGCTGAATATTTTCAGAATGAGCTTCTCTTAAAAGATGATCAGCTAAAAAAATTAATCGACGAATTACAAGCATATACTGAACGGATAAAAAGCGAACACGTTTCCTCTGAAGCCATTATTCTGATGCATAACAAATTCAGAACTGAAATAAATGTTTTTCAAAAAGAATATTTGATTTTTTCTCAGGATTTCAATGAGAAGATGTTGAAAGTATTTGAAGATTAGTTCAACATCCTGAGCAGTTTTTTTTCATCCAAAACTTTGACATATCCTGCTTCGGCTTCAATCAGTTTCTCGGTTTTAAAATCGCTCAATGTTCTGATCAGTGATTCTGTAGTGGTGCCTGCAATGTGCGCCAGATCTTCTCTTGAAATATGGATGACGAAATCGTCATTACCTTCTTCTTTATATTTTTTGGATAGTGCTATTATTGAATCAGCTACTCTTTTTCGAAGTGAATTGTAGGCAAGATTAATTAACTGGTCTTCTTTTTCGGAAACATTATGTGCAAGGAGTTTAATGAATTTATGAGCCACTTTTTTATTGTTGTTGATCAAGATTTCAAAATCATCACGACCTATAATGCCAATTTCACTTTCTTCCATTGTCTCGGCATTTTCTTTATAAAAAGAATTTTCAAGTAAAGCATTGTATCCAAAAAAATCACCTTCGTTGTAAAGACTGATCGTAAGTTCTTTTCCTATTTCATTAATTTTAAAAGTTCTGATTTTTCCTGAATTTAAATAATACAAACAATGCGGATAGTTCCCTTCGCCATAAATGCGTTGTTTCTTTTTGTAATGATTAATAATTTTTGAATCAGTCAATTTTTCAAGTGCGTCTTCTTTTTTTATTTCATCAAAAAAATCATCCAGATTTGTGGAAGAAGTTATTCGTTCAAGTTGAAATTTTTGTTTTTGTAATCTGCTTTCGATTGCATTTAACAATTCAATGTCCGTAAAAGGTTTGGTGATATAGTCATCTGCGCCCATTTCCATTCCTTTTCTAAAATCGATTCGTTCCGTTTTTGCGGTGAGAAAAATAAATGGAATAGTTTTAAGTTCTTCATTTTTATTGATCAGGTGCAACAATCCATACCCGTCTAAAACGGGCATCATAATATCGCAAACAATCAGATCAGGTTTTTCTTTCAACGCGATTTCGAATCCTTCCTTTCCATTTGCGGCTGTGAATATCGAATAATTTGCCAGCTCAAGAATTTCACCCGTATTTTCACGGATGTCTTTATTATCTTCTACCAATAATATTTTCGTCATTGCTCAAAAATTAAGATTATTTCTGTTCCTTTATTTAATTCGCTTTTGATTTGAATTTTTCCACCCATCATCTCAACATATTTGGCAACAATGTGAAGCCCAAGGCCGGTTCCGGGAATATTAATGGCATTCGTAGCACGATAAAATATTTCGAACAAATGCTCCTGATCTTTTCTTGAGATTCCCATCCCTTCATCTTGAATAATAAATTTTAAAGATTCATTTTCAAGAAAGGTTGTAATAATTATTCGTTGATTTTCTTCTGAAAATTTTATCGCATTTGAAAGCAGGTTAATCAAAATATTTTTAAATAAAATTTCATCGAGTACAACATCAGTTTTTCCGCTGTGAGTATACTCAACATGTTGACCTGGCTTTGAAATTTCCGTCATTTCATTTATCTGTTGCAAAATAAATTCTTTGATATTGAAATCGGTTTTGTGTGTGGCAATTTTACCATCCTCAATTTTTCCAAGAGAAAGGAATTCATTTAAAATATTGTTGAGATTAAGCACTGAAGATTTTATTCGTAAAATATGTTTATCGCGTTTGGGCTGTTCTTCCGTTGTTTTATATTTTGCCAATAATGACGCTGATGAAAGAATGGTGCTTAATGGTGTTCTGAACTCGTGTGAGGCCATAGAAACAAAACCGCTTTTTAATTCACCAAGGTCTTTTTCTTTACTCAATGCTTTGGAAAGTTCGTCTTTTGGAGCTTCTAACTTTTGCATGGTTTCCTGCAATTTTGAGGTCCGGGCTTCCACTTTTTTTTCAAGTTCCTCATTCAAAACTTCCATTTTTTTGTTCATTGTCGCGAGCTCGATTCTTTGTTCCCGTAATTTGTTTTGCCCTTTTATACGCTCACTTATATCGCTGATGAAAGCGATAGAAAAAATTTCGTCATTGCTGGAATAGCTGCTGAGACTTATTTCTAAAGGAATTTCTGTTCCGTCTTTTGTTATCCCAAATAAATCTCTTCCCATTCCCATAGGTCGTGTTGTGGGTTGTTTGACGTATTTGTCACGGTCAGAAACATGTTCCTGGTGATATCTTTTTGGAATAAGCATTTCCATTTTTTGCCCAATCAATTTCTCTGCATTTGAATAACCAAACTGTTTGATTAAAAAATCATTTGCCAGAGTAATGTTGCCTGATTGATTTATTACGAGAATGCCGAGTGAAGCATTTTGAAATATTGCTTTGAATTTTTCCTGTTCATTCAAAAGAAGATTGTCCATTTAAAACCTTTTTGTAAAGGAACGTAAAGTTTTTAGGAAAAAACTGTTTGCATAGACCAAGAGGAGCAATATGATGAAGTTCATATTAATAGCTGACTACAGATAGATTTCCACATTTTATTATAAAGCAATTTTGTGATCATTTTAAAACTCATAAAGATGCAAAACGTCAAAAGATCAATTTTAACATCAATCTTATTTACCACAATTTTATTTTTTTTTAATGGAAAATTGCTTGCACAAAAAGATTCAGAAGAAGTTAGGTTAAATATTCAATTACGACCGAGAGTAGAATTTAGGAATGGGCTTTTTACACCAATTTTAGAAAGTCAAAAACCGGCTACATTTATAAGCCAAAGAAGTCGAATCGGATTTACTTATAAGAAGAATAATAAATTATCAATCGGATTAAGCGCGCAAGTGGCAACAGTATGGGGAAACGATGCGCAGGTTCAAACAACTGCCAATGACATTTCGCTTTATGAAGCGTGGGCTCAGCTTTATTTCAATCCTTACTGGACTATAAAAGTTGGTCGACAGATCTTTTCGTATGATGATGAAAGAATTCTTGGAGCACTCGATTGGAATAACGCAGCACGCAAGCATGACGCGGCTCTTCTAGGTTTTGAAAAAAGCAAATTTAAGGTGAATCTGGCAGTCGCTTTTAATCAGAACTCGGAAAGAATAACCGGAACATTTTATGACAACGCGCTCAGTCAGCCTTATAAGTCCATTCAGTTCTTGTGGATCAAAGATCAATTTACAAATGCTTTTTCAGCTTCTGCAATTGTATTAAATATCGATACACAAAATAGAATTGATTCATCGATCTCGCATTTGCAAACTATTGGGGGAAATCTATATTATAAGAAAGAAAAATTAAATCTGATGGGGACTTACTATTATCAAACCGGAAGTAATCCTGTAAAAAATTCTGTTGCCATAAAAACAAATGCCTGGTTGGCATCGGCAAAAGCGGGTTATCATTTCAATAAAGAATTCGGCATTTTAATCGGCACTGATTTTTTAAGTGGTAACAACATGAATTCATCTTCTCACAAGTTCTTCAATTTCAACCCGCTTTATGGAACGCATCATAAATTTTATGGCTTCATGGATTATTTTTATGGGCCGAGTGGCCATAAAAATACCGGACTTTGGGATTCTTACGTAAACCTGAATTTGAATTCTTTCGATGATTTTAATTGGCGAATTGACTTACATCATTTTGAATCTGCGGGAACATTGGTTGATTTTTCAGGTAATAAAGCCAGTTCTTCCTTGGGAAATGAAGTGGATCTTACTTTTAATTATGCGATCCTGAAAGACGTGAAAATGAGTGGTGGATATTCGCAAATGTTCACAAGCACTTCAATGAAATATGTAAAAAATATTTTACCACAGCAAACAATGAAGCCGGTGCAAAACTGGATCTGGTTGTCAATAAATTTTAACCCCCAAATTTTACTTCTTCAAATAAAGAATTAAAGGCTTTTCATTTTACAATAAACCAACAAATAAATGATTTTTTTATTTTCAAATGGAAAGAAACTGATTTTGAAACATGGTATCATTTTTTAAGTCCCGCAGTTTATTTAGTCACGAGGACGGCTCTATTTGATGCAAATGATTTCAAAATATGATCGTTGTCATATTTAGGAATGAGTCGTATTACTTTTTGGAATATAAAGATTTCTCAATTTTGCCGGGCAGTTCAGGATATAAAACGACAACTCAATTAGATACGATAACTACAATTTTAATTTTAAGTAAAAACCAAAAACGATGATTCAAATTTCAAAGAAAAGTATTTTTTCAATACAGATGTTTTCTGTCTTGCTCATGTTTTCTGTTTTATTTTTTTCATGCAAGAGCAATCCTGGTAATTCTGATGACGGATCAAATAAAATAGATACGACACTAACAGGAACCGTTTCTGCAGAATTGACGTTTGCCCCAAATGTTCCGAAACCCATCGCATATACATCTCCTAAAAAAGTGATGGTCCAATTAGAAGCCATTGAAAAAGTGATGCCAATCTCTGACAGTTCAGAGTATACGTTCTGGACATTTGGAGGTCACGTTCCCGGAAATTTTATTAGAGTGAGGCAGGGCGACCTTGTTGATTTCACTTTGAAGAATGCGCCTGAAAGCAAGATGACTCACAGTATTGATCTTCATGCTGTAATTGGCCCGGGCGGTGGCGCTGATGCGACATCAACTGCTCCTGGACAATCTACGCATTTCCAATTCCGCGCACTGCATCCTGGTTTGTATGTATATCATTGCGCTACAGGCCCCGTACCTTTGCATATCGCAAACGGCATGTATGGTTTGATACTGGTAGAGCCACAGGGTGGAATGCCAAAAGTGGATCACGAATATTATTTAATGCAGGGAGATTTTTATACAAAAGGAAAGTATGATGCTCCGGGATTACAGGATTTCGATGAAACAAAAGCACTTTCAGAAAACCCCGATTACGTTCTTTTTAACGGCCGTGTGAGATCTACAACAGGTGCAAATGCTTTGACTGCAAAGGTTGGTGAAACTGTAAGATTGTATGTAGGAAACGGTGGCCCGAATCTCGTTTCTTCATTTCATGCTATTGGTCAGCTTTTTACCAAAGTATACATGGAAGCGGGAAGTGAAATAAATCGTGACGTTCAAACTACACTGATACCAAGTGGAGGGGCTACGATTGTTGAAATGAAAATGCAGGTTCCTGAAGTGATAAACCTTGTGGACCATTCCATTTTCAGGGCTTTCAACAAAGGCGCAATTGCACAGATAAAAGTTACCGGTGCGGAGAACCCTTCTGTATATCAAAAATTGAAGTAAAAAATTGATACGGATACGTAACAAATAATGAAATATTTTTTATCGATTTTAATGGCAACCGTTTTCTTCTGCACTGTACAAGCGCAGCAGAAAACGGTTGTTTCTGAAAAGAAGATGGTGACCGTCAGAGGAGGAAACTATAAACCTTTTTTTATTTCAAAAAGTAATCGTCCGGTGTATGTTACCTCATTTCGAATGGATGAAACTCCGGTTACGAATGCAGAATACTTAATTTTCGTAAAATCGAATCCTCGTTGGCGTCGGTCAAAAGTAAATCGTCTTTTTGCTGATACAAATTATTTGAGGCATTGGAAAAATGATCTGGAAATTGGGGTATCAAACAAAATAATTTACAATTCTCCTGTTGTAAATGTTTCCTGGTTTGCCGCACAAGCTTATTGTAAATGGAAAAACAAACAACTGCCAACCGTTGCCCAATGGGAGTTAGCAGCAAATGGTTCTCCGAAAGATTTTAAATATAAATCACTTACTGATTTCATTTTAGACTGGTACACGAAACCCAGTCCCCGCGTTTTACCTCATGTGAAGTCGACGTACCAGAATCAATATGGCCTGTATGATATGCATGGTTTAATATGGGAGTGGACATTCAATTTCAATAGTTTTGCTGCATCCCCGGATTCAAGAAGAAACGGTGAGGACGACTTCAAAAACTTTTGTGCCGGGGGAGCAATAAATGTTGCCGATAAAACAGATTATGCGGCTTATTTGCGATATGGATATCGCGCGAGCTTGAAGGGAAATTATTGCATCTCAAGTCTTGGATTTCGGTGTGTAAAAAATTAAAGTAAAGAAAATGAAGATTGTAATTTTTGTATTTTTTTCGATCATTCTTTTCGGGTGTTCCGACATGAGTAGCAAATCTGCATTTGTGGGAGAAGTTGCCCGAAGTACTTCAATGCCGGTCGGCACTGTATCCTCAGAAAGTATTTACCAATTGGCTGATACATTTCAGACACAGGACAACAAGAAAATTACCTTATCCTATTTTATGGGAAAGCCCACAGTAGTTGGGATGATCTTTACACACTGCCCATATGCCTGCCCGCGTCTAACAGCAGATATCAAAGACATAGAGGAGAAAATGAACTCCAAAAAAGGAGTGAATTATTTGCTGGTCAGTTTCGATTCTGAAAGAGACTTTCCTGAACAATTAAAGAAGTTCGCCAACAGTTATGGCTTAAACCAAAATTGGACATTATTGCATGGGGATGAAAATGCCGTTAGAACGCTTTCAGTTTTATTGAATGTGCAATTTCAAAAAGATGCTACTGGTAATTTCTCCCACAGCAATATTATCTCCGTTTTAGACAAAGACGGTGTTTTAGTTTTTCAAAAAGAAGGAATTGATGCTGACCCCGCAGAGACAATCGGGACATTGAAGCAATTATTAGCGAAAAGATAAAATCACGCCGTGTCCTCAAATTCATACCAGTAGCCTGCTTCAGAGAATTTAAAATTCTGTTACTGCGTTTGACCAATTTTTTATTCTATTAAAATCAATAGGTTTATTTTTGTGAAATGATTCTTCTCTGGATAAATATTATCAGAAAACCCACTTAGGCCGCCCGGCTAGTACGTTTTTAGGTTCTCTACGATCATAAGAATTTATGATCCGCTTTTACAGGATAATTTTTAATTCAATTTTTTTTTAAGATTTCTAAAAGATATAATATGCACACAATAATTGAGCCTTTCAAAATAAAATCTGTTGAACCGATTCATTTTACTACTAAAGAACAAAGAATCAAAATATTGAAAAAAGCGTTTTATAATCCGTTTTTGATTCATGCCGATGATGTATTGATTGATTTACTTACAGACAGTGGAACGAGCGCGATGAGCAGCGCGCAATGGGCAGGTATGATGATCGGCGATGAATCGTACGCAGGCAGCAACAGCTTTTTTCGTTTCGAAAAAACAATTCAGGATTTAACGGGGATGCCTATTGTGATTCCTACTCACCAGGGACGTGCAGCAGAAAAAATTTTATTTTCTGTGATGGGTGGAAAGGGGAAATATGTTGTCAGTAATACTTTATTTGATACAACCCGTGCTAACATTGAGTTTTCGGGAGCAGAAGGGGTTGATCTTTTATGTGCGGAAGGGAAGATTCCGTCCGTACCTGCACCATTCAAAGGGAATATGGATACCGTTGGTTTTGAAAGTTTTATTAAAGAAAAGTGTGCAAAGCATATTTCTTTATGTATGATTACTGTAACCAATAATTCGGGCGGTGGTCAACCGGTAAGCATGGAAAATATCAGGAACGTAAGTAAAATTTGTAAAGCAAATCATATTCCATTGTTCATAGATGCCTGCCGGTTTGCGGAGAATTGTTATTTTATCAAACAACGCGAAAAAGGGTATGCTGATGTTTCCATTCCTGATATTGCTCATGAATTATTTTCGTACGTGGATGGCTGTACAATGAGTGCGAAGAAAGATGCTTTTGCAAACATTGGTGGATTTATTGCCTTGCGTGATGAGGAACTTGCAGTGCAATGCAGAAATTTATTAATTATCACTGAAGGATTTACAACATATGGGGGCCTTGCGGGGAGAGATCTTGAAGCAATTTCAATTGGACTCAGGGAAGTGATGGAGGAGAGCTATTTACAATACCGGATCCGTAGTATAGAATATCTTACAGAGAAATTGATTGCGGCAAAGGTGCCTGTAATACAGCCTGCTGGCGGACATGCAGTTTATATTGATGCAAAAGAAATGCTCTCACATATCCCTTGTGATCAATATCCCGGTCAGGCATTAACAGCGGCTTTATATATTGAAGGAGGTGTAAGAGGTGTGGAAATCGGATCGTTGATGTTTGGCAAATATGATCAAAACGGGAAATTGATTCCAGCGATGATGGAATTGGTCCGCCTTGCTATTCCAAGAAGAGTTTATACTCAAAGCCATATTGATTATGTGGCTGAAGTAATTATTGAAGTATTCAAAAACCGAAAGAAAATTAAAGGACTCGAGATCGAATATGAAGCACCGGCCCTGCGCCATTTCACGATAAAAATGAAAGAGGTTGGATAGATTGGCACATAGAACATCAATGAGCAATATTGTTTTGAAAGCAGCATCCGCTTTCATGATGGTATTGGGGTTGATCTCTTTATTTATGACCACTTCTGTTATTTTTGATTTATTTGGAATTCGGGAAACGGAAGGGAACTATGTTATGTTTATTGTTTATGCTAATTTTTTTTGTGCTATTATTTATCTGGTTTCGTCGTATGGTTTTTTCAAGAAAAGTAAGTGGACAATAACTTATTTATTTTTTGCCAGTTCAATTCTTTTCGTTGCTTTTGTTGCTTTACTGGTTTATATCCAACTCGGGGGAAGCTATGAAATGAAAACTGTAAAAGCAATGTCAGCGAGACTTTTGATTACCATTGCTTTTATGGGAATAGCATGGAATTATTTATCTGTAAAGAAAAAGAAGGTTCTCTAATCGGAGTTTCGCAACTATTTTACCGACATGTAGTTTTTTATTTTGAAACAAAATGTAATTTGCTGTATGCCTGTTGAAAGAATTGACATTGGTTATTTTTTAAAACTATCTGAAGATTTCCCGATTTTGGATGTGAGGAGCCCGGAAGAATTTACCCATGCTCATATTCCGGATGCTTTTTCTGTTCCGATATTTTCTGATGATCAGAGAAAAATTATTGGGACTGCTTACGTAAAAGAAAGCCGGCAAATTGCGGTGGATCATGGCTTGGAGTTTTTTTCTGAAAGAATGAAAATGCTTCATGAAGAGGTTCGTGTTATGATCAATGATTTGGGAAAAGAGAAGAATTCCAAGCAGAATACTTTGTTGATTTATTGTTGGCGTGGAGGAATGCGGAGCGAAGCGGTCGCCTGGCTTTTAAATCTTTACGGTTTTAAAATTTATGTGCTCAGAGGTGGATACAAGGCCTATAGAAAATGGGCTTTAGCATTGTTCGAAAAGAAATATACACTGAAAGTATTGGGTGGTTTCACTGGTTCCGGAAAAACGGTTGTGTTGAAAGAACTACAAAGAAAAGGCGAAATAATTATTGATCTCGAAAGGCTGGCAAGCCATAAGGGATCAGCGTTTGGATCGCTGGGTGAAGATCCACAACCCACACATGAAATGTTTGAAAACCTTCTTGCAATAGAATTGTGGAAGATAGAAACCCTGTATAACGGAACAGATTGTACGAAGAACGAATTACCAATTTGGATCGAAGATGAAAGTGTTCATATTGGTACTGTAGGGATTCCAAAAATATTCTGGCAGCAAATGCGTAATAGCCCTTTACTTTTTTTGGATGTTCCTTTTGATGAAAGAGTGAAATTTATTGTGAATACTTATGGAGAATTTGAAAAGCAAGAACTAATTAATTGCATTTTGAGAATACAAAAAAGGTTGGGAGGATTGAATGCGAAAAATGCGATTCAGTATTTATCTACCGGAGACCTCAATTCCGCATTTGCCATTTTATTGAAGTATTATGACAAGATGTATGGTGAAAGCTTATATAACCGTGAAAACATTGCTTCTTTGATGGAGGAAATTCCGTGTATCAGCGCAGGTGCTGAAAATGCAAATCTGTTGATTGGTGAATAATATTGCAGTTTTCGATGGATATAGGCTTAGATTTGAACCTGCTAAAATGGATTGACAAACACTGATCATGCAAAAAAAAAATAATCTTGGGTGTTTTTTTAAAAAATTTATTCTGATAATTTTTCTTTTCCCATTGCATGTATTTTCGCAGGATATTTCCGGAGTATGGGTTGGATATATATACAATGATACTACGCAGAAGAATATTCATTATGAACTGGCGATAAATGGGCCGGATACAAAAGTCAGAGGATATTCGCATACGACATTTATTTTTGACAAGGTCAAAAATATCGGTGTAAAATCGATGAAAATAAGCGTCAAAGACAATTCTATTTATGTCATTGATGATAAATTTATTTTCAATAATTATTCTGACCTTCCGCCCAAGGGCGTCAAAATGTTTGCTACACTTACCCCTTCAGAAAACGATACCGCAGAAGTTTTGAGTGGAACCTGGGGAACCAATGCTACACAGGATTACAGCCCACTAACCGGTACAATTTTTCTTGAGAAAAAAAAGAATTCAAATCCAAGAAATACAATAATTGTCGCGGAACTAATCCGGTTGGGTCTCGCAAATAAGCTTTCATTTTTGCCTCCTTTGATTGCATCAAACGAGATGTTGGCCATGAATAAAGAAAAAAAGGAAGTATTAGGGAAAAGCCAATCCTCTTCCTCTTCATTTGATAAGCATGAAGTGGCGAACGCGTCAGAAAAGGAAGCGCCCATAAACGAAGTAGCTAAACGGGAAAAGGTAACTGACCCCATCATAAATAGTAATGCAAAAACGACGCAGAAAAAGATTACTACGGTTACCGCTACTTTGGAAAGGAATGAAAAAATGAAAAGAAAGGAAAATAAATCATTGTTAGAAAATGGTCATCCACGGGGTTTGATGGTTGTTAAGGAAAAGCCAGTGAATGAAAATCATGTAACGAGTAAACATGTTGTTGAAACAACAGTAAACCAACAAATAATCCGAAAAGCGGAACCGGACTCAAGAAAAGAAAAACCATTAGTTGACTTAAAACAGGAAGAAAAAAAAGTGGTTGTTCCAAAACAAGAAACAAAAATGAATGAAAATAAATTGAAGCTGACGAAAGTAGAAGTTCCTGACTCTGTTATGGCGGTAAACATTGCGAAACGGAAAATTGAAACTATACGGACTGTAGAGATAAGCCAGGATAGTCTTGTGTTTTCACTCTATGATAATGGAACAGTTGACGGTGATACCGTAAGCGTCCTTTTGAATGGTGCGATCGTTATGTCTCGTGTTGGTTTATTGGAAAAAGCCATCAATAAAACGATTTATCTTACTCCTGAAATGGGCGATACTATTTCTGTCATCATGTATGCTGAAAATTTGGGAAGTATCCCTCCAAACACGGGGCTATTGGTAATTCGCGAGGCTAAAAAATTCTATGAAATTCGTTTTAGTGGCGATTTAAACAAAAATTCTAAAATAATTCTCATTCGAAAAAAAAATAAATAATTGGAAAACCAGAAAAAAATTGATAAAATAAAACTTACTCAATATTCGCGCGGTGCAGGTTGTGGTTGTAAAATATCGCCGCAGGTGTTGGAAGAAATTTTGAGTCCGCAGTTTGCATTTCCGGATTCAAAATTATTGGTTGGTAATAGTAGTAAAGATGACGCAGCCGTTTATGATCTGGGAGATGGGAATGCTTTGATTTCTACGACGGACTTTTTTATGCCGATTGTAGATGATGCTTTTGATTTTGGACAAATTGCCGCTGCAAATGCGATTAGCGATGTGTATGCTATGGGTGGAAAGCCGGTAATGGCAATTGCTTTGCTTGGTTGGCCGATTGATAAATTGCCATCTTCTCTTGCAAAAGAAGTGATGAATGGCGCAAGGAAGATTTGCACCAAAGCCGGGATTGCATTGGCTGGGGGGCATAGTATCGATTCAGCGGAGCCTTTTTTTGGATTATCAGTGAATGGCTTAATTCCCATCAAAAATCTTAAAAAAAATAGTACGGCTCAGGAGGGCGATCAGTTGTTTTTAACCAAGTCGCTTGGTGTTGGAATTTTATCTACTGCTCAAAAAAGAGATGTACTCAAAGAAGAAGATTTAACGTCATTGATTTCACAACTTACTTCTTTGAATTCAGTGGGAGAGGATTTGGGAAAAGTGGAGGGTGTCTCCGCAATGACTGACGTGACTGGGTTTGGACTTGCCGGACATGTGATTGAAATGGCAGAAGGCAGTGGGTTGTCTGTACAAATAAATTACTCACGATTATGCATACCCGAAAATGTAAAAGAATATCTTTCTAAGAGAATTGTTCCCGATGCTACTTACAGAAACTGGAATAATTGTAATAAGAAAATTGATTTTGGAAAAGGGGTGAATGTGATGGAAGCTTTTTCAATTTTACCGGATCCGCAAACTAATGGAGGATTATTAATTGCAGTAAACCCAAATTCAGTAAATGTAGTGCAGCAAATTTTGAAGTCAAATGGCATGGAAAATTTTTTACAACCGATTGGAAATTTTATTGCAAAAAAAGAAAAGACAGTATACGTTCTTGAATGAGAATTATTTAAAGACCCCATAAAATGATATAAAAAAATCAAATGAACTGGATATTATTAATTATAGCAGGATTTTTTGAGGTTGGCTTTGCAACTTGTCTTGGAAAGGCAAAAGAAACGTCCGGTTCGACCGCTGTATGGTGGATCATCGCATTTTTCATCTGTCTTTCAATAAGTATGACTTTATTATATCGGGCTGCTCAAACGTTGCCAATAGGCACAGCTTATGCTGTGTGGACAGGGGTTGGAGCCGTTGGTACGGTGATTGTTGGTATATTGGTTTTCAGAGAGCCTACAGATTTCTGGCGATTATTTTTCCTCACCACATTGATCTTTTCGATTGTTGGCTTGAAGGTAGTTACTCATTAATAGCTCCTTTTTATTTTTATGATTCACACAGGCTTGTTCAGAATTATAAATTGAGTTATTTGTTGGTTTACTGTTATTGATCCTAAAATGAATCAATAATTTTAGCCAGTTTTTTATCTTTTTCGGTGACCACATTTCCCGCATCATGAGTGGAAAGCCAGATCTCCACCTTATTATACTCGTTTGTCCATTTTGGGTGATGATCCATCTTTTCTGCAGCAAGAGCAACACGATTCATGAAGGCAAACGCTTCTGAAAAATCTTTGAATTTAAATTCTTTGTAGAGTTTGTTGTTTTTTTCTTCCCACATAATGTTGATTTTTTATAATGATAATTAAATAAATTATTTTGTAATGTAGTTTTTAAAATACAAGATGTTGTTTATTCTTAATCTTTTCATTAGTAAGTTCTATGACCATCTGAACAGAAGGAATCGTTTTAATAGAGTTCATGAAAATTGTCAATTCTTCATCTTTCATAATGTCGTCTTTCATCAGCCACAAAAAATCGAGGTGTTTGAATTCGGGTAATAAATATTCTCCGTCATCTTCGTTGTGATATAAATAATGTTTTATTGTCCCGGATTGTTCTCCATATTGATAAATCGGGAAAAAATATTTTCGCGTTTTTTTGTTCAGATGGATCTCAATATTATTGTTTATTCTGAAATCAAAGTTAAGAACCTGGTTCAGGTACCAGCAGAATCGATATTGTTCTATAGAAGCTACGATCCCCAGTAGTCGTGTGTTTTCAAAAAAATCCTCCAACATTGCTTCATTGTCAATTCGCAATTTCATGATACATTCATTTTAAAAAATGATTTCAAAACTTAATTCATCTTTTCCGCGCATCACAAAAACTTTTGTGGCATCTCCTTTCTTGAATTTACTCAAAGCGGTCATATAATTGTTTACATCAGTTACGTTATAATCGCCAAGTTTGATAACCACATCGCCAGCTTTCATACCGGCTTTTTGAGCAATTTTCCCATCAATAATTGCGTCCATTTTAACTCCCGTTCCCGAAAAGGTATAGTCGGGCATGAACCCCAGACTTACTGTGAAATGTGCGTTCCCCATTTGTGGTTCACGTGTTTTTGCGAAAGCGATTTTTTCAATTTGATTCGTTTTTTCAAGAATGTTCTGAATGTATTGCATCACCCGATATGCGCCAATGTAGTTTATCTTATCAGCATCATCTGTCGGTTTATGATAATCTGAATGCGTTCCGGTGAAGAAAAATAAAACCGGAATATTTTCTAAATAAAATGAAGTGTGGTCGCTGGGGCCGATTCCACTTGAATCAAATTTTACATTCAGTGATTTTGTTTTCTGCGGCAAAATTTTACCCCATTCAGGTGAAGTTCCATAACCTCCGATGGTTACGATATTCGTGTTTTCGTTTAATCTTCCAACCATGTCGCAATTGATCATGTAATTAATTGATGAAAGCGATATTGTTGGGTTTTGTACGAAATATTTCGATCCAACTAAACCCAATTCTTCACCCGAAAAGCAAATAAAAAGATAGTTATTATTTTTCAGTTTTGAGCTTTGAACCCATCTGGCCAATTCAATAATCAAGGTTGTTCCACTGGCATTATCATCTGCACCATTGAAAATTTCCGGCTTGCCCGTCCATAATGAATTATGGTCTTCTCCATACCCAAGATGATCATAATGAGCACCCAGAACTATCGTGTGTTTTGCACCATTATCTACATAACCGATAACATTATGCCCAATCCTTTTTTTATTTCCCAAAGCAGTTTTTAAATCTATGGTGAGGTTCGCTGACTGATCGCTTAAATATTTTCTGGCGATATTTTTCGTGAGATAAATTACAGGAATTTTTATGGCCGCTATTTTTGAATTTTTATCGAATCTCAGTTGATCGTCTTCGTTTGTTGAATTGAAAACAATTAATGCAGTTGCACCCTTTTTTTCAAATTCTAAGGCTTTATTCCGAATCGCATCATTCAAATCATAGTGTGGATTATTTTTATTTTCTTCAACACTTTCCCCGATATCCCAAAACCAGGGTCTGCTTTTTTCTTTGAAAGCCGGTGATACATCGCCTTTTGCTTCTCCATCCGCGCTAAAAATCAGTGGGAAAAACCCATCGTTAATTTCGATTGAACTGTCGTCGATCAATAAATGAGTGGTTGGTAATATTTCCTTCCCTTCATTTATGTCGAAAGATTGTATAAAACTATTTTCATTACCCTTCGGCTGCAATCCAGATTTCTCAAATTGGTCTGATAAATATTCGTAGGCCATCTTTTCTCCCGGAGTCCCAGTCCTCCTGCCTTCCATCTGATCACTTGAAAGATAAGTGATTCCAGTTTTCAGGTTTTCAATGATTGCTTTATCGGACTTTTTCAGTTTCTGACCGATCGCACCTTGTGAAACAAGAATCAATAAGAATAATATTTTTTTCATGAGCCTACTTTACTTTTAAAAGACAAAATTAATATGAATATGCCAGTGAAGGTTATGATAAAATTTCATGCCAACTATCTCTTTCCTGATTTCGTAAAAGTTTTTTGGTCTCTACGACTACTTTTGACGATTATTTATAAAATTTGAGCCATCCACTTCATATTGCCTTAGTAGGAAATCCAAATAGTGGAAAGAGTTCGCTTTTTAATTGTCTTACCGGCTTAAATCAGAAAGTAGGAAATTTTCCAGGTGTTACGGTTGATAAAAAAACTGGCTTCTCTCATATTTCTGAAACTGTTTCTGCAAAAATTATTGATTTACCGGGAACGTACAGCCTTTACCCTAAAAGGAATGATGAATGGGTTTCTTATAAAGTTTTATTGGAGCAGGACCCGCAGATAAAAGCGGACGTGATTGTGTTGGTTGCTGATGCGAGTAACTTAAAAAGAAATCTTCTTTTCTGCTCACAGATTATAGACTTGAAACGGCCGCTGGTCATTGCTTTAACAATGATGGATGTTGCGAATAAAAACAATATTAAAGTGGACGTTGCTGGGTTGGAACGTGAACTCGGTGTTTTTGTTATCCCCGTTAATCCGCGAAAAAACAAGGGAATTGAGCAATTAAAAAAAGCCATTCTACATGCTACTGAAAATCTGCATCTATTTCCAGAACGCTCTTTTATCAACATGGAACCGATGGCTTCTGATGCTATAAAAAAGATTCGAAATATTTTCCCGGAGATTAGCAATTACCGTGCAATTCATTATCTGATTAATCATGAAAACTTTTCATTGCCAAACGAGACCCAGGATCGGATAGAAAATATTGAAATCGAAACAAAATTTAATCCAACAAAAACACAGGCTGAAGAAATTTTGCAACGTTATGGAAAGATAAAGACTATCATGAAGCAGACCGTTGTGGAAACAGATCCGTTGCAAAAAGCGTTATTCACACAAAAGCTTGATGGAATTTTATTGCATCGTACCTGGGGTTATTTGATTCTATTGGTTGTGCTTTTTTTATTATTCCAAAGCATTTTTGTCATCGCTCAATTTCCAATGAACGGTATTGAATGGACTTTTGCAGAGGCAGGTGGCTGGTTAGGAAAGGTTCTTCCTGCGGGCTGGTTTACGGATCTTTTTATTAATGGAATTCTGGCAGGCCTTAGTGGCATAATCGTTTTCGTTCCACAAATAATGATTCTGTTTGGACTAATTACTTTGCTGGAAGACACTGGTTATATGGCGCGGATTAGTTTTCTTACAGATAAAATTATGCGTAAAGCCGGCTTGAATGGAAAGAGTGTAATGCCTATGGTGAGTGGACTTGCGTGTGCGGTTCCTGCAATTATGAGCGCCCGCAGTATTGAAAATAAAAAAGAGAGGTTGCTGACGATTATGTGTACTCCTCTTATGAGTTGCAGCGCCCGTCTTCCTGTTTATACCGTTTTGATCGCATTGGTAATTCCTCATAAAATATATTTAGGATTTATTAGTTTGCAGGGATTAGTGATGATGCTGATGTATTTTTTAGGAACTTTTATGGCTTTGTTTGCAGCATATATCATGAAGTGGTTTATTAAGAGTACTGAAAAAAGTTTTTTTATTCTGGAGCTTCCTGCGTATCGGGGTGCACGATGGAAAAATGTTTTCACTACGATGGTCGAGAGAGCCAAAATCTTTGTATTTGAAGCCGGAAAAGTAATTATGGTTATCAGCTTACTACTTTGGATTCTGAGCACTTTTGGACCGCCTCAAAAAATGCAGGATGTCACGAATAAATATCAAACTCTGATTCAGCAAAGTCCTTCTCAGGAAAAAGAATTACACAAATTAGAAAGTACTGAACATCTTCAAAATTCTTATGCCGGAATATTGGGGAAAACCATAGAGCCGGTGATTAGTCCATTGGGTTATGATTGGAAAATAGGAATTGCATTAATAACTTCGTTTGCTGCACGCGAAGTGTTTGTAGGAACAATGGCTACACTATATAGTGTTGGAGACGATGCCGATGAAAACAATGCCACATTAAGACAAAAAATGAACGCTGCTACCTGGCCAGGTGGCGAAAAAGTGTACACACTTGCGGCCGGTCTATCGCTTCTTGTATTTTATGCACTTGCCATGCAATGTATGAGTACTTTGGCAATAGTTAAACGTGAGACTCATACCTGGAAATGGCCGATCATCATGCTTCTTTATATGACCGGGCTTGCTTATGTGATGAGTTTTATTACGTTCCAATTGTTCAAATAAAAACTCTTTTATTTTATAATCAATCTTAATTTATTTCAATTATATTCTTACTCTTTTTATATCATTTAGTAGGATAAAAGAATGAAAAAGTAAATTTAAAATCCTAATTCTTCTTTTTACAAATGGTTCAATTGTAACGAAAAATACTTTCAAAAAACAGTAACTTGTAATTAAGAATCTGAATTTATTATGGACAAAAATCAATTTGCAAATCTGGTAGTTGATCACCTTGTTGAAAAAGATCTTTTCAGCAAATGGCTTGGGATTAAAGTTTTGGAGATCGAAGAAGGTTATTGCAAAATCAAGATGATCGTAAGAAATGAAATGTTGAATGGATTTGGAATAATACATGGAGGTGTTCTGTTTTCTCTTGCTGATAGCGCGTTTGCGTTTGCCTGCAACAACCGTAATAATTTATCTCTTGCATTGGATACTTCTATAAACTTCATCAAACCTGTTGTTGTAAATGAGACGCTGATTGCGGAATCGAAAGAAATCCATAATGGAAGATCGACCGGTTTATATCATGTTTCTATTACAAATCAAAATGATCAATTAGTTGCGCTTTTTAAAGGGACCTGCTTTAGAACTCATAAAAAATTAGTAGAATAATATTCTTGTTTATTTGTTGTGTTGAATTTGAATTTCAGTATTTAATAAACTCTCTTTCACTCCTAATAATTTTCTGCTTGATGAAGGATTGTGAAGGTGGTTCAATTATTTGCATTTGGGAAAAGTGCTTCTAAAAACGGATACTCTGATAAAAAGTTTAATTGACTCAAACACTGAATTTTTTCTAATTTTTTTCTGGCACATTCTTTTGTTGTATCTTATCGAAGAAGTTGAGTGATAAGTAAAAAAAAGTACCATGGAAACCTCCTTTCGTCCACCAACAAAAAGAATGATTGAGAAGTTGAAAGAATGCTTTGAGAAGGAATCTTCGGAGAACAGCGCAATGCCCTGCTTGCCTGAGGAGATGAAATCTTCATTAGCCGGACTCTATAAACGTGGTTTGATTGGTACAAGAATGGAAACAATTCACGATAAAAAGATTTTGTGTATTTATGTAACGGATATGGGAAAAAAATTCTTAACTACCTATAATAAGAAATCCTTTCCAGCAAAACCTGATTCGTTTTTATGAACGGGATTACAGTAAACCAACAAATAATCCGAATTCTTATGTTAGGTTAAGACTTTACTATAAAAATTATTTATGAAAAATTGCCTGTTCGTAGTTTTATTTTTTTGTTGTAATAGTTGCTCAAAGAATAAAGAGCCTATGCAGGGAGTAGGTGATTTTGGCATCATTGCGGTAAAAATTGATACCAGGCTTGCTGACAGAGGAAATTATTATTTCAATGTAAACCTGAAACCTCTTATCAGGGTTTATTTTTCTCAACCGGTATCCCGATCAACGGTTGCATCTAATTTTACTTTATTGCAAAAGAATGGAACACCGGTGCCCTATAGTTTTTCTTATGATAACAAGGATAGTCAGGTGCTGATTCGACCTGATTTGCAATTTCTTTCAAAATATTCTTTGATTCTGGACACAGGAATTAAATCGGCGCAAAATAGTTTTTTGAATGGGAAAAATATTAAAGTTCTGATTACTGAAATTGATTCAACAGATAAATTTACACGTGTAACGGACGATGAATTATTAACCAATATTCAAAAACAAACTTTCAAATATTTTTGGGATTTCGGCCATCCGTTTTCGGGTATGGCTCGAGAAAGAAATACTTCCGGTGATCTTGTAACTACGGGTGGCACTGGTTTTGGTGTGATGAGTATTTTAGTTGGTATTGATAGAAATTTTATTTCGCGATCTGACGGATTGCAAAGAATTAGTAAGATCGTTACTTTTTTGAAAGATAAATGTACCCGGTATCATGGGGTTTTTTCTCATTGGATAAATGGCGCAACGGGCGCAACAATTCCCTTTAGCCAAAAAGATAATGGAGCAGATTTGGTGGAAACTTCATTACTAATGCAGGGATTATTATGTGCAAGACAATATTTTAATCTTCCAGGTTCTGAGGAATCTTTATTACGAAACGAGATTAATTTTTTGTGGAACAATATAGAGTGGAGTTGGTTCAGAAATGGCGGACAGAATGGGTTATTCTGGCATTGGAGCCCTGACTATAATTTTGAGTTGAACCTGCAAATCAAAGGTTGGAATGAAGCATTGATTGTGTATGTTATGGCTGCTTCTTCTAACAAAGATTCTATTCCTAAAATTGTTTATGATAACGGTTGGGCATCAAGTGGTGGAATGAAAAATGGAAGAACATTCTATCGCATAGAACTTCCACTCGGCCCTGATTTTGGAGGTCCGTTATTTTTTTCTCATTATTCTTTTTTGGGAATAGATCCACTTGATCTTAAAGATGTTTACGCAGATTATTTTGGCCAAAACTCGGCGCATTCAATGATTAATTATAATTATTGTGTGGCCAATCCCCAACACTTCAATGGCTATAGCTCGTCTGTATGGGGCCTTACAGCGAGTGATGATAATCTCAGTTTTTATGCGGCGCATTCGCCAACAAATGATGATGGTGTAATTTCTCCTACGGCTGCAATTTCTTCCTTGCCTTATACACCGGAACAATCTATGAACGCACTCAAATTTTTTTATTACAAACTAGGTGATAAACTATTTAAGGAATATGGATTTATCGATGCTTTCAATTTATCGGATTATTGGTTTGCTGATTCTTTTCTGGCCATTGATCAGGGCCCACAAATTGTAATGATTGAAAATTATCGCACGGGCTTTTTATGGAATTTATTCATGAGCTGCCCTGAAATAAAAAGGGGTTTAAAAAATCTGGGATTTCAAAGTCCATTCCTATAATTATTTTCAGCTTCGATACATAAATACATTCAAAAAAGATTTTCTGTCCTGCTAACATCAATATCCTGATATATTTTTTGTTTTTTATAACTCTATTTTTTGCGATGTTTACACCCATTTTTTAAATTGGGATCATGAAGAAAAAACTATCATTCTTTTTAATTTTTAATTTTATTTTTCTGGCTTATGTGTTCGCTCAGCCTGATCGCTGGCAGCAAAAAGTAAAATATGTTATGAATGTCGATTTGGATGTACATTCAAATCTCATTAAAGGAATTCAGAAACTGGAATACACCAATAATTCCCCTGATAAATTAAACAAAGTTTATTTTCATTTGTATTGGAATGCTTTTCAACCAGGAAGTGAGATGGATGTACGTAGCCTGGAGATGGGGAAAATATTGATCAGAGACCGCCCCAATTGGGATCCGAGGGTCAGAGACCGGATTTCGAACTTAACTCCTTCGGAAGCAGGATATCAAAAAATTAAATCTCTAAAAATGAATGGAGTAGTTCAACCCATAAGAATTCATGGGACTATTCTTGAGGTTGATTTGAAAAAAGCAATTTTGCCAAAAAGTAAGGTGAATTTTGATTTGGTTTTTGAGGCGCAGGTTCCAATACAAATTAGAAGAAGCGGTCGGGATAATGCAGAAGGGATTCGTTATAGCATTAGTCAATGGTATCCCAAGCTCTGTGAATATGATTACGAAGGCTGGCATACACCACAGTATGTCGCTCGTGAATTCTATGGGGTTTGGGGTGATTATGATGTTACAATCAAAATTGACAAATCGTATAAATTGGGGGGTACAGGAGTTTTGCAAAATGCGGGAGAGATTGGCTGGGGCTATGATAAACCAGGCACGGAATTAAGAAACATTTCTACACAAAATCGCACCTGGCATTTTGTAGGAAAGAATATTCATGATTTTGTTTGGGCTGCAGACCCCAATTATGAACACCTTGTGAAAAAAGTAAACGGTGTTACAATTCACGTTATCTATAAAAAAGTGGATTCATTGGAAAAGAGCTGGCAGGCTGTTGCTGATGCGGCAGTTATCGTGCTGCCATACATCGAAAAGCGTTTTGGTAAATATTTATATCCTCAATATTCATTTATTCAGGGCGGGGATGGAGGTATGGAATATCCGATGGCTACTTTGGTGAAAGGGCCCGGTCTGGGAACGGCTTTTCACGAGTGGATGCATAGTTGGTATCAAATGATGTTGGGCTCTAATGAGAACGAACATCCGTGGATGGATGAAGGTTATGCAAGTTACGCGGAAGCGGAAGTGGTTGCTTATTATAAAAAAATAATGAAACAAGAAATCTCAAAACTTCTTCCGTTGAATCACGACGGTGCTTACAGGAATTATTATTTTTTGCAAAAACTAAATCTTGCAGAGCCAATGACTACTTCTGCTGATCATTATAATACGAATGTGGCTTATGAAGTTAATGCTTATTCTAAAGGAGAAATTTTGTTGGAACAATTGGGATACATTGTTGGTGATTCTTTGCGAGATAAAATTTTGATGAAATATTATGACTTATGGCATTTCAAACATCCAAATCCAAATGATTTTTTTAAGGTTGCACAAGATATAAGTGGTGTTCAATTGGGTTGGTATAAAGAATATTGGTTGAATACGATAAAGACAATTGATTACAGCATCGACAGTCTCTGGGAAGATGGTGATGTAACTAAAATAAGGTTGAAAAGAAATGGTCAAATGCCGATGCCTATTGATCTTGAGCTTACTTTCAGAGATAGCACAAAAGAATTGCATTATATTCCCCTGGATATGATGCTTGCTGATAAACCAGCAGAAAATTCACGAAAAAGATTTGTACATAAAGAATGGAACTGGACAAATTCAACCTATATAATTGAGTTTAAACATCCATTACATGAATTGATAAAAGCGGAAATTGATCCAACGAAAAGAATGGCTGACGTGAATTTGGATAATAATCTTTTGAAATTGAACTGGTAATTAAATTAGCTGATTGACAATATATATTTCTCTTTAAAAAATTCTTCTTCAAATATTTTTCCGATTTCCCAAATCCTTGGGCGTAGCTCGCTTTCGTGAATTTCCTGCGCAAGATCACCACCTTTTAAACAAATCAATCCGGTGATTTTTTTTGGCTGGTCAACGGGTTTTTTGTTTAGTAAAGGTTTGCTCCAATACCAAAGATCTTTCAAAGAAGCAACAGCCCTGGAAACAACGACATCAAATTTTTTGTCATTGATATCTTCTGCGCGTATATGTTGTATCGTTGTATTTTTTAGATTGATTTTGCTGGTAACGTCTTCTATTACTTTTAATTTTTTGTGGATACTATCGATCAGATGGAAATGTACATTTGGGAAACAAATAGCGAGAGGGATTCCCGGAAATCCGCCGCCAGTGCCGAGATCTAACACATGATACCCGTCAGGGAAATTAAATTGTTTGGCAATAGCTAACGAATGTAAAACGTGATGCTCATAAAAGTGATTCATATCCTTTCTTGAAATCACGTTTATTTTTTGATTCCATTCTTCATACAGACCTTTTAAAGAATCGAATTGTTTCCATTGATTTTCCGTAAAATCTGTAAAATACTTTTTAATAGCCTGCATAAAAAAATTGATCTTGATTCTAGATTTTCGTTTGTGGATTACCGTTAGACAATGAGATTTGTTTTGTTCATAAAACCAGTAAACGGACAAATAATTGTGTTTTTTATTTCGGTCCGGTTTATTCGTTCTTTGGAATTTTATCTATTTCAGCGATCACTTTCGCCCATGCAATTTTAGTATTTTGGAAAGCTTTGTAATGCCTTCCGACATTCTTGTGATAATGTCTTAATTCAGGAAGTATTTGTTTGAAATGGTCGGTGTGAAAATAATTGCAGAGTTTTGGAATGGTTATTTCTAATTTTTCTTCCATAGTTTTTATGGTTTCCTCGTAATGATCGCGTTGCGTAATATATACCATTAGTGGCTTATATCGAATCCATCCAATCGCAGCGGTTGAAAATCTTTTTATGATTTGAGGAGAACTACTATCGACCGATTCAAGCGCATTAGGAAGAATTCCGTTCAGGATATTTTTATAGTTTAAAAATCCATCGTGGAATGTATAAACCGGCACTTTGATAACTTTCATTTCTGAGAGTGAAGTACTCATAAAAGTATCTTCACCTCGCGCTCCTGGTGGATTATAAAAAGGAGGGAGATTTTCAATGTTGTGTAAATTGAAACAGAGATTGGCTCCTGAAATGAATTTCATCCCGCTGATTTCTTCCACTTCTTTGACAATTGATTGATTGATCACATCGGGGTTCGCGTAAGTGACTCCTTTGTTATTGATGATTGTGTCTTTTACTACATCCCAGGAAATAATTTCGTTACTGATTGCTTCAATAAATAATTTAAAATCGTTTTCAGTCAAGGTATCATTAAATGTAATAGAGGGAATGGGAGAGATGTAACCACAATGATGTCCATGTGTGATATCTGCATCGGGATTATATTTCAAATGTGTCGCCAGAACGCTTTGCCCCATCCAGATAAGATTGCCGTATTCGTTTTTCATGGTGGCTATCGGATATTCATCGTCATCCAGGAACATGAGCCGGTCCATCTTATTTTTTTTAGCGAAATAAACTACTGCATTTCTTTTTTTTGCATAACCCTCACCGAAAAGTAATTCTGATTCTTCACCTGAGATAATTCCTTTTTGTTCCAGAATCTTGCGTTCTTCTTCAATAGATGATTTCCCATAATACCTTATAGAATGGACCATCTTGGACAGTTCCGGATCGATGTTTCTATAGTCACTTAATTCGGTTTTATGGTATTTTAAGTCGTAAGCAACCAACAAGTGTAGCCGGATATTTTTATTCAAAAATAATCCGTGTTCCAACCAATTATTAATGTAAGAATTAAGTACGTTTTTGAAGTGTTTTCTACCTGTGACGAATCCAATACCAATATCTAATGTCATAATATATTTTGAAATGGAAATTGTGTATTGAGAGGCGGTTCGAATCTCACTGATACAAAATTCCATTAGGTTATTAAATAAGAACTGATTCTTTTGGTAATGATGAGTCTCTTTGTTTGTGTTTAATTGAAAAGGTCTCAATGCCCCTTTCAGTTAAAAGAGATACTTCGGTATTAAGGATCGTCCCTTGTTTGTACATTTCAAAAGTACAGCTTTTGTAATATTGTTTTCAAATCCGGCTGTTCATACTTTACAACATTTTTTTTGTGAGAAGCTTTTGGTTGAAAATTTCTTTTGACTTCTAGTGATTCTTAAGAAGCTTTCATTCATCAGATCTTGCTTTTCGTTTATTTTATTTTTTCATCTACTCACCTACATCCCTATCTTTGTAAGCATGCAGGATGTGAAAATTAAGATTGTAAATAACTCTTCAAATAAAATTCCGGAATATGCGACTGAAGGATCGTCCGGCATGGATTTGAGGGCAGATCTGGCAGAGCCTGTGGTTCTAAAACCAATGGAGAGAAGAATGATTCCAACTGGCTTATTTCTTGAAATTCCTAAAGGTTATGAAGTGCAAGTCAGGCCAAGAAGCGGTCTGGCATTGAAACACGGCCTCACCTGTTTAAATTCTCCCGGGACTGTGGACAGTGATTATCGTGGAGAAATAAAGATCATCCTAATTAATTTATCACCAGAAGAACATCAGATCAATAGTGGAGATAGAATTGCACAAATGGTTTTGTGTAAAGTTGAAACAGCACTGTTGCAACCGGTAATAAAATTGGAAACTACTGCCCGGGGTGAGGGTGGATTTGGTCACACGGGCCATAGTTAGATTGTTAAATTTTTATAATGAAGTATTTGAGGATATTTACGGCGATTGGCTTTTTGTATTTGCTTGCTGGATGCCATTCTGCAAAAAAGTTGCAAACCGCAGTCAACAAAAAAGACACGGCTATTGTGATCTTGCCCGTAAATACGGATAGCGTTAAGAGCCCTAACCTGATAGCCGCAAAAGTAATGGAGAAACTGAATAAGAATAAAATCGACTTTCAAACTTTTTCTTCAAAGGCAAAGATTCAATACGAAGATCGAAATGGCAAACAGCCTGACTTCAACGCATTCTTCCGGTTACAGAAAGATAGTTTGTTGTGGATATCTATCAGTTCTACTTTTTTGGGAATCGAAGCGTTTAGAATTTACATTACTCCCGATACCATTATCCTTCTAAATAAGCTGAATAGAACGGTTGAATCTCATCCTTTCAGATATATTGAAAGCATTGCGCACATCCCTCTTAATTTTACTTTGCTACAGAATATACTGATTGGAAACCCGGTTTATGTTGGCGATAGTATTGTGTCATACAGGGAGACAGAAAGCCATATCATGATTGGAACCGTTGGTAGTTTTTTTAAAAACCTGATTACTCTTTCTCCGGAGAATAATCATTTGGAACGCATAAAGCTGGACGATGTGGATCTGAATCAGAATCGCACCGCCGCACTTACGTACGACAATTATGAAAAAAGTGATCGGTGTGATTTTTCGACATCCCGCGAAATAAATGTGTCAGAGAAATCGAAAGTGGATATAAAAATATCATTCAAACAATACGAGTTTAACAATGAATTATCATTTCCTTTTAGCATTCCGAAGAATTATAAAACAAAATAATTGTTACTTTAAACCATTGCAGCTTGCATAGATGTTTACCTTATTATTCTTATAAAAATTTTACGTGCATGCCAAAGAAAATCATAGCGGCTTTCCTGTTTTTTTTATTTACTCTTTCTGTGTCTGCTCAACAATCAAAGGATGCTCTTCAGAAACAGCGTGAGCAACTGAGAAAAGAAATTGCTGCAACTGAGAAGGCTTTAATAGAAACTCAAAAAACGACCAAAGTAAATGTAGGCCAGCTCTCACTAATTAATAAAAAGCTTGACCTCCAGGGAAATGTAATTACCAACCTAAGCGGCGAAATACAAAAATTAACTGACAATATTTATTTATCCCAGTTAGAGATTAACAAGATCAAAAGAGTTTTGGATACATTAAAAGTAGAATATGCCAAAAGCATGGTGTATGCTTATAAAAACAGAAGCAACTATGATTTTCTCAACTTTATTTTTTCTGCCAGTAATTTTAATGATGCCATCAAAAGAATTGCATATTTGAAATCGTACCGTACTTACCGGGAAATGCAATCAGAAAATATTTTGAAAACACAGGCCATGCTTGAGGATAAGATTGTAAAACTATCTTCTGCCAAACAAGATAAAGCTGTTGTATTAAATGAGAAAGATAAAGAGCTGAATAAGCTTGAGAAGCAGAAGATTGAAAAAGCAGATATTGTAAACCAGTTAAAAGGAAAACAAAAAGAGCTTTCGGCCCAGGTAAAAGCAAAGCGAAAGCAGGATGCAAAAATTAAGAATGCAATTACCGCGATGATTCGCCGGGAGATTGCTCTTGCGAAAGCAGAGGCGGCCCGGAAAGAAAAAGCGCGGCTGGATGCTTTGAAAAAAGCCAAGGCGGATGATCCTTCAAAAGTCAGTGATAATGTGGCAGCAAAACCTTCAAAACCAGCGGCAGCTACTCCGGTTGGAAGTGTTTTAGTTAGCAGCGAAGCAGACAGAGCATTGAATGCAAGTTTTGAAAAAAACAGGGGCTCGCTTCCATGGCCTGTTGATGGATTTGTAATTTATCATTACGGAACCAATCAATTGCCCGGCGGCATTGATTATTATGAGCAGGGAGTAAACATTGGAACGAAGATTGGTGAATCTGTGAAAGCGGTTTTTGAAGGGGAAGTTACCCTCGTGAGTTATATTGGTGATCAACAAACTGTTTTTATAAAACATGGTAAATATTTTACGGTCTACAGCAATCTTGCTTCTGCGAGCGTTCAGCATGGAGATAAAGTTAGAACCGGCCAGGTTATAGGACGTGCAGGTGTGAATGACGAAGGACAAGGAGCTGTAGAATTTATATTGATGAAGGAAAGTGATTTTGTAAACCCTCAAACCTGGTTGCGTCGTTGATTCGATCTATAAATAGTTTGTAACGGATCCAATTGTTCTCAAATGAGAATCATTCATTCAAATTTAGTTTATGCCATTTTTATTTGAAGTAAAAGGAGTTAACCCTTCGTGGGGAGAAAACTGTTTCGTAGCGCCAAACGCCACGCTTTGCGGTGATGTTGTCATGGGTGATGATTGCAGTGTTTGGTTCAATGCAGTTATTCGCGGCGATGTAAATTCGATCCGGATGGGCAACAAGGTAAATGTGCAGGATGGGGCCATTATTCATTGCACTTATTTAAAATCAAAAACAATTATTGGAAATAATGTGAGCATCGGACACAATGCAATCGTACATGGATGCGTTATAGAGAGTGATGTGTTGGTTGGGATGGGGGCCATCATCATGGATCATGCTAAAATAGGTGCAAACAGCATCATTGCTGCCGGCGCTGTAGTTCTTGAGAATACGATTGTTGAGCCCGGAAGCATTTATGCAGGTGTTCCTGCAAAAAAAATTAAGGAGATTTCTGAAGTTTTGATAAAAGGGGAGATAGAAAGAATAGCTAATAATTATTTGATGTATGCAGGATGGTATAAGAATTGACTATTAATTAACTTGGTTTAGACCTCACGCTAAACATTCGTCAATGAAAAAAATAATCATATTGGGTGTGTGCTGCTGGATGTTTTCAAGTTGTTCTGTTTTTAGAAGACATGAAAAATATGGATGTCCAACCAACGGTAAGAACATTGGAGCAGAAAGATTATTATCAGGAGACAAAGCGGCAATAAAGGCTGCGAAAAAAGCCAAAAAATTCGATGAATAAAAATATCTATCCCTCTAAAAAACGAAAGTTATGTGTTATCATTTGAAAACAAAATATGGCGGCACAGAAGCTGTAATTGATGACAATTGCGGCATTTCTAAATTTTATTCTATTGCTGCAACACTGGCAGATACGTTAAAAGTTAAATTCTTAAACCAGGTGGATGATGCCGATGCACTGGACTGGGATTTCAAATACAAGAAATTTTTTCTGACGCTTCATTACAACATTTTTAATGGCGTCTCTATACTTCCACAACAGGTAGCCAACAAAGAAAAAGTAAATAAAGCGGTAATGGAAGTGGCTACTTTTTTAGAAAGAAATGCGTATTGATTGATGTTTGTTACACGCATAGTAAACCAACAAATAATTGCATTTCTTATTTCCTCACCATTTCTTATTATCAATCGTTCCCAAAATATTCAGATAACTAATGTAGCGTTCCGGAGAAATTTTATTTTCTTCAACAGCCGGTTTTACCGCGCAGCCGGGCTCTTCAATGTGCATACAATTATTGAAGTGGCAATCATTGATCAGCGCTTTCATCTCGGGGAAATAATGAGAAAGTTCCTGCGGTTCAATATCCATCATGGCAAACTCGCGCAGGCCCGGCGTGTCAATTATTTTTCCACCAAAAGGAAGGTCAAACATTTCTGCAAAAGTGGTTGTATGTAATCCTTTCCCGCTCCAACCGCTCACTTCCTGGGTTTTAATGATGTTTTCGGGAAAAATAGTATTGATAAAAGAGGATTTTCCAACACCGGAATGACCACTGATCAGCGTGGTTTTATTCCTAAGTAAATCATTTACTTCATCAATTCCCGAATTTTCATTAATGCTCATGAGATAAACCGGGTAACCAATTTTTTCATAAATAGACCGGATGTGTTCAAACCTTTCTTTGTCTGTTTTTTTATAGAGATCGCTTTTATTAAAAACGATGATTGCAGGAATGTGATATGCTTCTGAAGTTACTAAAAAGCGATCCATAAAACCGGTTGAGGTTTTTGGGTCTTTCAAAGTTGCCAGTAAAATACATTGATCAAGATTAGCGGCTACAATATGTTGCAGATGTTTATTGTGGGGCGACTGGCGCGTGATATAGTTTTTCCGTTGGTGTATGTTGGTAATTACGATGGAATCTTCTCCTTCTTCCTGATCTACGTCAACCACATCACCTACGGCAATCGGATTGGTAGAAGTGATGTCATCAATTTTGAATTTACCTTTGACACGCGCTTTAAAAGCTTCGCCTTCCTCGTTTCTAACCACATACCAACTTCCGGTAGATTTGTAAACTAATGCTTTCATGAAGGAAGATTTATTTTGATTAGTTGATTAGTTAACTGATTAAAAAGTTTAGAAAAGCCAGGAAGAAAAAGTTAATTGGTTAATTAGTGATCAACTCAGAGGCTTAATAAATGTTTAAATATTTATTTAAGGGAATTTTTTGAACAAGGTGTACTTTAAAATAATTTCTATTAAAAGTAAAGCCATTGCTGCGAAAATAAAAGGATAATATTTTTCTGTGTAATGATGAAAGGTGGTTATCTCCACTTTCGATTTTTCTAGCTGATTTATATCCTTATAAATATTTTCCAGGCTTGTATTATCAATTGCCCGAAAATATTTTCCGCCCGTCTCAGTTGCAATATTTTGCAATAATTTCTCATCAATAGAAACTTTTTGATTTTGCATCACAATTCCCATCGGCGTGCTGACCGGCGTAGGCGCATAACCTTCGCTTCCCACGCCGATTGTATAAACTTTTATTTTGAAAGTTTTCGCGATCTCTTTTGCAGTGGAAGGATCAATCAATCCGCCGTTGTTTATTCCATCTGTAAGCAAAATAATTACTTTACTTTTTGATTTGCTGTTTCTTAATCTGTCAACGCTTGTTGCCAAGCCGGATCCAATGGCTGTTCCATCTTCCAGCAAGCCATTCCTGATTTGGGCAATTTGAGATTTGAGAACATAATGATCTGTAGTAAGCGGGCATTGTGTAAAGCTTTCACCCGCAAAAATCACCACGCCTATTCTATCGGAAGGGCGATTATCGACAAAATTTTCTGCCACTTTTTTCGCGGCTTCCATTCGGTTTGGTTGAAAATCCTGCGCGGTCATACTTCCACTTACATCGATGCATAAAATAATATCGATCCCTTCTCCTTCAGTTTGCGTTTCATCAAATTTTGCCTGAGGCCTCGCAAGCGCAATGATGATGCAGCTTAGCGCGAGTAATCTGAAAATAAAAGGGAATTGCTGAACGGCATTTTTCCATGACCTTGAATTAGTAAGCCCACTTATAGATGAAATTTTAATAGCTGCAATTTGTTTCTTCCCTTTGGTAAATTTCCAGTAAATCAAAAAAGGGATGATCACAAAAAGCAATAAAAACCAGGGTTGCCCAAAGGTGATATTGTTGAAATAATCAAATACCATCATCGGATTTTTTATTCGCAATTTGGTTTATTGCTGTGATCATTTCTTTTGTTTGAGAAAAGCATTTTTCATTTTCGTATGCGGGCGGGATGTATTGTGCAAATTTGACCACGTTACCCATACGAAGACAATTTGCGAATCCCGTGGTCAATTCTTTTGAAAGATCTAATTCATCTAATTTTATCAATAGCTCATCAGCCGTAAGATGGAACTGATTGGTGTTTGTTTTTCTGGATAAATATCTTTTTAGGATATCAGACAGTCTTGAATGATATTCTTTAAATTTATTTTGTTGCGGTAAACTCTCTTTTTCCAGCGTGTTTAATAATTGGATCGCTTCGTCATAGGGAGAAAGCTTTGATTCAAAAATCCGGACGTCTTTTTTCTTTTTGAAAAATTTGAAAAGAATAAGGATCCAGATGATTAACATCAAAATTCCTAAACCAACCAAGACCCATGCCCACCAGGGGAATGATTTTTTTACTTCAATAATATTTTTGATATCGTGAAATGGCATGATGCTATCGGTAGGCGAAAACATTACGTCAATAGCGATGGAATCAGTATGAAGATTGAAAATAGAATCGCCCTGGAGCGTAGAAGCAGTAAGCGTTAAGGGAGGAATAACCTGTCGCCCCGAATCGAAGCTGGTGAGAATAATATCCTGGCTGAAATTGAGATTCCCGTTGGAGAAACCAGAATCAATTTTATTTTTTGTGATTGCAATGAAGTTGCCGAAACTATCGGGCACAGAAAACCATTCAAGACGATATGTATTGTCGGGCATCGAAGTTTCAACGTGATAATTTATTTGCTGCCCAATGAGAATTGTATTTTTATCAACGATTGTTTTTACTGTGGGCAATTGAGCAAAAGTGCTTTGAATGGAAAATAACAGACCTATGATAAAAATAAAAGGCAACGCCATATGGTACACACAATTCTTCAATCCGTTAATGGGTTTTTTTTCTTTTTTCAAAGAACTGTTGCAAAATTTTTACATAATCCTGGTCTGTTCTGATTTCTAATAAATGCGCACCTGCTTTTTTAAAAATTGAATTTGTTGCTGCACTGTGATTGATAAAATTTTTCTGATAATTATAACGGACCATGGCATCTGACGTATTGAGCCATTGGACTTTTGCCGTCTCCATGTCCTGAACTTTTACCATGCCGATATCTGGCAGCTGGCTATCCATTTTATCGAAGACTTTTAGCCCGATGATGTCATGCCTGTTTCCCAAAACGCGCAACCTTTGTTCATAATGGTCATCAAGAAAATCGCTCATAATAAACGCAATGCTTTTTTGATGATTGGACCTGGAGAAAAAATTAAGTGCCTCGTGAATGTTCGTGCCATTTCGTTCAGGCATAGCCGTTAGTAACTCACGCACGATAATCAGCGCATTGTCTTTCCCTTTTTTGGGCGGAATGTATTTTTCGATTCTGTCACTGAAAAAAATTACACCTACTTTATCATTGTTTTTGATGGCACTGAATGTGAGTACTGCACCAATCTCTGTGATCAGGTCTTTTTTATTCTGATGAGTAGTCCCAAACAAAGAACTTGCGCTTACATCAATCAAAAGTATGATGGTAAGTTCTCTTTCTTCCTCGAAGACTTTGGTGTAAGGATGTGCATAGCGGGCACTTACATTCCAATCAATAAACCTTACATCGTCGCCGTGTGAATATTCACGCACTTCTCTGAAACGCATGCCTTTCCCTTTAAACGCAGAATGATATTCGCCTGAAAAAAAATGCGTGGTGATCTTCTTGCTGATGATCTCCAGCTCTTTCACTTTTTTTATTATTTCTTCAGTAGTTAAAGGCAACGGGATTATTTTACTATCAATTATTATTGAGAAACAGAATTCTGATTATTTGTTTGTTTACTGTTGGTTACTGATTACTATGGAACGTTCACTGCTTTCAGTATTTCATCGATCACTGTTTCTACTTTGACGTTTTCTGCTTCGGCTTCATACGTAAGTCCAATACGATGACGTAGAACATCTTTGCAGATATTTCTTACATCTTCCGGAATGACGTATCCGCGTTTATTTAAATAAGCATATGTTTTTGCGGCCAAAGCCAGGTTGATACTGGCTCTTGGAGATCCTCCGTATGAAATCAGTGGCTTTAACTTGGTTAGGTTATATTGTTCAGGATAGCGGGAAGCAAACACTATGTCAATGATGTATTGTTCCACCTTTTCATCCATGTAAACTTCACGAACCAATTGTCTTGCGTTCAAGATTTCTGATGAAGAAACAACTGCATTAATCCGGGGCTGTTGCATTGCCAGAACATTCTGGCGAATGATTGCCTGTTCTTCTGTTTTTGTGGGATAATCAATAATTACTTTTAACATAAAACGATCAACCTGAGCTTCAGGTAAAGGATAAGTACCTTCCTGCTCAATCGGATTTTGTGTTGCTAAAACCAGAAACGGTTCTTCCAATAAATACGAATTGTTCCCAATAGTAATCTGTCTTTCCTGCATGGCTTCCAGTAAGGCGCTTTGCACTTTTGCAGGTGCACGGTTTATTTCATCTGCCAAAATAAAATTAGCGAAGATCGGACCCTTGCGAACTACAAATTCATTTTTCTGCTGATTGTAGATCATCGTTCCAATCACATCGGCAGGTAACAGATCAGGCGTAAACTGTATCCGGCTGAATTGTGCATTGATCGTCGCCGCAAGTGATTTGATCGCAAGCGTTTTCGCAAGTCCGGGAACACCTTCCAATAAAATGTGACCGTTACTCAACAACCCGATTAGCAGACGCTCTACCATGTGATGTTGACCGATAATAATTTTTCCGATTTCAAAATGTATTCTATCAATAAAGCTAGCGGAATGGTTAATTTTCTCATTCAACAATCGAATGTCCTCTGCGGTTTGTAGCATTTTATAACAATAAAATTTGAAAGTGGTTAAAGGTTTGCAAATTACGAACAACACCGAAACAAAAACTATGTTTGGGAAAAACCTTCACGGAAAGGTATGTTAAAAAATAAGGGAAATGATTCCCTTATTTTATCTAAAGAATGAATGCAGATTAATTAGTGTTTACCCGGAATGAGACTTTGCAGATAACTCCATAGGAAGTTACTTTTTCATCTTTTACGTGGACTTTGAAGTCTTTCACATAAACAGAGTCAATGTTTTTGATCGTTTTTGAAACTTCCGTAACCGCGTTTTGTATGGCTTCATCAAAACTTTTTTCTGAGGAAGCAATTACTTCTATAACTTTTACAATATG
>JBDTKF010000060.1:0-15707 GCA_039935455.1 Ginsengibacter sp.
TTAGGTGAGGCTATGGTTACGTCCACACCCTGATCAGCCATTACATAATACGGAGCTGCAAACTCTTCAATCCAAAATCCGGTTTTCTTGCCGGTGTCGCCCAACTGGCTGTGAGAGGTTAATACAAATAATACTTTCATATGCTTATTTTTTATGGTGAAAGATGAATGCCGGGCAGGTATTATTTTAGCCCCGCTTTAGTCTGAGGTACAAACAAGGTGCCGTTATCATGGGTGAATGCAACCGTGGTAATTTCACAAGCCGGGTCCTTTTGCAAGAGAACGGTCTTGTACATAGAAACGATAGTTAATTTTTTGAAAGAATCCAATCAGTGGCAAATGGAATCTTTACAATAATTATTTGGATTATTATTTATCTGCCAGGTTTTACGGATCAGGGGTGGATGAATTTGAATTGTTGAATAATCTGTCTTGTCCTAATATAGGTTTACACAAATTAAGTGTAAAATGTATAATTCAAATGAGTTTATTCGGATGCCTAACTCTCCGCTGCCAAAACAAAAATTCAACTAAAAATGATATCGTTGTCGGATTTCATCCAATACAACTTATACAATATTAACCTCCCTATCCAGTTCAATATTAAATTTCTCTTTTACGGAAATCTTTATCTCTTCACTCAAATCATAAATTTCATTTCCGGTTGCATTTCCGTAATTGATTAGCACCAGCGCCTGCTTGTTGTAGCAGCCTACATCTCCTTTCCGATAACCTTTCCAACCACATTGTTCTATTAACCACCCGGCAGGAATTTTGAAATTCTTATCGTCAATTTTATAATAAGGAATGTTTGGATCAGTCAGCAGATTTGATTCCCGCAATTTCTGTAACTCAGGAGCACCAATTATCGGGTTTTTGAAAAAACTCCCTGCGTTGCCAGTAGTTTCAGGATTAGGTAGCTTTGATGAACGGATACTAATAACCGCATCAGATACTGCTTTTACACTCAATTCCTGAACCTGCATCTTTTCCAATTCCTTTTCTATAGATCCATAAGTAATCTTAAATTCCGGATGCTTTTTTAACCGGTAAGTGACATTTAATATGGCGAACTGATTTTTGTATTTATTCTTGAAAACACTTTCGCGATAACCGAATTCACAATCACTGGCAGAAAATTTTTGTTGTGTTTTTTCTTCAAGATGAAAAGCTTCCAGGTTGCAAAAGACATCTTTTATTTCCACACCATAAGCCCCAATATTTTGCATGGGAGATGCTCCCATATTTCCAGGGATCAGGGAAAGATTTTCAACTCCGCTAAAATTGTGATCAACACAAAACATGACAAAGCTGTGCCATTTTACACCAGCCCCGGCTTTTATATAAACATATTCATCGTCTTCTTCAATGATCGTCATCCCCAAAATTTCGTTCTTCAAAACCACTCCGTCAAAGTTTCTCGTAAATAAAATATTGCTTCCGCCTCCAAGAATCATTTTTCGTACAACAGATTTGCCTTCATCAAGACATTCCTTTAATTCTTCGGCTGAAGAAAACGTTGCAAAACACTTTGCAGTGGCTGACAACCCAAACGTATTATATTTTTTGAGTGAAAAATTTTTCTGAAATTGCATAAATTAAAAATTGCCGGCAAAATACCAAATATGAATGAACAAATTGCGGTCGTTATTGGCGCATCCGGATTAACCGGAAATTTAGTTGTAAAAGAACTTTTGAAAGATAATGATTTCAAAACAGTCCGTTTACTTGTAAGAAGAAAGATAGAAATTGTTCATTCAAAGCTACAGCAGGAGATCGTAAACTTCGATGACCCAGCACTTTTTGCAGAAAAACTAGGGCAGGGTGATATTATATTTTGCTGCATCGGTACGACTCAAAAAAAAGTGAAAGGAGACAAAATATTATACGAAAAGATCGACTATGACATTCCTATAAACGCAGCAAGGATCGGCATTTCAAAAGGTTTCAAGAAATTCTTAATTATTTCTTCCATCGGTGCAGATTCAAATTCTTCGAATTTTTATTTGAGGCTGAAAGGAAAAACTGAAAATGCATTGAAAGAATTCCCATTCGATAATCTAAGTATTTTCCAACCCTCCATCATAAATGGTAAAAGAAAAGACAATCGTTTTGGAGAAAGCATCGTACAAATAATGATGGAGTTGCTTTCTTTCCTGTTTATTGGCCGGTTAAAAAAATACAAGGCGATTGGCGCAAATAATATTGCCAAAGCGATGGTTCATGCAAGCAAGTTGCCAAAACATGGAGTAAATTATTACCGGCATGATGACATCATGGAGCTTGCCCGAGACTACGAATCACATAAAAAGAACAACTAACGGTTATGGATAAACGAAATCACTTTCAATTAAAAGAAGTTTGTAAAAGGTAGAATATCTTTACCGCTTTAATTCTAAAAAAATTTGCATTGGTCAACCAATAAATGAAATTATGTCGCTTAAAGTTTTTAATTCACTATCCAAAAAAAAAGAAGAATTTATTCCCATAAACCCACCGCATGTCGGAATGTATGTTTGCGGTCCAACTGTAAGCGGAGAAAGCCATTTGGGTCATGCAAGGCCATACATTACATTTGATGTTGTCTATCGATACCTGTTACATCTGGGTTATAAAGTTCGGTATGTGCGCAACATTACCGACGCCGGGCATTTTGAGGAAGAAGGAAGGCAAGGCGAAGATAAAATTTCCAAAAAAGCAACCTTGGAAAAAATAGAACCCATGGAACTGGTTCATAAATACACAAATTTGTTTCATTGGGCTTTCAGACAATTGAATACACTTGACCCGAATATAGAACCAACCGCCACCGGACACATCGTTGAACAAATCGGAATGATTGAGAAATTAATTGAAGCCGGATATGCGTATGTTTCGAACGGATCTGTTTATTTTGATGTAAATAAATATGCTTCAAATTATGATTACGGTAAATTAAGCGGGCGTGTAATTGAAGATCTTTTAGAAACGACCCGTAATCTGGAAGGGCAGGACGAAAAAAGAAACAAAGCTGATTTTGCTTTATGGAAATCTGCTCCGCCAAAACATATTATGCGTTGGAAAAGCCCCTGGGGTGAAGGTTTCCCGGGCTGGCACATTGAATGTTCCGCGATGGCTACAAAATACTTAGGGCCGCATTTTGATATTCATGGCGGCGGTATGGATCTGATGTTTCCGCATCACGAAAGCGAAATTGCACAAAGCACCATTTGCAATCACATCGATCCGGCAAAATACTGGATGCATAATAACATGATTACTGTCAATGGAAAAAAGATGGGGAAAAGTTATAACAACCAGATTACGCTGACACAGATGTTTAGCGGAAATCATCCCTTGTTGACACAGGGTTTCCCTCCTATGGTGATTCGTTTCTTTATTTTACAAACTCATTATCGAAGCACATTGGATTTCAGCAGCGAAGCATTAGTTGCCGCAGAAAGGGGATTGAAAAGATTGTTTGAGGCTTTTGAGACTTTAAAAAAATTGACGGTCGTTGAATCGCAGAATGTAACAGATAAAGAACTTGAAAATAAAATAAACAAGTTGGTTGATGAATTTGAAGAATTCATCAATGACGATTTCAACACGGCCAAGGTTTTGGCAAATATGTTTGAGATCGTTCCGATCATCAATTCTATGAAAGATGGTTTAATAAATACTGAATCAATTTCAGCTGCAACATTTAAAAAATTAAAAGAACAGTTTACAATTTTTCTTGAACAGATTTTAGGATTGAAAAATGATACAGAAAATCTTGCACAAATGAACGGACTCATGGATCTGTTGATACAAGTACGCCAGGAAGCAAAATCAAAAAAAGATTTTTTTACATCCGATAAAATAAGGAAACAGCTTTTGGATTTGGGTATCGAAATGAAAGATGAAAAAGATGGACAGATGAGCTGGAATTTGGTGTAACCTATTTTGAAAGAAAGTAAAACAGAAAAAGAGATTATTTATTTGTTTACTGGAAATTTCGTGATTGATTTATCAGATCAGTTCTGCTTATTTAACAATTACATCAAATCACAAGCTTACTTATTTTCATCTTTATCTTACCCGTAATTTGCTATTTCCGGGTTTTCGCATTCAGCTTTCCGTTGTAAATTGCGGGGGTACAATTTTTTGCCCTATGAAGAATCCAAACTGCATTTTATTTCTTGTTTTAACGATCTTTTTTCAACAACTTTCTGCACAATCAAAATACGAGTTTCGTGGTGTGTGGGTCGCCACTGTTGAAAATATCGATTTTCCTTCTTCAAAATTTCTAAGCTCTGAACAACAGAAAAATGAGTTTATAAAACTCGTGGAAATGAATAAGCGAAATGGTATGAATGCGCTTATAGTACAGATCAGGCCAGTATCTGACGCCTTTTATCCATCAGGATATGAACCCTGGAGTGAATATCTTTCCGGCGTTCAGGGCAAGCCACCATCTCCTTATTACGATCCATTAAAATTTATGATAACGGAGACCCATAAACGCGGAATGGAGTTTCATGCATGGATGAATCCATATCGTGCAGAATTTCGTGTGGGAAAATCTTCGATCTCTCCCCTACACGTTACCAAACTACATCCTGATTGGTTCATCACTTACGGGCATACCAAATATTTTGACCCGGGCAATAAAGACGCTCAAAATTTCGTGGTAAACGTAGTAAGAGATGTTGTGAAACGATATGATATTGATGCAATTCATTTTGATGATTATTTTTATCCCTATCGCATCAGCGGTAAAGAATTCGATGATGCCACATCCTATGCAAAATATGGAAATGGTTTGAGCCGTGATGCATGGCGCAGAAGCAATGTCGATTCTATCATTCTGAATTTGAGCAAAGCGATTAAAGAAGAGGATCCATATTGTCAGTTTGGAATAAGTCCATTCGGAGTTTGGAGAAACATTGATAAAGATCCTGATGGGAGCAATACAAAAGCGGGGGTAACGAATTACGACGATTTGTATGCTGATATTTTATTGTGGTTGAAAATGAAATGGATTGATTATGTAGTGCCACAATTGTATTGGGAAGTGAGTCAAAAAGTTGTCGGATTCAAAGTGCTTACCGACTGGTGGGCACGCCACACTTATGGAAGACAATTGTATATCGGTCAGGGAATTTACAGGGCATTGGAATCAAGATCTTATGCATGGAAAAATAAAAAGGAGCTACCAGATCAAATCCAATTTTTACGAAAATACCCGGAAATACAAGGCAGCGCTTTCTTCAGCAGCAGCACATTTAATAGTAATCCGAACGGATGGAACGACTCACTGAAAAATAATTATTATAAATATCCGGCAATTCCGCCACCGATGCCATGGATTGATTCTATTAAACCTGATAAACCTCTGTTTGAAACCAACGGTTCAAAGTCTGCTTTTTATACCACTTCTATTGATTTTTATCTTCATGAAAAAGTAATTGATGACCTCATTAACCGCTACGTTATTTATCAGTTTAATGACTTACGAAATTTAGACGTGAACGATCCTAAAAATATTAAGGAGATTATCGTCTCCGGAAATAATTTTTATCATTTTATTTTTGATAATATTCCTTCATCACAAAATAAAATTGTTATCGCTGCCACAGCACTAACCAAAACAAACAATGAAAGCGCGCCGAGCGATTATATTTACTTAGAGAGAAAGAATAATGGCTGGCAGATTATCAATCAGTCTGAACATGATTGATGGTTTTAAATGATATACAGTAAAAGAAGAAATAATAAAAATTCCTGTTTTAGACTGTTTCAATTTTGAAGAAACATTTATCAAAAACATTCTCACATTTTTATGAGAAAAAACAAAGTCAAAGAAAAGGTTCTAAAAAAAGAAAGCCCCCGTTCGCTTAACAAATCATACAGTTTTTTTGAAGATGTGTATGATGTAGTGCGACAAATTCCAAAAGGTAGAGTAACGTCTTTTGGTGCAATTGCAAATTATCTCGGCACAAGATCATCTGCCCGGATGGTAGGCTGGGCTATGAATGGAGCGCACCAGGCTTCGCCAAATGTTCCGGCTCACCGGGTATTGAACAGAAATGGAATGTTGACCGGAAGAGCCCATTTTGAAACACCCACGCTGATGGAAGAGTTATTATTAAAGGAAAAAATAGAAGTTAAAAATGACACCGTTGTTAACTTTGAAAAACTCTTCTGGGACCCGGCAAAGGAGCTTGAAATTTGATCAGACATCCGTCAAAGTATTTCTAAACCTTTTAATAAAATTATGGGCTTAGTCAATCAAAATTTTTGAACGTTCATTTTCAATTTGCTATCGGGAAAAGTAATTTCCTTTTAGTAATAAGGATGTATCAATAAATAAACGGCCACACCGCTCAACGCAACGTACAACCAAATTGGCCAGGTAATTCGGGCAAGCTTTTTATGTTTCTCATAATCACCGGTCAAAGCGCGATAAGCAGTAAATAAAATAAATGGCAAAATAATTCCTGCCAGTGGAATATGAGTTATTAGAATGAAATAGTAAACATACCGGAGAGAACCAGCAATGACTTTTTCATCCAGGCTCAAAATTCCATCATGGTTCAGGTCACCAAATTTTGTTTCTCCACTCAGTAAATGATGACACACATAAGAGATCAAAAAAAGTACTGAAAGAGTAATGGCCGTTAGCATTAACCTTTTATGAAAAACATAATTTTTTGCTTTAACAGCAAACAAAGCAGCGATTAATAAAATTGCTACACAGGAATTAATAAGGGCATTGATTGTTGCAAAAATATGCGGATTGAAATTGAGTTTTGTATCCAGTTTTACTCCCGAAAGAAATGCAATTCCTATAAAAACCAACACAGACACCGTCCAGATTACAGTGCGGGCATTAAGGTCATTTTTTTTAAAAACCGGTTGGGGGAAATCAGGAGAAGTTTCCATTTATGGATTAGTTGTACTCCCTTTTAAGAGTCCTTTAATAAAATCTTTGAATGATCTTTTTTTATCTTTTTCCAGCATTAATAATGGAATATCACGAACCAGTTTTGATTGAGCGACAGAATCCAACCCATTGAACCAACCTCTCACCACTCTTTCCTTATCCAAAAGAAAAAAATTCTCAGTGTGTACAAAAGCAGTATCGACATTAACGTCGGCTACACTTGCTTTCATTTCATGAAGTGCGAAATTATAAATACTATCACGATCTCCAGTTCCCAACCACCAACTATCGGGGTTTACATTAAACCGATGTGCCCAGTTTCTTAATTGCTGCAAAGAATCATGTTTTGGATCAATTGAAATGGATACAAACTGAACGATGGAATCATTATTCGGAAATGAATTCTGCAACTTTTTCATAGACACCGCGAGCTTGGGACAAATCGTAGGACAATGTGTAAAAAAGAAATCGAGAACAATAATTTTACCTTTTAAATCATCTAATGAAACTTGTTGGCCTAATTGATTGGTAAAGTGTAAATTACTTACGCGATGCCATACCGTATCATATGAAGTCTTCCCATTATTTTCTACTACATTCACGCTATCATAAAAATATCGTTGCGGCATTTGAACCACGCCGGCACTATAATAACTTACTAATAGATAGCCCAAAACAGGTAAAAAAACCGCAACCAATAAAGCAACAAATGACTTTTTATTCATGACAGGTATCTGCTGCAAAATTAGCCATTACACCCCGCAAAAAAAAGTATTGCAGATATAAAAATTATCTTTAAATTTGTATCAGTCCCTCCCTATAAAAATAGTCACGCAGTCAGGTTTTTTCCAATCTCCTTTCTGAAAGATTCAAATCTATTTCTAACGATTTTAAATGTATGTTATGAAAATTAACTCTGTTGAATTACATGATACAATTGTTGCTATTGGGATAATATTGCTATTCCTTGGAATAATGGCTGCAATTGCTTTCCTTACAGGAATGTAACAATACCACAAATTATATGAACAGTGGCAGCGCCTTCTTGAGCCACGACCCTTCGTGTTAATTATTCAATACAAAGCAATCATTTTTTCTTACGGATATTTGCATGAATTAAATTTTTTTTGAAGATGCAAATTGCAATAAATGGAATGGGCCGCATTGGCCGTCTTCTATTCAGAAGACTTATGAAAAACAAGCAGATCAGGATTGTAGCTGTGAATGACATTATGCCAATCGAAAATCTTGCCTATCTTTTGAAATACGATTCAATATATGGATCATACCCCGGTAAAATAAAAGCAGAAGAAAACGCTCTAACAATTGACGGAATAAAAATTCCTGCATTTCAGAATCCAGACCCTGAAACACTTCCCTGGGGTGAATTACAGGCGGATGTCGTTTTAGAATGCTCAGGAAAATTTATTGATAATGCCGGTGCTTCTAAACATCTCAAGGCCGGAGCGAAGAAAGTTTTACTTTCTACCACCGGTGCACTGGATATCCCATTATTGGTATATGGATACAATCAAAACAGATCAGAAGATCAGATGGATATCGTTTCTCCCGGAGGATGTATGACAAATTGCTCTGTTCATGTGCTCTACATTTTAAATTCAATCGGAATCAATTCGGTTCACATAAATATTCTACATTCATATACATCACGGCAGGCTTTGGTAGACATGCCTCATGTTCAATTCCGGAGAGGACGTGCAGCCGCTGAATCTATAATTCCTGTAGCCATCAATCTTCATAAATCTTTGAACCGTTTGCTACCCGACCTAAAAGATAAGATAAACGTTTTTTCAACCCGGGTGCCGGTTTCTAATGGCGCAATGGCTTCTTTTACCATCCAATTAAAAAGAAATATAACAGCAGCAGGTGTAAACAATCTTTTCAAGACCGCTGCAAAAAACGGATACAAAGGGATTCTTGATTACACAGAAGAACCGTTGGTTTCGTTGGATGTAAAATCCAATAGCCATTCCTGTATTATTGATGGAACTCAAACAGCCGTTATTGGAAATCATGCAAGAGTTGTAGCGTGGTTTGACAATGAATATGGATTTACCAGCCGGATGATAGATTGGTTGAATTACTGGAAGAATAGTTTTGAAGTTGCAAAAAATTAAGCGGTATTTCCAAAAAATAAATAGGCCAAAAATATTGAAGTAACAATTCCAACCAAGTCCGCAAGCAACATCGCACCGATGGAATACCTGGTATTTTTTATGGAGACTGCACCAAAATAAACAGCCACCACATAAAATGTCGTATCGGAAGTTCCCTGCAAAATTGAAGACAAACTTCCAGCGAACGAATCTGATCCATAGGTGGTCATAGTGTCAATCATCATACCTCTTGCTGCACTGCCGCTCAGTGGTTTTATCAGTGCCGTAGGCAACCCTGCAACAAATTTCGTGTCTGTTCCGATAGCCTGAAATAAATTTCTCATGCCATCAATAATCACTTCAAACATGCCACTGGTGCGCAAAAGACTGATTGCTACCAGCATTCCAACGAGGTACGGAATAATTTTTACGGCAACTTCGAATCCACCTTTAGCGCCTTCTACAAATGAATCAAAAATATCTATGTTTTTATATAAAGCACCTACAATAATGAAAAAGAATAGTGACAAAATAAGACCATTACTTAGTATTCCGGAAAAAGTTTGAACGCCGGTAAAACTCAAAGTTTTCAAGTAAATTACCATCAAAGAGATGATTGCAGAAATTCCCAGGATCCACAATAAAATCACCGGTTGAAAGATATTAATTTTCTGTTTGAAAGAAACAATCAGCATTGCAGCGATGGTAGCAGCAAACGTGGCGATCATGCAGGGAATAAAAATATCTGTTGGATTGGATGCGTTTAAAGAAGCCCTGATTGCAATAATGCTAACTGGAATTAATGTCAAACCAGAAGCATGTAAACATAAGAACATGATCTGCGAATTGGAAGCTGTATTCTTATTCGGATTCAATTCCTGCAGACTTTCCATCGCTTTGATTCCGAAAGGGGTTGCCGCGTTATCCAGCCCTAATAAATTTGCTGAAAAATTCATCACCATATGTCCCATTGCCGGATGATTTCTTGGTAATTCCGGAAATAATTTTGAAAAGAATGGACCGATCAATTTTGACAAAAGCCTGATACCACCCGCTTTTTCAGCAATACTCATGAACCCCATAAACAACGCCATAATTCCAATCAGGTTTATAGAAATATCTACCGCCGTTTTTGCAGTGGAAATAACTCCATCTGCATGCTGTTCTCTGTAACTAATGTATGCGCCGGCAGGAGTTTTGCTGTATTTCGTCGTACCATCGGTAAAGGTTTTTCCACTTTGCAGATTCCTTAAAAGAGAAGCAGATATTGCAGACGTATCTAATGTTTTGGTATTGGAGGTATCGCCTGACTTCCCAACAACCATCCGGCTATAAATATCCGTGTTTCCTTTGATAAAAACACATTGGAAACTCGCAGCCAGGAATGCAACAATAATAAAACTCGCCCAAATTCTGCTTAATGCCATAAACAATTTGTAAAAAAACTAAGTTAAGGGATTTGAAGTTTTTCAATCAAATTTTTGTTTTATGAACTGAGCATAACACAGCCCCGTAAATTGTGACATTCCAGTAAATATACAAATAAGCCAAATTTTTATTTTGGGATCAACAACGTTTAAAATATACATAAATTATAAATAATCGCTTCGATCAAGTGAGTCAGCTAGTAACAGGAATTTATTTGATTTGATATTGTATTCCCAATTTGAAATAGATATTTCGATATTGATGATCAATGTTATCCGCATCTTTTATGGAAATGGTTTTACCAAGTCCATAATAATAACCTCCGGTAAATATAAATTTTCCGGTTTCAAAATTTGTTTCAGCAACAAATCTTGTTTCAAACTTTTTAATATCTATCTTTTTATGAAACACAGCAATTGCGCGCGCCGGAGTACTGTTGAACTGTTGACTGCTTGCCAAATAAAGCGCGTTATTATAATCATAACTTTGGTACTGTTCTTTGATGTTCACCTTGTACAATTTGGATAATTGTAAGCCACTCCCCACAGACCAGTTTCTACTAATCGAATAATGGAGTGTCATAGGTACATCAAAATAAGAAGCTTTTACTATACTCGTTGTTTTGATGTTGTAATAAATATTGCTGTTAAAATTATTGACCAATTCTTTTTCTTTTGCACTTGCTTCTTTTCCATGAATAGTAGATAGTGCCCAAAGTCCGGTGTGGAAGCTCAATTTATTTGATAAAGGAAAAATTATGGTGATTCCCGGGTGAATATTTAGTTCATTCTGAAACGCATTTGAATGATTATTTGCAGCAGATACATTTGCACCCACCCCTGCAAACGCACGTAAAGGCTTACGAACAGGAGTTGTCGGCTTCTTTTGCGAAGAATCCGGACAATATTTTTTCGTAGTTTCGATTGGAAGATCGGCTGAAAGTATCACCGGTTCATCAAAATTTTTCTCAAATAAAAGTTTCCTGATTATATGACTTTTTTGAGACTGGTAATTTGTCATCAACCTTTCTCTCCGGTGATCGTTGAATTGTTTATTTATTCTTTGATGGAGTAACTGTTTTTGTTCGAAAGGAATTGTCGGAGTATGAATAATATTTTGAGAATCAGAATTTTCCAATTGAGCTGGCTGAACTTGTGTTTCAACAGGTTTTTTGATTTTGTTTTCCGAACTTGAAATCTGGAAAGAAGACTCATTCAATATTAATGGATGAGAAATAATAAACATAAAAATAATACCAACCACCACGAAAAGAATGATATTCCTTTTTTTTGATGAAGATTTTAATTCGGCTACATCATCGCTCAATCCTTTCTCACGCAAAGTTTGATGCATTTGTTTCCAACCTGTTTCCGCCAGGTTCTGCATATCGGCCATATCATTTTTTCTATCCTTCATTATCCATAAATTTTATGAGCCTGCTGTCTTAAACTTTTCCTGGCTTCAGCAACATGCCATCTTGAAGTGCCTTCTGCAATGCCAAGTAATTCTGCAATTTCTTTGTGAGAATATCCTTTAAAAATGTGTAATGAAAATACTTTTTGTGTAACCACAGGCAAATTTTTTATTAAATACAAAACTTCTTCTTCCACATAATTATCAGGGTTTTGCTGCAATACTTTTTGATTATGATGGTCCTCATCCAACTCTATCAACTTATTTTCATTTTTCTTTGAGCGTGTATAGTCAATTGCTGAGTTGGTAACTATTTTTTTTATCCAACCTTCAAAATTCCCCTTCAAACAATCGAAAGAATTGATGTTCATAAATATCTTTAAAAAGCCTTCATTGATCATACCAATAACGGTTTGCTGATTATCTGAATATTTTTTACAAATAGTATACATCAGGGCAAAATAGTGTTTATATAGCTTTTCCTGAGCTATCGGATTATTTGTTTTACACGCAATAATTATATCGTTCAGTTCACGTTGCCGCAAGAAATTTTTTTTTGCAAAGATTATAATTTCAGGTGTCGATTAAAAATACCAGGATGCAAAACTTCTCACAACTTTTGCATCCCGGCGTCATCGGATTTTTCTTTATTTTAATGTAATTTTTTTCACCACATTTTTATCAGGTGAGATGCTGTCACGAAAAGTAGCTTTCAGAATTGTATCATTTAAACTTTCTATTTTCCAGGCCAAGGTTCTTCTACCCCGCAGATACAAAGTGTCATTGTCTGCACTTAATTTCCAGATTCCCTTATCGTAAGGAACGATCAAAGAATCGCACGATTTCGAAGGGTCTGCAAGTTGAAATTGACTAAAGAGGTCAAAAGCCATCAAAGCACTGTCTGAACAAGGTTTGGTGATAGAACTATCCTGTGTTGATTCGTTCACTTTTGGTACGGTAAGTGATTTCAATTTCCAAACTTTATTGGTAAGCGCCCGCTCCTGGGGCGTAAGGGCGGTTCCGTTTTCAGTTTTCTCACAGGCAAATAGACTAACGGTTATTATACTCAGGAATAGTAATAAGTTTTTATTTTTCATGTAGTTTTTTATTTTATGAATTAAGATTCAACCCGCGCGAGCTGTTGTATCTAATACGATTCAAAAACAACAAACGTTGGAAAAATCTCAAAACTTTTAAAAATTATTATTCCCGCTTAGGTATGAATCTTGCTGAAATATTGGATTTTCTTTTTGAGAGGGCGAGTAGGTTCTCGTTGATTGACACAGATGTAGGGCACGCGGGTTAGCCCTGATCCAATCTGCGAATCTGCGTGAAAGATCTGCGAATATCTGCGTGAAATGTTTTCTGCTGAAACATCGAAATTGCTTTTTTAAAAGGTGCAAGAGGTTTTCGCAGATTTAAAAATTCACTTATTTTGACTCATCCATTTACTCAATGCAAGATACACACCATTTGTCCAGCCAAAGCCGTCCTGGGCAGGATATTCACCACCGCCGGCTATCAGGTTTGCATCAACGACATTATATTTCTCCATCATTTTGCCCGTACTTTCATAAACTTTTTTATTCAATTCCATCCACCGGCTGGCTATCTCAGCTGCAAGATCCAAAAACTCATAATTTGCCAAACTCTTTACGGACATCCATTGCAAAGGTGCCCAGCCATTTGGAGCGTCCCATTGTTGATCGGTTGTTTCAGTAGTTGTCACCAGGCCTCCTGCAGAAAGAAATTTCTCTTTCAGTTTTTTGGCTACATCGGCTGCCTGTTTATCGGATGCAATTTTAAAAAATAATGGAAAAACCGCAGCTAAGTTTAAGGAGTCCGTGTTTTTATTTTCTACATAATCATAATCAAAATAAAATTTATTTTCTTCATTCCAGCAATAAGTATTGATCGCCGCAGACCTTTTAGCAGCGTGAATTTCGAAGGTTTTCGATAGGTCTTTATTGTCTGCTAACAGATATGCTTTTGAGATTGTCTGCTCAAGATTTAATAAAAGGCAATTGAGGTCAACCGGTATAATTTCTGTCGTATGAATACTTGAAAACTCTAATTTATTTTTAAACCAGCGTGATGAAAAATCCCAACCAGACTCCGCAGCAGCACGTAGATTCCGGTATAATTTATTTTTCTCTTCCGTATCTTTTGCCAAAGCCAATTCCTGGCGATAAGCTTCAGGCCTGGGAGCATCAGATTCATCCCAATAATGATTTAGAATATTCTTATCCGGCATAAGTGCGACACGAAAAACAGAGGGAATGTTTGTAGAAACCTGATCAATTCCTTTCATCCAAAAACTATATTCCTTCTCAAGTTGTGGCAAGTATTTAAGCAAAACATTATCACCTTTTTCTTCACTCAATAATTGAATCATTAAGGCAAAAAAAGGAGGCTGTGATCTTCCCAGAAAGTAGGTTCTGTTTCCATTAGGGATATAACCGTATTGATCAATCAAATAAGCGAAATTGTCAACCATATTTTGAATCAGGTCAATTCGTCGGGAGATTATTAAACCCAGCATGGTAAAATAACTGTCCCAATAAAACATTTCGCGAAAACGGCCACCAGGAACGACATAAGAATGTGGCAATGGAATTAAAGAGTTGTTACTTTCTTTTGTTTCACGCGTGAGCACATCCCAAAGCCCTTCGATATGTTGGATTATAGTTCTGTTTTTGAGAGGAACATAATTTTCCGAAAAAGTAGTTGGTAATATAAAATGTTTATTTACAAAATCTGTTAAACTAAAACCTTCTTTATCCTTCTCATTGATATAACAGTCATGGATAGACGAGAAATCAGAATTGGGGGTGCAATCAACAAAAGTTTTACTGTCTGGAAAAATTTCACCAGTCTGAATTTTTTCAAATAATTCTCCCAAAGAAAAAATGTTTTTGATTTCCATAAAATATATTTTTTAGGCCAATGATAAAACGCCTGACCGGCTACCTCATTCAGACGGGAATCATCAGAGATCAGTCATCACAGTTTACCAAAAAAAAATTATGCATCCACCAAAGCCGCCTTCTTTTGTAACCGGTTAAAGAATATGAGACTGACGATAAGAATCGCAATTGGAATTAAAGAAAAATAAAACGCGGTTTGTCCGCCATACGCCTCAAAAATATGACCAGTTATAATAGAACCTGTCGTTCCTCCAAGAGCAGAAAAAATTACAATTAAGCCACTCATAGGACCTTGTTGTCTGAGCGGTAATGAACTCAGAATTACCGAGTTAATTGCAGGATAAACGGGTGCCAGCAACAATCCGATCAATGGAAACATATACGCCACCAATGGGGCATCCAGCCAATTGTCAACAGACCCGATATGGATTTTGGATGCCATAGGAATGACCAAAACTACCAGGATCGCCGCCAATAAAAGACAAGTGATAATGACTTTCAGCCAATGAATTTTTCTTAAAAGAAATCCGGCGATAAATCTTCCTAACGCAGTTGATACGGCCAATATGCTGGCCATTTGAATACTCAATTTTGTTGACAAATGAAGTACCTGGTTGTTGAATGTTGGCAACCAACTCATAATACTTTGTTCAATTAAAACATAAAAAAATGCGCTGATAATAAAAATTAAAACCAACGGACGAATGGCCAGCATCATCATATCGCCAAACTCTTTGAGAAAAGATTTCGTCTCCTGTTCTTTTACTGAAGTCTCATCTAATGGAGCAGTGAGCAACAAAATAAACGCAAGCGCGGAAAGGCCCGCTAATAAATAATAAACATGGAGCCACGAAGTTGAAGTTGGATTGGTATTATCCGCAAAAGCGCCGAAAATAAAATAGCCGGCGAGAAT
>JBDTKF010000061.1:0-26589 GCA_039935455.1 Ginsengibacter sp.
CATAAAAGTATCCTGCACCAGGTCTTCGGCTATTTCCTTACTGTTGGTTTTATATAAACACCAACTGTATAATTTATCGGAATACGCCTCCACCCATGATTTAATTACAATTGCCGGATCATTTTGATATTTTACTGCTTGCATTTTTGTGTCATTTCACTTTCTTTAACGATAAAATAAAGATCAAGTTAATTGTTTCGTTTCTTTGATTTTATTTTTGTAAATAATATGATCAATGTATAGTCGGTTTGTTTGTAAAAACCTGACACAGCATTACAAGAAAAAGTAGATTCTTTTTGATTGGGCCAATCCAGGAGGAAAAAGCCAGAGCGTTATCTCAACCAAAATAAGATTCTTGAATATTTGTTTGTCTACTGACCTGCAAGAATAAAACACCTTGACTTTGCTTCCTGTAATATTTTATTAATTGTTTTGGGGGGTACGAAACTTAATGAAATTGTTGACCGTTCTTTTGAATTGTTCCTACAAATATTTTAGAATTTTTTCTACGATCTCTTCTGTATCACCATTGAAATGATGTCCACCTGGTAATACAACAAGCGTGTATTTCTTCAATGTTATCCGGTTTAGATCAAGATTGTTGTCATCGCTCCCATTTAAAATTATTATTTTTTTGTCTGAGATTCTATTGATTTCATCTACTACGTCCATACTTCTTTTTTTATTGCCGAATAAATCCAGCCAATGAATTTCAAAATCAGTACTCCCTGATGAAGCCATTAAAAATGATACTGCAACTTCTTTCAGAATATCTTTTGGTAACCTGTTCAGTATAAACGGTAAAACATCTGCACCAAAGGAATATCCAATGAAAGCAATTTGACGATTCGCTCTGACTTTTATTTTTTTAGAAAGATAACCGGCAATATCCATTGCAGTTTGGCCAGGTTCTTTTTTGTTGTTGAAATAGGATTTAGCATCTAATGCTACTACATCAAATCCCTTATGATTAAGAGTTTGACAAAGATTAATTGAAAATTTATTCAAGCCTCCATCACCGGAAATATAGAATAACAGTGGTTTGTCGTGAGAGGAAGCAATCCATTCTTTGACTGGTAAAATTTCTGCAGTGGAAGAAGAAATATTAGCAATTAAGCTGAAAAATAATAACATCAGGTAAATAGGCCTTTTCATTTTTTTAGATTTAAGGTGTCATTACTTTATTTAACGCCGCGGGCAATTGTAAAAGATCGTAATCATTTTCATACACTAGAAATTTATTTTCCCAAATAGTTGCGTATTTTTCTTTAAAATTTCGAAGTCCTTTAAAATGTCTAAACCTTTTTAACTTCTCACCTGCAAATTTTATTATTTGCTCTGATGGGCTTTGTGGTTCCTTAATTCCTGTCATCGGTACAAGTCCCAGATTGATAAAGTTGCATTCCTTTTCTTTGACATAATCGATCAATTTTATAATCAATGCATCAATACAACCTCCTGGAGCGTCTCGTTTTTTTCTGATGAGATCATAAGTACATTCCTTCGGTGAATAATCTGGAATGATATTCAAAAATGCAACCGTTTCTCCTTTTCCGTCTTTAATAATGATGACATCCTGCTGCATTATTTCATTTTCATTAAATATACCTTGACTAAAAACCTGTTCTTCTTTTTCGTAAACCTGCAACCATTCATCTGAAACACTTTTTAATTCTTTTACAACTTTGATATCCTGTGGGGCATTGTGAATTTCTGCAATAAAACCTTTTTTTTCGAGGCTGTTCAAAGCATTGCGCAAGGAGCGTTTATCTTTTCCATGAAGCGTAAAATTTTGAGCATCTAATATTGCTTCCTGTCCAATAATTAATTTCTGTTTTTTTAATCTGTCGAACCATAAAATACTGTTTTCACCCACACGGTAAAATGCAACACTTAAGCCCATTTTTTTGCATTGACGATAAAATTCCTCTATCACTTCTTGTTTGTTTTCATCCGCACAAACAGGCTCCTCCAACACGATAGCAAAACCGCCGCCGATTCGATAGGCAACAAATGCATCGTGAATTTCAGAAAAAAATAAAAGCTTATCACCTGAAATCTTAAAATAATCAATTGAGGAATTTCCATATTGTTCCACCAAAGTTTTTGCTCTTTCCCGACTATAATCTGTTACTGTATCAATTTTGACAAAAGGTTTAATAATCGTAAACAAAAGAAAACCCCAACTTAGAAAGCCAAGTGAATTGATGAGCAATATAAACTGGTGGCCAAATGGAGTAAGCGGGCGTAGAGAATTATTGCCACTCAACAAAAATATTTGAATCGTATTCCATAGCGATTGCTCCCAGCCGAAGTCTATACCAAAATGTCTTTTATCAATAAAATAAAAACTAAAGTAACCAAAGATTATAACTGATAAAAAAACAATTAAAACTGAGAAAATTCCGAGTTTGATCCATTTTACACTACTGCGGATACGGTATTGGCTTTGACTCAATAATAATAGGATAATGATGGCGCCGGCAAAAGTGGCTTCTTCATAATCCAGCGCTTTGGTAAGATTGCCCGCAAGTGAAAATATTGAAAGTAATAAAGCGATACGCCATGCATTTTTTAGACCCTTAAGCATGAACGCCGATGTTATTAATAAAGCCAGTCCTGTAAATAATACCAAAACGTTGGAAGCATTAATAGCTTCCAAAGGAATAAATTCCCTGATTAGTTTGAGCCTAAAATGTATCGGAGGGGTAACTACTGAAATGATATTTAAAAGACCCTGTGTAAAAATGAGTAAGGCTGGTACGATCCGTATAAATAAATGCCTTCCCCTCCAGGCGAATGCAAATATGCCAAGCACCATGGGAAGCCAGAATTCAAACACCCGGTATAAAATAGTAACTGATAAAGCCTGTAGGGTAGAGTAGCCATATAGCTCCAAAATGTAAACGATGGAAATTTCTACCGCTCCCAATCCACGTAAAAACGGGGAAGAAATCATTAACAGAACTGAAACAATATAAGCAATGGCAGCAACTGAAAAAGAAGCGGGAACTCCCAGTGCGAGCATCGCAATATAAACGTGAAATATGCCCGTAAACTCTACCCCGGTGGAAAACAAAATTGCACCGGAAAATTTCTTGCTATCGACATTAGTAGCAAAAAGTTCATCAATTAATGGTCCGATACGTGGAAACCTTTTAACGATGAAATTGTATAATTTTCCCTTCTGTTTCATTGATCGTACTATCCATAAGATTCCTATTAGAATGACCACTACCAATAAAAGTCCAAGCCACGCATCATTTGAATTTCTTTTATTTGAAAAAGCGAATAAGATAACGACAGGGAACCCCACCAAAAAAACAGTGGATAAACCGGCAAATCCATACAAGCCACTTGCCTGGTTTACCTGTGTTTTCTTGAAATTTTTTTTTCTTAGTTTTGAAGGAGTATATGCCAGCGAGCTTACTCCGCCTGCAGGTAAAAAAATACTTAAAAAATTTCTTTTTAAAAACAGCTCTATGGAATCCACCCATTTTAGGGAAATTCCAATGGAAGCAAAGCTGCTCACATAGATTCCGCTTTGAAAAAGCACGTAAAGAAAGGTTACGATCAGTCCTGAAATGAGCCAGAATGGATCTGCATTTTCCAAATTTGGAATTATCTCCAACAGTTCTCTTCGCTCACTTCTGAAAAAAATAAAAGCAAGTAATATCATCAAAGCTGCAAGTGTTTCTTTCCAATAAGATTTGGAAAAAGAAACCTGGAGCTTCTTATAAAATGGAGTTAATGTCAGAAGCTTTTTGGCCGTAAAAATATTTTAATTGAAAAGGAATAGATAAAACGTAACATTTAAAACAGGGACAAAATTAAGGTTAGGTTTATAATTCCCGACAAAAAGATCTGATTAATTATTTGGATTTATTGGTAATGATTCAACTGTTGAAATACACTCATGCTAAAAAATCAAACAATCTGATTTTTTAGATCAGATTGTTTGAAAATATTTAAAATGTAAATCACTAAAAAAGAAAAGATATTTCTTTTTTAGTGAAACGACTCTATCAAAATTTAGCACTAACACCCACATAAAAGCTTCTTCCAATGGAAGGAATAATTCCCGGACCGGGATATTCATCAGCACGCATTGTAAAATATTTTTTATCAGCAATATTATTCATACCAGCTCTTAATGAATAACATTTAATCCGGTATGTTACACTGGCATCAAAAACGGTATAAGCTGGAATGTAGCCTGCTACCGGATCTGAGCTTACCCTGGCATTAGTAGCGTCTCCATAAGAATCACCCACATTGCTCATTTCCATAGTACCTGAAAATTTTGGATCAGCATAAGTTAATCCAACTCTGTTGATATATTTTGTGGAAGATTCCACTCTGTTGCCATCAAATTCGCCACTGGTATATTTTGCATCAGTAATCGACAGAGAATTAAAAATGCTCAATCCTTTTTTTGTAGTATGATTGAGATATTTCAACAAATTAAACTCTATATAACTTTCTAAACCTTGATGTACACTGTTAGCTACGTTGGTCCGTAAAGTATATTGATCGGATGTTCCGGCATTTTTCAAGACAGTTCCAATCCTGTTATTGTATGCCATATAAAATAAACCCAAATCAAAATTTAAATAATTTTTTACCGTACCGCGATATCCAAGGTCAGCATTATAACCAGCCGCATCTTTGAGATCTGTATCTATTTTTGAGGTAACACCAATGGGTGTTAATTCTGAATAAGATATTGGGCGATAGGCCTGACTGATGTTTGCGTACAGGTTGGTATAAGGAGATGTTATATATTCCAGGCCGACACCAAATAAAGGCTTGTATCTCTTCCTGTTCTCATCAGTAAAGAGTTTTACGCCGCTCTTCTTTTTATATCCGTCACTGGTACTTTTGATATATTCAAAACGAACACCGGGGGTGATACTGAACTTATCATTTATTCTGAAAATATTTTCTACAAATGGAGCAATATTAGTAGTTGTAAAATCGATATTTTTTCCAAATTCCCCGGTAACTGATAAATCAAAATCAGAGCCAGTAGTGCCTTCGCCACCGCTCATCTTTTTGAACCATGCATAAGAGTAACGAATACCTGCTGCAAGTGTGTTATCCATTTTCCAAAGATCATAGCCATGGATCAACCGTATTTCTGTAGTTGAGTTATTCATGTCTTCTATTCCCACCTCACGATTTACATAATTTCCGGATGTAGGATCTTTTTCATCTAACGCATCTGCTCCTCCATCTTCATCACGCCAAACTAAGGAACGGTTACTAAACATCAAGGAACTTTTGATATCCAAAGTCGTTTTTGGAGAAATAGTATATTCGGCATGAGCTGATACAATGTTCCATGGACTTTTTAGCCAGTTTCTGCTTCTGAAAGATGTTCTTGGGTTGGCCTTAAACATACTGTCATTGAGGCCTCCAGGCATTCTTATTTGGTTGCGGAGAATGGTATATTCAATTCCCATGTTTAATTTCTCGGACGCATTGTACTGTATTTTTCCAAACCCTGAAAATTGCCATTGCCGGCTGTTCGGTCTCCAGCCGTTCATGTATCTGAATTGTGCGAAACCGTAATAGCTGATTTTATTAATAGTACCCCCAACCGAATTGAACGTATTAATTAAACCAAAACTGCCCGCCGTTTCTGAAGTATAGAATTCAATTTTTTTATCTTTTGGCGCATCATTAATCACATAATTTACCATACCGCCAAACTGTGCTCCAAACTGAAGAGAAGCAGCACCTCTTACCATCTCAATGCGACTAACTGCTTCCATTGGAGGAACATAATATGACTCATTGTAACCGAAAATATCTCCGCTGATATTGTAACCATTCTGACGTGAATTCATCTCAATGCTTTGAATGGGGTTCAACCCACGGGTAGCGATACCGTTAGCCGTAAAGCCACCGGTTTCTGTTTCGATAATATTTAATCCCGGAATTCTTCCCAAAATTTGCCGGGTATTATTTATAGCTTTATTGGCATCCAAACTATCGACCAATATGACTTCATTTTTTTTGCCGGCATAAATAATACCATCTTTTACTTCAGGCATGTGGCCTGTACCCCTGACCGTTTTAATTCCATTTACCACTATTTCTTTCAAAGAAATCGTTTTTGTTGTGTCTTTTATTTTTGTTTCCTGTGCCATAAGACTCAATGGTAATAACGCAGCTATCAGTATAACACCTTTCTTCATACTTTAAATTTATTTTTTGCAAAACTCATTTAAAGGGAACCTGTTTATTTATATAATCGGGAAAAACGATTTTCGAGATACGGAATCATTGCGATTTATATTATTCCAAGCATGTTGTGTAAAAATATTTTTACAGCTCCATTCTGGATCATAAAATAAGTCATTTGGGTATTTCGTCCAAAGGGGGCAATAGCTTTCCATAGAAGTAAGAGCCGTCATCAGTATTCACTACTGAATCTTTATATATTTTATAGATATCATCCTCGCCAGACTGGCCTGTTGGAGAAGTAAAAAGATAGAAAGTGAATTCAGTATGCTTTGCCTGTCCGGGATAAAGTATTTTCAAAGGAAACACATAATGAAAGGTTTCCCCTGAGTGTACCGTCCGCTGAATTTCGCCATCTGATGAAAGAATGTTCCTCCCGGTTTCGCCATCTTCTTTTCCGATTACCTGCCCGCTAAATCTCCCCGATGCTGCCACTTCAAGATCAACATGAATTTCATTAGGATTCCTGGCATCCGGCAGAAACCACCAACGTGTCAACCGGATATTGTTGTATAAAGATTTGCGATGTTCCATTTTTGCCAGATCTTTCCCGGAAGAATCATTAGATTTAATCTTCTCAAATGCGAAGAATCCGACAGAAAGGAGCACAAGTGAAAGTATAGCGGAATATAAATGAACTGTGAATAATTTTGAATGATGGAAACTGAATATTACTAAAGTACTAAGCAAGATATGTAGCCCTATGAAAGCAACATAAGTCCAAATCAGTACATTTTTGAAGTTGAGTGATATCCAATCTCTTCCGCTGCTTTTTAGCCAATAATTATCTAATAAATAAACCGGAATACATAACATTAAAAGGACACAACAAATAATTATGTGAACCCGAAGCATGAGTTTAGGGTTTTATTATTGTTTTTTTAAAATACTAAAAGCCTTTTTTTATCAAGGCTTTTGTCGAGTCGGGTAGACAAGATTCGAACTTGCGACCTCACGCCCCCCAGACGTGTGCGCTACCGGGCTGCGCTACTACCCGTTCTTTAATTTTGCAAATCTAATTTAAAAGGAATTTATTTTACAAAAGAAAATAGAAAATGAGAATATTTGTTCGTTTACTATTATACACCAAAGGAACTTCCGCAACCACAAGTTGTATTGGCATTGGGATTATTGAAAGTAAACCCCCTGGCGTTTAAGCCGCCTTCCCAATTGATTTCCATGTCGTGGAGATAAATTAAATGTGCAGGATTAATGATGCAGGAAATCTCGTTAATTTCATACACTTCATCTTTATCAGCTTTATTCTCAAATCCCAATAAGTAAGACATACCCGAGCATCCGCCACCTTTAACACCAATACGTAAATATTTTTCAGAGTTGGATTGCTGGTTCATTAATTTTTTAATTTCATCTATCGCTGATTGAGTTAAAGTGAGCGGCATTTTATTGATCGTTTCCATTTTATTGTTTTTCAAATTGATGAATTTGAAGTAGTACACGAAATTACAACCTTTACTAACGGAATAGTTATTTTTGCTTATAAATTATCAAGATGTCAACATTTGAAACCGTTATTACGATCCTGTTTCTTGTTTTGTTGCTGGTGTTCGTTTGGATATTGACAGAATTTATGTCAATGAAAAAGGAACTTGCAGAACGTAAAGGGGATGAAACGGCCACTATCAAATTGCGCCTGCAGGCATACGAAAGGATTACCTTGCTTGCAGAAAGAATGGCCCTGCAGAATTTATTATCGAGGAATACAAATCCCGGCCTGACCTGCCGCCAAATGCAGGCTACGCTGATTGAATCTATCAGGCAGGAATATGATTATAACATTAGTCAACAAATTTATGTCTCCCTGGAAGTCTGGCGTGCAGTGAATAATTTGAAAGAACAAAATATATATATCATCAACCAGCTTGCTTCCACTCTTCCTGCGCAGGCATCAGGAATGGATCTTAATAAACATATCATTGATTATTTGATCAATAATTCCAATGCGTCACTACATCATATAGTTCTGGATGCAATTAATTTTGAAGCAAAAAAATTAATGTGAAATTGATTGAGCTGGTTTAACAGCAAACAAATGAAAAAGATACAAACAGATTCCGGAATAGAGATCAATGAAGTTTATTCCCCTGAAGATTTGCCGGAAAATATTTCTGAAGAAATGCCTGGAAAATTCCCATTTATGCGCGGTGTAAAAGAGGATATGTATCGCGGCAAAATGTGGACAATGCGTCAGTATTCAGGATTCAGCACCGCGGAAGAAAGCAACAAGCGATATCATTATTTAATCTCACAGGGTGTAAGCGGATTAAGTATTGCATTTGATCTTCCCACACAAATTGGCTATGACAGTGATCACCCTTTAGCAGAAGGTGAAGTTGGAAAAGCGGGTGTTGCGATTGATACCATAGAAGACATGGAAGCGTTGTTTGATGGAATAGCATTGAAGGATATTTCCACTTCGATGACCATCAATTCTACTGCTTTTATTCTTCTCGCTTTCTATGTTGCGATTGCGAAGAAACAAGGTGTTGATCTCTTACAATTGAAAGGCACCGTTCAGAATGATGTTTTGAAAGAATATGCCGCCCGTGGAACTTACATCTATCCACCCAAGCCTTCGATGCGGATCATTACTGACATTTTTGAATGGTGTAGTAAAGAACTTCCAAAATGGAATACCATTTCTATTTCCGGTTACCACATCCGCGAGGCTGGAAGTACCGCTGTACAGGAAATAGCATTCACATTAAGCAATGGGAAAGCTTATGTAAAGGCGGCCATGGAGAAAGGATTGGATATTAATGTTTTTGGAAAAAGGTTATCATTCTTTTTTAATTCTCACAATAACCTTTTCCAGGAAGTAGCAAAGTTTCGTGCAGCGCGAAAAATGTGGGCTAAAATTATGAAAGATCTTGGCGCCACCGATGAGAAAGCAATGATGATGCGATTTCACGCACAAACCGGTGGAAGTACTTTAACCGCGCGACAACCGTTGAATAATATCAGCAGGGTAACTTTACAGACGCTGGCTGCCGTACTTGGTGGTACACAAAGCTTACACACGAACGGGTATGATGAAGCGCTTAATTTGCCAACAGAAGCGGCTGCACAAATCGCTTTGAGAACCCAACAGATAGTTGCTTTTGAGAGTGGTGTTGCAGATACAGCGGATCCATTGGCAGGAAGTTATTTTGTGGAAAATCTTACGAATGAAGTGTCTCAAAGAGCATGGCAATTGATAGACACAATCGATGCAATGGGAGGAAGCGTGAAAGCAATAGAAGAAGGATTTATGCAAAATGAAATTGCACAAAGTGCTTACGATTATCAACGGGCTATTGAGACGAAACAAAAATTAATTGTAGGGGTAAATTCATTTATTTCTGACAAGGAGGTATCACCACCATCTTTCAAAATTGATGATGATATCAGGCTGGTACAGATCAAAAAAATAAATGCACTAAAAGAAAGGAGAGATTCGGCTAAAGTAAATAATTGTTTGAAAAAAATAGAAGAGAAAGCAGCAAATGGACAAAATTTGATGCCTGTAGTGATAGATGCCGTCGAGAACTTTTGTACTCTTGGTGAGATTTCTGATGTGCTCAGAAAAGTTTTTGGTGAATACAAACAATGATTTTATTTTTTATGAGATACTTTTTTATTTTTATTTTCTTGTGCTTCGTAATTCAATCGCGGGGCCAAAAATATATTTTATTTGATAAGACTATGTCGCAGCCGGCTTTCCAGAGTGACAAGATTACTGCTTCAGAAAAGTCTAAAGGGTTTTTCCCAGTATTAAAAAAAGACATTCCAAAATTTATTGAAGCGTTAGATGAAATTGCAAAAAAACTGTCTTCAAAAGAGAAAGTGGAAAAACTGAAAAATTATTCCATCGGATGTATTGAGTTTACAGGACATACTTTTCCACTTGCTGTGGGCGAGCGCCTGGATTATGTGCTCATTTCCACGTGTGATAATGTAAAAGTCTCCATGCATCTTGTTGACGCCAAACTCAACAACGATAACAATGCTTATTATGTTAACACCTGGCTGAAATATATCAGGAAAGCAGTGAAAAGGAAGTGAACAAATTTGTGCCTGATTACAAAAAAGCCAATACCTGTTCAAAATCACAAAAAATATTTCCAACATTTTTCTAATTTTTTCAAACGGAAGTGACTGGTTAAGCCAAAATATTGAGCTGCTAAAATGCTTTCACCACATTCGTTTCTGAGATGACGGGATCGCTCTTTTATATAATCCTTGATTATACGGAGTTAATACGATTCGTCTTCATACACATGACCATAGGAAGCTTGTTTTTGTATGTTGACAACTTGCTCACTATCGTTTCCGTAAAAAAAATCAGAAATTTGAGAGGTAATTGTAAAATTGGGGTTACAATTGTATCGAAACATTCAAAAGTGAAATCATAGATTGAAAAATGAAATTATCACCCTACAATTTAAAAAATATAACGACTCAAAAAATTTCTATTCCTGGTGAAGAAATTTTTGAATTGCCTGAAAAGGTTTTGCAATTTGGAACCGGCGTGTTGCTTCGTGGCTTACCAGATTATTTTATTGATAAGGCAAATAAAATAGGAATTTTCAATGGCAGAATTGTTGTTGTAAAATCTACCTCAAAAGGAGATACTACGGCTTTTGATAAGCAGGACGGATTGTACACCCTGTGTGAACGCGGAATTCAGGATGGGAAAAGAGTAAAAAAAGATATAATATGCGCGGCGATCAGCCGTGTTTTGAGTGCTCATGATGATTGGAGTGAGATTTTGAAATGTGCTCACAATGAAGATATGCAAATCATCATTTCCAATACCACCGAGGTGGGTATTCAATTGTTGAGAGAAGATATCAGCAAACATCCTCCGGTATCTTTTCCCGGAAAATTATTGGCTTTTTTATATGAACGATTTGCAGCTTTTAAAGGGAGCAAGGATAGTGGTTTTGTAATAGTTCCTACAGAACTTATTCCCGAAAATGGTAAAAAGCTGGAATCCATTGTGTTGGAATTGGCTCATCTAAATTCATTAGAAGATGAATTTATTGAGTGGTTGAAAAACAGCAATTATTTTTGCAATTCTTTGGTGGATCGGATTGTTACCGGTATGCCGGAAAAAGAAACGCGTGATGAAATTGAGGATGAATTGGGTTATAGTGATGATTTATTAATTGTTTCTGAAGTGTACAGTTTATGGGCGATTGAAGGTGATGAAAAGATTAGAAATATTTTGTCATTTGCAGAAGCTGACGAAGGCGTCGTGATAGAACCGGATATTGATTTGTATCGTGAATTAAAACTGCGTTTACTGAATGCTACCCATACATTAACCTGCGGACTTGCTTTCCTGTCCGGGTTTGATTCCGTTTATAATGCCATGCAGGATAAAATATTTTATTCATTCATTGAAGGATTGATGCGAAATGAAATTGCTCCTTCTATTCCATATAAAATCGATGATGCGGTAAAACAGAATTTCATTTCCCAAGTGCTCGATCGCTTCAAAAATCCGCATATTGATCACCACTGGATAAATATTACACTGAACTATACTTCGAAGATGCGCACCCGTTGTATACCTTTGTTGATGAATCATTACAAGAGCAACGATTCTGTTCTTGCTTTATTTGCTTTGGGTTTTGCGGCTTATCTCTGTTTTATGAAAGCTGCAGAACAAAAAGAAAATGAATTTTTTGGAGTTCTTAATGATAAGAGATATTTAATTGAAGATCCTTCGGCGGATAAATTTTTTCGGGTTTGGAAAAGTGATGATCCTAAAGAAGTAGTAAACGAAGTTTTAAAGGATATTTCTATTTGGGGTGATGACCTTTCGCAACTGAAGGGGTTTTCGAAATCCATAGAAAATAACCTGAATAATATTCTAAATAAAGGAATGAAAGCAACTTTGGAAGCTTATCATTCAAATATAACAGTTCTATAAAAATGAAACAGAAAGTGATGATGATTCATCCGGCGGATAATGTTCTTGTAGCATTAGCTGATTTGGATGCCAATGAGAAAATCTATTATAACGGTGATGTGTACACGATAATTAACCGGGTTCCGGCAAAACACAAATTTGTGATAAAAGCTATGAAGCCTGGGGATGAGATTTTCATGTATGGCGTATTGGTAGGTAAGGCTGAATCAGAAATTCCCAAAGGGGGTAGAGTAACCACAGCAAATGTAAAGCACGCTTCCAGCGAATTTGAAGTTGATGAAAGAAAAACCGATTGGAATCAACCAGATGTTTCCAAATTTGTAAACAGGACTTTCAACGGTTTTTATCGTGCAGATGGAAAAGTAGGAACAGCTAATTACTGGCTCGTCATTCCGATGGTGTTTTGTGAAAACAGAAACGTGGAAATTTTGCGTGAAGCATTAGTAAATGAATTAGGTTATGGAAGAAATCAAAATAAAAAACTGGAAGTTTCCAAGCTGATAGATCTTTATAAAGAAGGAAAAAATATTGATGATATTCTGGAGGCAGATGTTTCGACGGATGTTGATGCAGAAAAAAAACAAAGAGTTTTTCCAAATGTTGATGGAGTTAAGTTTTTAACCCATGAAGGAGGTTGTGGTGGAACGCGCGATGATGCCCAGGCACTATGTGGATTGCTGGCAGGGTATATTACTCATTCAAACGTAGCAGGAGCAACAATTCTAAGCCTGGGATGCCAGCATGCACAGGTAAGCATTTTGCAGGAGGAAATAAAAAAGCGGGATAAAAATTTCTCGAAGCCTTTCTATATTTTAGAGCAACAACAGATTGGTACAGGATCTGATCTCATTACAAAGGCTATCAAACAGATATTTACTGGCTTGATTGATGCCAATAAAGTGGAAAGAAAGCCAGCTCCTTTAAGCAAGCTTTGTATCGGCCTGGAATGTGGTGGCTCAGATGGTTTTAGCGGTATTTCTGCAAATCCTGCGATTGGTTATACTTCCGATCTTCTTGTTACATTGGGTGGTTCTGTTATACTTTCTGAGTTTCCCGAGTTGTGTGGAGTTGAACAAAATTTAAGCGATCGTTGTGTTACGAAAGAAACTGCTGTACGCTTTGGTGAATTGATGAAAAATTACAATGAAAGAGCCAAAGCGGTTGGCTCTGGTTTTGATATGAATCCTTCTCCCGGAAACATAAAAGATGGGTTAATTACGGATGCAATCAAATCGGCAGGTGCTGCAAAAAAAGGAGGTACCTCGCCTGTTTCAGAAGTTTTGGATTACCCTGAAATGGTCATTAAACCCGGGCTGAACTTACTTTGTACTCCTGGGAATGATGTTGAAAGTACGACTGCTGAAGTTGGTTCCGGCGCTAATATTGTTTTATTTACAACCGGGTTAGGAACGCCAACTGGTAACCCAATTTCGCCGGTGATCAAACTTTCAACCAATACCATCTTGTATAATAAGATGAGTGACATTATTGATATTAATACCGGAACTATCATCGAAGGCGAGGAAACTGTTGAAGAAGCCGGTGAAAGGATTTTGGACTACGTAATAAAAGTAGCGAGCGGTGAAGTTGAAGTCAGCGCGGTACGTCATAAACAAAATGATTTCATTCCGTGGAAGAGAGGGGTGAGTCTTTAGAATTGGAAATGAATCGATTTCTTAATTTTTCAAAAAAAACTAAATGCCTGGAAATTTGCAAAATGAAAATTTCATATCTACCACGGCCGATGTCAATCCAAAAATTGGAAAATATAGGTGGACTATTTGCGCCTTACTTTTTTTTGCGACTACGATCAATTATCTCGACAGGTCCGTGATCAGTTTATTGAAAAATAATCTTGAGATTGAATTCAACTGGACAGAATCCGACTATTCTGATATTGTGATAGCATTTCAGATTTCTTACGCAATAGGAATGTTGATAGCCGGTAGATTTATTGACAAAGCAGGAACCAAAATCGGTTATGCTGTATCATTAACGCTTTGGAGTTTTGCTTCAATGGGACATGCTTTAGTAAGGAGTACCGTTGGTTTTTTGATTGCTAGATCTGCCTTAGGAATTAGTGAGGCAGGCAACTTCCCAGCCGCAATAAAAACTACTGCTGAATGGTTTCCTAAGAAAGAAAGAGCCTTCGCCACAGGAATTTTCAATTCCGGGGCAAACGTCGGTGCAATCTTGGCCCCGCTCACGGTTCCTTTTATTGTGGTGAAGTGGGGCTGGCAGGAAGCATTTGTTATTACAGGCGCTTTTGGTTTGATATGGTTGGTGTTTTGGTTTATATTCTATGAGATACCTTCTAAACAAAAAAGATTATCCAGCGAAGAATTTGATTATATCCACAGTGATCTTGATGAAGCAGAAAACAAACCCGGCAGTGCAGGACTTATTACGGATGTTGAAATAAATAAAAGAGTTCCCTGGATTAAATTATTGAAATATAATCAGACCTGGGCTTTCATCGTTGGGAAATTTCTTACTGATCCAATCTGGTGGTTTTATTTATTTTGGCTTCCGGCATTCTTGTTTGCGCAATATGGAATTGAAGGCACTGACATGGCTTTACCTATTGCAGTTGTCTACACCATGTCGACCGTTGGAAGCATATGGGGAGGCTGGTTGCCACTTTATTTTATCCGGCGCGGCTGGCCGGTTTTTCGCGCCCGAAAAACTTCTATGTTGATTTATGCATTCCTGGTATTGCCTGTAGTTTTTGCGCAGTATTTTGGTTCAACAAATATGTGGCTTGCGGTGTTTATAATTGGCATTGCCACATCAGCTCACCAGGCATGGTCAGCAAATATATTCACGACTGTTTCTGATATGTTTCCCAAAAAAACAGTGGCTTCAGTTACAGGGATGGGTGGCATGGCCGGGGCTTTTGGAGGCATATTGATTGCATTCCTTGCGGGTAAATTGTTTGATCATTACAAAGCTTTAGGAAATCTCGACGCCGGATATTTTATTATGTTTATTATTTGCGGTTGTGCCTATCTGTTGGCGTGGGTATTGATGAATGTATTAGCGCCAAGATTAAAACGAATTGATTTCGAATAAGAAAAAATAAATTAGAGACTTAGAATTGATCACATTAATAAATAGTTAGAATTTACTTTTTATGGAAGACTTTTTAGATAAAGATTTTTTACTTCGGACTGCTACTGCAAAAAAACTGTATCATGATTTTGCTGCGAAAATGCCAGTCATAGATTATCATTGTCATTTGCCCGTTGAGCAGATTGCCTTTGATATTAACTTTGAAAATTTAACTCAAATCTGGTTATATGGTGACCATTATAAATGGCGTGCAATGCGTACCAATGGCGTAGATGAGCGTTATTGTACGGGTGATAAAAGTGATTATGAGAAGTTTGCAAAATGGGCGGAAACGGTTCCTTATACCCTAAGAAATCCATTATATCACTGGACTCATCTGGAATTGCAACGATATTTTGAGGTACATAAAATTCTGAACCCTGAAAGTGCAAAAGCAATTTATGATGAATGCACAATAAAATTACAAAGTAAAGAATACTCGGTCAGGAATCTGCTTCGTAAAATGAATGTGAAAGTTGTTTGCACAACAGACGACCCAACCGACACTTTAGAACACCATCAAAAGATTAAAGACGATAACTTTGAGATAAAAGTTTTACCTGCTTTTCGTCCTGACAAAGCGATGAACGTTGATGTTGCCGATGTTTTTAATGCTTATGTAAATAAATTGGAAAGAATAAGTAACAAAACAATTTCTTCTTATCAGACATATTTAGATGCTTTGAAACAACGCCACGATTTTTTTGCAAAAATGGGTTGTTCTGTTTCCGATCATGGCTTGGAATATATTTATGCGGAAGATTATTCGGATCAGGAAATCAATTCTGCTTTCAATAAAATCCGTTTAGGAAATGAACTTTCTATCCAGGAAAAATTAAAATTTAAATCTGCCATGCTGCATGTATTTGCAATCTGGGATTCGGAAAAAGATTGGGTGCAACAGTTTCATTTGGGTGCTTTTAGAAACAATAACAGAAGACGACTAAAGGAAACCGGACCCGACACCGGCTGGGATTCCATTGGTGATTTTCAGCAGGGTAGATCAATGGTAAATTTTTTCAGCAAACTCGATGAAAATAATCAACTTGCTAAAACAATCATTTATAATCTGAATCCCGCTGACAACGAACTGGTAGCTTCTATGGTTGGTAATTTTAATGACGGAACCATTCCAGGAAAAATTCAATTTGGGGCTGCCTGGTGGTTTTTAGATCAAAAGAATGGGATGACAAAACAAATTGAAGCTTTATCCAACATGGGTTTGCTTAGCAGATTTGTTGGGATGATTACCGATTCGAGATCTTTTCTATCTTATCCACGACATGAATATTTCCGCAGGATTTTATGCAACTTATTTGGAGAAGAAATTGAGAATGGCGAGTTACCAAATGATTTGGACTGGACTGGTAAAATTGTTCAGGATATCAGTTACAATAACGCAAAGGATTATTTTAATTGGTGATTAACGAACGATCAAATTATATTCTAAACTGACTGTTTTATCAAAAAAAAGTTGCGCGGCCTTCAACCTGAAAGAAGTCCGGTAACTGGAAATCTTTCTTATTTGTCCGTTTACTGTAATAAATTATCGCGATGATTCTTTACTGATAAAATCGCCGGTTTTCGAAATTGAATTACTGTACTTAGAAATTACTGTTGCCGGTTGTTTTTCTCCATCAATGTAAAGTTCACCTTTGGCTACGGCTACAGAAAAAGTCTTTTGTGTGATTATTTCATCAGCTTCTAAAACGTCGATGAAATTCTTTATTTCTTTTTCCGCAACGGCCTGATTTGTGCCAGGAGGTGTTGTTAAAACCCAAAGATTTTTATTTTGACCGGCTTGTTCATTCGATGAAACTTTATCCATCTTGATCAGTGATTGAATTTTTGTCTGCCGCTCAGTATTGATTTTTGTTTGAAAATTATTAGCAAGAGTAGGAGCGATAACCAGGGAAACAATACTCATCAATTTAATCAGAATATTCATGCTCGGACCAGATGTATCTTTGAAAGGATCTCCAACAGTGTCGCCGGTAACTGAGGCCTTGTGTGGCTCTGAGCCTTTGTAATGTGTTTCATTATTTATCAAAGCACCTTTCTCAAAAGATTTTTTTGCATTGTCCCATGCACCACCTGCATTATTTTGGAAAAGTCCCATCAGTACGCCGCTTACAGTTGCACCGGCTAAAAACCCTCCCAATACTTCAGGCCCAAAAATAAAACCGATAATTACCGGGGAAAGTAAAGCAATCGCACCAGGAAGCATCATCTTTTTTATTGATGCATTTGTTGAGATAGCCACGCATTTTTCGTATTCGGGTTTTCCTTTTCCTTCCATGATTCCCGGAATCGTACGGAATTGTCTGCGGACCTCTTCCACCATAGCCATGGCTGCTTCACCTACTGCGCGAATGGCCAACGATGAAAAGATAAAAGGAATCATTGCACCAACGAATAATCCAGCTAACACATCTGCCCGATAAATGTCGATGCCGTCAATCTTTGCAATGCCCACGAAAGCTGCAAATAAGGCAAGAGATGTTAGAGCCGCAGATGCAATTGCAAATCCTTTTCCTGTTGCTGCTGTTGTGTTCCCAACTGCATCAAGGATGTCTGTTCTTTCGCGGACCTCTTTAGGCAGTTCGCACATTTCTGCAATTCCACCTGCGTTGTCAGCGATTGGTCCGAACGCATCAATCGCTAATTGCATTGCAGTTGTCGCCATCATTCCTGCGGAAGCAATTGCAACCCCATATAAACCTGCACAATAATACGATAAGTAGATTCCCGAAGCGAGAACCAGGATTGGGAATAAAGTGCTTTCCATACCTACCGCAAGGCCGCCAATGATATTGGTAGCGTGGCCTGTAGAAGATTGGCGCACAATAGTGAGTACTGGCCTTTTCCCCATCGCGGTATAAAATTCTGTAATGAAACTGATTAAAGTTCCTACTACCAAACCAACGATGATCGCTCCAAATACGCCGTATTTTGTAAACTCGTAATTTCTTAAAGTCATTGTATCCGGCAGAAGCCACATCACCAGGAAGTAGGAAGCGATTGCTGTGATTATAATTGTTCCCCAGTTTCCGAAATTCAATGCTTTCTGCACGACAGCTGTGTGTAGTCCTGCATTTTCAGATATTTTTACAAAAAAAGTTCCGATAATTGAAAAAATAATTCCCATAGAAGCGATCAACATGGGTAATAAGATCGGAGCCATTCCGCCAAAATTATCTGTAGAAATTGTTTCTCTCCCCAATACCATCGTGGCTAAAATCGTTGCTACATATGATCCAAAAAGATCGGCACCCATGCCTGCCACATCACCTACATTATCGCCCACATTATCTGCGATGGTTGCAGGATTTCGCGGATCGTCTTCGGGAATTCCTGCTTCTACTTTTCCTACCAGGTCAGCACCAACATCCGCAGCTTTTGTATAAATACCACCACCGACGCGTGCAAACAAAGCAATGCTTTCTGCACCCAGACTGAAACCGGTAAGTATCTCGATTGTTTTCTCCATCTCAAAGCTATTGGCCAACGCATCCGGGGCAAAAATTGCTTTCAAAATAATGAATAAACCTCCCAGTCCCAGAACTGCTAAACCGGTAACACCAAGTCCCATCACGGATCCACCGGTAAATGAAACTTTGAGCGCTTTTGATAAGCTGCTTCTTGCAGCTTGTGTAGTCCGTACGTTTGCTTTCGTAGCTACTTTCATGCCTATAAAACCCGCTAGCGCACTAAAGAAACCTCCACATATAAAAGAGATAGCAATACTCCAACTACTGTTTGCACTACTATATCCCATAATGCCTAATAAAATGGCAGCAATAATTACAAAATAGGTAAGAATTTTCCACTCAGCTTTTAAAAAAGCCATGGCTCCTTCAGCTATGTACGTGCTGATTTCTTTCATCCTTTCGTTGCCGGCATCCTGTTTATTTACCCATGCAAACTTTAAAAACGTGTAAAGCAAACCAACAATTCCCATCGCTGGTACTACGTAAATCAAATTGTCCATATTTGTTTATTACTGATTTTTTAGGGCTGCAAAAATAGGGTAAAAAGGGAATATTAAAAATGTTTCCGTTTCTCCTTCGTATTATTATCTAGAGTTGTGCAGTGTTTTCTTGCTTCTGAGTGAACTGAGAAATGCATTTTTGATTTGATGATAATTACTTTATCATCAAAACTGTGGGTATCAACAATCTTTCCACAAATATTTGATTCAAAATTATTTGATTTGGCTTTTTAGTACTTTTAAATAAACTAAGGGAATCATGTGGAACTTTTTTCTGAGACGAATGTTATTGTTAGTTGTGTTTCTTTTTACGAGTTGTTATTTTTTGTCCGCACAAACCAGTTTGCAATTAAAATATAAGCGATCATTTGTTTATGCAGGGATTGAAGTAGGTTCCAAAGGTGTGAAAATGAGTTTGATAGAAATGAATAAAAACAGCAGACAAAATTCGGATTATAATATCGTGGGGGATACTTCCATTAATACTGATTTCATTTCTTTCACACCGGCCACTTTTAATACGAGCTTAAAAGCCTTGTGCGATCTGTACCAAACGGCCTTGGAATTTTATCATGTTCCTGCGGGCAGGATTTATACAGTGATCAGTAGTGGTGTTAAGGTTTCTGCACAAAAAGTTGAGAAGGCAACCTGGATCCAGACATTCATTGATTCATTCAAAATAAGAATTCATGATCCGAATCGTAAAGTTGAAGTCATTGACGCAGAGGAAGAAGCCCGTTTGTCTCATTTGGGAATTATTCCTGAGTCCAAACGCTTTACTACTTTTTTGATAGATATTGGTAGTGGAAATACGAAAGGCGGATATTTTCCGGGTAATAACACCGATCAGATCAAGCTTTTTCAATTGACATGGGGTACGCAAAGTACCGCGAATGCTGCGATCAATCGGCTGGATGGCGACTATTCAATTAAAAATTATGCGACGCAGTTACAGCGTGTTCTTGCGGGGAATGCCGATAAAGAAATTACCTATGCGGTCAATGTAAGCGGAGCTTACAACATGAGTGATAACGTCGCATTCAGCGGTGGTGCGGCCTGGGCTTCAGCCACTTTATTATTTCCCGAATTGATTAATGACCCCGTTATACCAGTAACTTACGATCAGATTGAGAAATTATATCAAAAACTTTATACAGATTATCCATCTTTTTTTGAGAAAGAATTATTGAAACGCATGAATGATAATACACTCGACAAAAATCAGATTGGGAAAGAAATAAATACAGTAAACAAAGTTTTTGATCAGAAAGCAATGTTGTCTGCTACCGGGTTGTTATTAAAAATCATGAGACAGTTTGCAGGTATCCGGGAAAAGAAGCAATTTTATCTGGTTAAAAATGGTCAGGTAGGCTGGATCTCAGCCTATGTTAATCAAAGTATTGATAAATAATCGATCTCAAAATAATATTTTTGCAAAAAATCGTTCTGTAGCTTCACATGAAAGATCGTAAATCTTTATACCTGCTTATTTTTGCGTTATCAGTTGTAACCACAGCTTTTATTTTGATATCGATTTGGGGCTATCATTTTTACTTCCAGCCAAAAAATGAAAAGGCACTCGCTAATGCGCAGGAGATTGCCGTGATTTCAAAAAAAACATCGATGCGGGATTCATTGCAAACCCTTCTGAATTCTACCATTCATCAGATGGATGACCAAAGCGATTCAGTTTCTTACAACTCATCTGATGATACAACACTCGAATCCAAACTGGTTGAATACAGCAAGCTAAAAAATGAGATTGCTGAAATTCTCAAAAATAAAACTTCCTCAAATGATATGTCTGTGGTCAGTAAAAAAATCGGAGAACTACAGCAAAGTGTAGATGAATTAAAAAATAAAAATGAGGAAGTGGTACAGGAAAATGAGCGCCTGCAGAAGATTTTGAATCAGTTGACTCTGGAAAAAAAACGAGGGAATACCCGTAAATCTGTGGATAATAAACGGTCATCTGCTAACTCATTGCCTTTATTGGTTACTCATTTGAAGTTCGTAGGAATCGGAATGAGCAATGATAATCAGAGAGTGACTAATATTGCAACTCAAACAATGAAGTTGATTGGTTCTTTTCAGATAAATGTAAAACCGTTCAATACCACTAATTCTATTTTTGTAGAAGTCATTCAGCCCAATGGTAAAACTTTATTAAATTCTTCATGGCAGTCCGGAACTTTTGAAACAAACTCCGGAAATAAAGTTTACTCGGCATTGCTTCATTTCGACAATATTAAAGATAATAAAAGCCGGCTGCAATTTTCCTTAGAATCTCATAATTTTCAGAAAGGAAAATATACCATGCAGATTTATCACCAGGGCCAAATAATCGGAAGATTGGTTAGAACGCTGTTTTGATTTCTTAAGATCACATCACTTCTTCGTAAGGCAAATTGCAGTAAACAAACAAATTCCTTTAATTTTTATTTTATCTTTTTTGATAAAAACAATGAAGTGCTATGATGGTTTACCATTCAAATAAAAAATAACGATTCATTCTGTTTGTTGGATTATTTTTGGTTCAATGTTTGAATAAGTAATGTCTTACATCATAAAAATATAAAAAATGAAAAAAATACTTTCTTTCGCATTTTGCATAAGTTTATTTGCACTTCAGGCAAATGCCCAGAAACCAAAAGAAGACAAAAGTAAAAGAGCAAGCCTACCGGCAAGAGTGACTCAACAATTAGCCAGCGGTGCTACCATCACCATTGACTACAGCCAGCCTTTAATGAAGGGTAGAACAATTGGAAAAGATTTGGAACCCATGGAAGGAAAAGTTTGGCGCACGGGAGCAAATGAAGCAACCATCTTTGAAACTGATAAAGATGTAACAATCAACGGAGCTGATTTGCCCGCTGGAAAGTATGGATTTTTTACCATATTTAATGGAGAAGAAGTGACTTTGATTTTTAATAAAACATGGAATCAATGGGGAGCTTTCGATTACAAAGAAACTGATGACCAATTAAGAGTGAAAACACCTTATCAGGAAGTCAATCCGTTATCAGAAAGAATGGCTTTTACCATCAGCCCGGAAGGAGAAGTAGATTTACTTTGGGGAAATCGGAAAGTGACTTTCCAGGTAAAATAAAAAAAAGATTTATAAATATTTTAAATGAAAAAGCCCGATGTTCGGGCTTTTTTTATGTAAAAAAATATTTTTACTAGCCTTTAATCATGTTCAACATTGATAAAGTTTCTGTGATCATTTTTGCGTTGTATTCGAGTGCAAGCTCCTTATGATTCATGGCGTCTACAATTGTTCCGATAAAACATAGACCCGCTGTAAAGAAATACAAAATACCCATACCAATATGGCCTACAATAAAACGCTGAACACCTGCAATGCCCACTAATCCAAGCAGACAGAGGATTAATATTGTTTGTGGATCTTTTCTTTTGGAACGATAGATCAGACAAAATTGTGCAATATCGGTCTCATCAAAATCTTTTATTCTTGAATTGATGGTAACTAATTCTTCCGGAGTTACATCATATAAATATTTCAAGATGACGGGATTTACGGTATGTAAATTATTGTCCATGATTAAGTTTTTTGAGTTTAAAAAAGAGTTGAAGAGAAGCAAGTTTGTAGATTCTAAATAAAATTATAGCGATGGCAAAAAGTCCCAGTGGATGAGATGAAAATGAGGCGTGTAAATCGCCATGAAAGATAAAACTGATTGAATGACCAAGTCCACATCCAGGGCAATGGTTGAAGCCGATAAATTTAAACGGACAAAATGAATAATCTGAATTTGTTGCGGGATCCATAAAAGCCATCAATACCAAAACGATGATCCAAACAGCCAACTCGAAATATCTTTTAAAAAATTTCAACATCAGTTTTCTTTTAAAGATATTTAAATGATCTGACAAAAAGTTGGTCCGGACAAATTAATTTACCTGGATGAAATCAGGCTTTTTTACAAACTGGTTGTTGTATTTAAAGATTATATTAGTAGACAATGAGAAACGGAAATTTTCCTTATAAAAATTTTTCTGTGGAAAATAATAGCCCCTTAATTCGATGGTTCCAAAAACAAAACTCTCATTTCGTGTTCTGATTCCTCCACCAACAGAAGTCAGGATTTTTGTGTTGGTAAGATAAGGTGAGAAAAGGCTTACATTGCTAAACACGAAAGGAGCGAAACGAAAAGCTACTATTGACCAGGGACTGAAGAATTCTGATTCCGCTTTTGCTGTAGTCCGGAACGTGCCGCCTACCTGTTCTGAGCCAACAAATTCATTTCCATACTCCGGCATTCCAAATTTACTATTGGCAAATAGCGGCTCATTCAAAACTGAATTTACCTGTTGAGCCACATCAAAATTCAGAAAGAAACGCTGCTTCCATTTTGTGCCAATTCTTTTTAGATGATCAAAATAGAAAAGACTTCCTAAAAAATTAATGTCTTCAATAGCTTTACGATTAAGAAAACCTTCAGCACGTAAGGAATAGCTGAGATAGTTTTTACTTTTATTAAAAGCATACTTTTCAAAATTGAATCCGAGAAAGGGCCTTTGCATATTTTGTTTGTTGGTAAAGCCGGCAGTTAAACTCAATAATAATCCTTCAGGAATATCTTCATTTCTTCCGAAGCCGTAGATGTATTGTGTTTTATAAAAGTTTTGACGATAAAAGGTTAAGGTGCCCAACGTTGCCTGCAAGTCGGCATATTGCCAATTATATTTCAATTGATATTTTTCGGGTAATTGAAAAAACTTCTGATTGATAAACCGGAGGCCAATAAGTTTTCTTAATTTTTGTGATTCTTGTTGAGAGGTAAAATCTTTAGCATTTATATTATATCCTGCCCAGGTTTCCATATTGTAGTAACGGTAACGTGTATCAGATAAGTAAATTGAATCCCCATTGTATAAATTCCTGGTCTCATGGTAAGACGCATCTAATTCATATGTCCATTGCATATACCTGTTCACAAGAGGTTTCACAAGATTAATATAATAATTGTTATCTTCTTTTGGCCCTTTGAAGGTAGGATAAAAACTGTGGTAGCCAATCCTTCCATCTATGAAAGTGCCGCCTATATTTCGGCTGTTATATTCGCCACCAAAGGAGAAATTGTTTTTTCTTTTGGCATCATAAAGTGCATATACTACGGCTGCATTTCCGGTTCCGGCAAAATTATCTTCTCTAAATTCTATGTTGGTTTGTTTCAGTCCAAGTGTGTTGATTGCTCCTCCCAAAGAAAAAACATCTTTTACTTCAACGATCACATCCACAGAATCAGACGCTACGCGGTTTATAAAAAAATCTGCGTCTTGTAAATAAAGCAGCTGCCGTAAGTATCTTTCATTATCAGCCATTAAGAATGGCTTTAGTGTTTCTCCTTTTTTGAAAAAGAGGTTCTTTTTTATGACTCCATTTTTAGTAAGATGGTGTAAATTGTTTGCAAGAGAAACTATTCCATTCATCAATGCTTTTGTTGTATCCCCGATGGAAATTCCAAAAGGGAGTCGCTGGATAATTATCTTTCTGATGATGAGACCGTCAAAACGTTTGAAGGCCTCTTCGTTTCTTCTTAACTCGAATGACTTGTCAACTTCTGTCGTATCTTTTTTGAAGTTACCAATCATTTTAGTGAAAAAATTTTTCCGACTCAGAGAGTCATCATTTTGTGTTTTAGAGAGCGAATCCTTTTGAGCAAATGCAAGATTATGCATTGATGAAAAAATGCAGACAATAAAAAAAACAGATAAGTATTTAATGCAAATTTTCATTCAGGAATTATATTACCTTATAAAAATAATGATTAAAAGTGTGTTGATTTTAATTGGAAGAAATAATCTGATAGAAATTAATGGCTGGAATACTTACTCTTATTGTACTTAAACAAATATTTGTGAAGTATGATGGTAATTTCATTTACCAATTTGGTAAAGAAACCAAAAATGCGAAAAGAAATTTCGGATGAATTTGTCAGCAAAGTGATTAAACAAAGTTGGATTTAATTTTCTCTATAAAATCCTGTTCAATCATTTTTTTTGCAATAAGAATCATATTATTGAATGCTCCGGCAGTGGAAATCCCATGTCCGATGATTACTGGTTTATTGACGCCTAAAACTGGAACGCCGCCATACATTTCGAAATTAAAACGGTTAAAGTATTCATCGTTTATTTTTCTTTTCTGAACAATGTCATAAATCGATTCAGCGAATTTCAATAGTATGTTTCCTGTATATCCATCGCATACGTAAATTTCTGCTTTATCCATCAGAATATCACGTCCTTCTACGTTGCCAATAAAATTAATCTGGTTATTCTCTTTAAGTAAAGGATAAGCAGCCTGGCATAAAATATTACCTTTCCCCTCTTCTGCTCCTACATTTATTAGCGCCACTTTTGGATTGTCATAGTTCAAAATATATTTAGAAAATAAAGTACCCAATAGGGCGAACTGTGATAAGTTTTCGGGTTTGCAGTCTGCATTTAAACCAACATCAACTAATAAAGAAAGCTTGCCGTTATCGCCGGGAATATAAGCACCGATAGCAGGTCGTGCAACGCCCCTAATTGCTTTGATGCTGTATAAGGAACCAACCATCATTGCACCGGTGTTTCCTGCGCTGATGAACGCGTCCGTCTTATTTGAAGCTAATAAATGAAAGCCAATTGAAATGGAAGATTGTTGTTTTTCTTTTAAAGCTTTTGTAGGATGTTCCTGCATCCCGATTACTTCCGACGCGTGGACTACGGTTATGTTTTCAGAAACAATTGAATGTTTTTCGAGTAATGGAAGCAGTTTATTTTCGTCGCCGATTAAAGTTAAATGAACATTGTCTTTATTATTTTCGGATAAAAAAAGTTTAACGCCTATTACAGTTTCGAGAGGGGCGAAATCTCCTCCCATCATATCCAATGCTATATTCATAAGTTGGTATTATCTTGAAATATTTCGCTAAAAATATTCTACAAATTTCAGCTATAAATGTTCATATCATCAAAAAAATCCAAAACGGTAAATCTGAAGCAAGCCAGATCATACTTTTTTGGATTGTTTTAAAAACGTAAGAACAATTGTCAGGCTTTTGCAGGAGCCTTTTCAGCAACCACTTTTCCTTTGTAAAATAATTTACCTTCACTTGTGTGTGCGCGGTGGCGAACATGAGTTTCACCAGTTGCAGCGTCAGTGCTCAGGGTAGGAGCGACTGCTTTATAGTGGGTTCTTCTTTTTGCACTTCTTTGTTGACTGTGTCTGCGCTTTGGATTTGGCATAACCGTAGATTAAATATGATTAATTATTGTTTTTTTT
>JBDTKF010000062.1:0-9161 GCA_039935455.1 Ginsengibacter sp.
GATGCGGCATTAAATAAGAAAACAGACAATTCCGCAATCCTTTACCAGGCAAGTGTTTTCAATAAGTATTGCCGTGTTTTTTCGCCCCGGTACCGACAGGCAAATTTGAATGCTTTTTATACAAAAGATAAGAGTGCGGGCGATGCGGCTTTGGATTTGGCTTACCAGGATGTTCGGAATGCGTTTGTATATTATTTGAAAAATAATAATCGGGGCCGGCCGATAATCATAGCTTCTCACAGCCAGGGAACTTTGCACGCCGGTCGGTTATTGAAAGAGTTTTTCGAGGGAAAGCCGTTAGAAAAGCAGTTGGTGTGCGCTTATATCATTGGGTTACCGGTTTTTAATAATTATTTTTCTAAACTTGGTCCCTGCATGGATTCTACTTCAACAGGTTGTTTTGTAAGCTGGCGCACTTTTGAGGAAGGATATGTAGCTCCTTATATTAGAAATGAAACCTTGAAAGCAGATGTCATAAATCCGTTAACATGGACGATGGACACTACTTTCGCGGATGCTGGTTTGAACAAAGGTGGCATACTCCGTAATTTTCAAAAAGTGATACCGGGGCTTGTGCATGCACAGATTCATGGGAATATTTTATGGGTAAATAAACCCAGATTCACCGGAAGTATTTTCCTCAGAACCAAAAATTTCCACATTGCTGATTATAATCTTTTTTATGAAAATATAAGAGAGAATGTAGGAACAAGAATAAAATCGTTTATGAATAAATAGAAAAACGAAAGGGTAGTAAACGAACAAATACGCTGTTTTTTTATTTTGTATTTAAAAGAAAACTTCACCCTAAATTTGTGGCATGAGAAATTTTTTATCAGCTTTTTTTCTACTGTTGTTTTTTGGGAATTGTGTTTATGCACAAACCGATTCCGGATCAAATTATGATCGTCATATCGCTTTTGACCCGCTTTTTTATGCTACGAATGGCAATCAATATCGTAGCGCCAGTGGGCAACCAGGGCAGGAGTATTGGCAAAACAGAGCAGATTATAAGATCGCGGCTTCCCTGGATACCGGCAAACATTTATTGAAAGGTAGCGTTGTAATTACCTATAAGAACAACAGCCCGGATGATTTGAAATTTCTATGGATTCAACTCGATCAGAATATTTACAAACGCGACAGTCGTGCTCAGTTCACCACCTCATTATCAGGGGGCCGTTTTGCAAATCAGACGTTTACCCAGGGTGATGAATTACATTCTGTTGATGTAACAATGAACGGCACGACCACGAAAGCAAAATATATTGTTTCAGATACCCGAATGCAGGTGTGGCTTCCGAAAACTTTGGTTGCTAAAAAAGGGATTGTACAGTTGAAGATTCAATATTCTTTTGCGGTTCCTCAGTATGGAACAGACCGCATGGGTCGGCTGGATACAAAAAACGGATGGATTTATGAGATTGCGCAATGGTATCCGCGCATGTGTGTTTATGATGATATTGAAGGTTGGAACACGTTGCCCTATCTGGGTGCCGGTGAATTTTATCTGGAGTATGGAGATATAGATTATACAATCACTGCTCCTTCGGATTTGATCATTACAGGTTCCGGAGAATTGAAAAACCCGCAGGAAGTATTGACATCAACGGTTATCAGCCGTCTGAAACAGGCAAAAAATAGTGATAAAACAGTTGTTATCATTAGCGCGGATGAGCTAAATGGTACTTCTTATCATCCTGCTAAAGCTAATCTAACCTGGCATTTTATATGTAAAAATACACGTGATGTAGCATGGGCTGCATCAAAGGCTTTCATTTGGGATGCTGCCCGAATCAATTTACCCGATGGCAAAAAAGCTCTTGCACAATCTGTCTATCCGGTGGAAAGTGCAACAGATTATGCATGGAAAAGATCCACAGAATTTGTAAAAGGTGCTATTGAGTTATGCTCCAAGGATTGGTATGAATTTACCTATCCTACTGCTACTAATGTCGCAGGTGTTGTTGGTGGGATGGAATATCCGGGAATTGTTTTTTGTTCCTGGATGAATAATGCTTCAGACTTGTGGAATGTGACCAATCATGAATTTGGACACAACTGGTTTCCGATGATTGTAGGTTCCAATGAACGTAAATATCCCTGGATGGATGAGGGATTCAATACATTCATTAATGATGTAGCTACCAAAGAGTTTAATAACGGCGAGTTTTATGAAAAGAACGATGTGAATAATGCGGCCTCTTTCATGTTCAGGAAAAATGCTGATCCGATTATGACCATTCCTGATGTTACGCAATCGCAATTTCTCGGCATGGCTGCTTACGAGAAACCTGCAATTGGGTTGCATATTCTTAGAAATCATATTTTGGGTAAAGAGCGTTTTGATTCTGCCTTCAGAAAATATATTGCCCGGTGGGCATTCAAACATCCGACTCCATTTGACTTTTTCAGAACAATGGAAAATGTATCTGGTGAAGACTTATCTTATTTTTGGCGTGGCTGGTTTATGACTAATTCAAAACTTGATCAAGGTATTACAGAAATAAAATACGTTGATAGCGATCCCTCAAAAGGCGCTTTGATTACGGTGGTGAATAAAGAACAAATGGTATTGCCGGTTCCATTACTCATTGAAGAAGAAAATGGTAAAACAGACTCCCTAACATTACCAGTTGAAATATGGCAAAGAGGCAGCACCTGGACGTTTCAATATCCATCACATTCAGCAATAAAAAAAATAACTATTGATCCTAATCATGATTATCCGGACATTGATCCTTCAAACAATACGCTAACCGGTCTATCACTAAAAGCAGTGCCGAAAGGAATGTCGGCCATGAACGTCATCGATTCTTATTTGAAAGCCATTGGTGGAATCGATAAAGTCAGGGAAGTAAAGGATTTGTCTTATCGTGCGACCGGGAATGTTCAGGGGCAGGGTATTCAATTGGTCGTTAAATACAAAACACCTGATAGAATGTTCCAAAGTATTTCTTTAGCATCTTCTAATACCGTTGTACAAAAAACAATTGTAAATGGAGATAGTGTGACCATATCATCAATGGGGCAGGTTCAGCCTGTTGATAAAGCAACAAGTGAACAGATTAAAGAGGAAGTTATGCCCTTTCCCGAATTGAAGTATGCAAGTGCGAATTATCAACTCACATTGGCTCCATTCTTTACGAAAATTGACGGCAAAGACGCATACTTGATCAATCTTACTACTCCTTCCGGTAAACTGCTGAAAGAATATTTTGATGCATCGACCGGTTTGAAAATTCGTAGGGAAATGAGTAGTTCACATTCTTCGATTAACTATGAAGATTATAAAGAAGTAAATGGCATTCTATTTCCTTCAAAAGAATCGGTAACCGAACAAGTTAATTTGCAACTGGAGATAAAGGATGTGAAGATAAACAGTGGCTTGACTGACGAAGATTTTAAATAATAAACTGTTCAAACGGGCTGGGAAATTTAACCTCTTTGTCCATTTTTTGTTCTTTATGAAAAAATTACAATTCCTTCCAAATTTTATTTTACTTTTAACCGCTTATAATAAACCACTTTAATTTTTTATACACTATCGAATTAATTTGCTATCAATCTGCATGTAAAAAAATCGTTGGAAAGAATGTTTAGAAGAGCTGCCTTTTTTTTATTTCTCCTGATTAATGTATATCCACTTGCACACTCACAGCAAAGAACTAAACTGATTTTTAATGAAACTTGGAACTTGCATTTAGGCAATGCTTCTGATTATGCTGAAAGCTTCAATTATCGGATCTATAGTTTTTATTTTAAAAATATCGATGCGGAAAATACAATTATCTCTAAGCCGCTTATTACTTTCAAATATTTCATCAATAGGTTAGGTGGGTTTACTGAAACACTGAAAGTCGCTGATAATAGAAATCAATATTGAAAAACCAAATAAAAAAAGCCAAAATTTTTTATGCACTTACATCTTGTTGATTACGCCATCATTGGAATTTATTTCCTCTTTGTAGTAGGCATTGGATTTCTATTAAAAAAGAGAATTAAAACCGGAAATGATTTCCTGATGAGCTCGCGCAATATTCCTCTATGGATTACGAGCCTTGCTTTTATTTCTGCAAACCTGGGTGCCCAGGAAGTATTGGGAATGGCAGCCAACGGGGCAAAGTACGGATTATATACGGCCCATTTTTATTGGATGGGCGCAGTTTTGGCAATGGTATTCCTTGGTGTTTTTATGATGCCATTTTATTATGGAAGTAAGGCGCGAAGTGTTCCGGAATTTTTGAAGTTACGTTTTGATGAAAAAACAAGGACTTATAATGCGCTCACGTTTGCAGTGATGACCATTTTTTCATCCGGCATTTCATTATATGCATTGGCGATGCTGATGCAAACCATTCTGGGATGGGATTTCAATGTATCTATCTGGCTGGCTGCAGGAATCGTTTTGATTTATACATTCTTAGGCGGATTGACCAGTGCTGTTTATAATGAGGTTTTGCAGTTCTTTTTGATTGTTCTGGGTATTGCTCCGTTGGTTTATATTGGTTTCCATCAGGTAGGTGGATTAGATGGAATTTTGGCAAACGTGGATAACGCCAAATTACACTTATGGAAAGGAATGAGTAATTCAGCTACCAATCCAATGGGTACGAATGCATTTAGTCTGATTTTTGGATTGGGCTTTGTCCTTGCGTTTGGTTATTGGTGTACAGATTTCCTCGTGGTACAAAGAGCAATGATTTCTCACAATTTGAATGACGCACGGCGTACGCCGATTATCGCTGCGTTGCCTAAAATCTTTATGCCGCTGATCGTAATTGTGCCAGGTATTTTATTGCTTGCTTTACAAAAACAGTTTTCTGGCTTTGAACTTCCATTAAATACGAATGGACAAACCGATTACAATATGGTTTTGCCTCTTTTATTATCAAAGCTGTATCCAAGCGGAATATTGGGTGTTGGTATCACCGCATTGATCGCGTCCTTCATGTCTGGAATGGCTGGAAATGTAACTGCATTCAACACCGTTTTTACATTTGATCTGTATCAAACGCACATTAGGAAAAACGCCAGTGAAAAACATTATTTAAATGTAGGAAAAGCGACAACCGTGATTGGTATTTTATTATCCATACTCACCGCTTATGTAGCCCGCGGATTTAATAGTATTATGGATCTATTGCAATTGGTTTTTAGTTTTGTAAATGCACCATTGTTCGCAACATTTTTTCTTGGAATGTTTTGGAAAAAAACTTCTTCAAATGGTGCATTTTGGGGATTATTGTCAGGTACTGTAGCAGCCGGCCTTACTTATTCTCTAACCGTTGCTGAAGGGAAAGGTGGTTCAATTGCTCAATTGCATACCTTCTATTCCGGAACCAGCCAGGCCTTCAACATCGCCTGGATCTCATTCGTCGTGTGTTTCATTGTTACTGCTTTGATTAGTTTTGTGACAAAACCGAAACCCGAGAAGGAATTGGTTGGACTGGTTTATAGTCTTACGCCACGCCAAAGAGATAAAAACCGGGTTTGGTATAAAAATCCATTGTGGCTTGCTATAATTGTATTGTTGATAACTCTTTTCTTTAATATTCTCTTCTATTAAAAACAATGATGATGAATAAATTCTTTGACCTTCGTTTTGTGATTGGTATTTTTTTTCTGGCTGTAGGAATGTTATTGTTGATCTACAGTTTTACCAATCCAACAATCGAACATGCAGCCGTTAACCGCTGGTGTGGATTGGCTTTCATCCTTTTTGCATTGATAATGATTGCCTTGAGTTTTCAGAAGAAACCGAAAGATGAATTGTGAAAATTCACTGTTTGATCGGATTCGGCAGGCATTTTCAGTGATGAGGTTGTATTGTTTTTTAATTAGTTATTGAAATAGAAATTGTAATTTTTTGTTTGTTCACTGAAAATTATTTACATCGGCTTCAAAGTAATCGGCAGGCATTTTAATTTTCCGTAAGTAAACTTGCAGCTTCTTTGTCTAAATAGACACTAAAATTTTTATGATTTCGTAAAAAACTTGCCGGCAATTCTTCTGAAATCTCTTCTTCAAGAACTCGTTTTATTATTTCAGCTTTCTTTTTCCCATTAACAATCAGCATGACATGGCGGGCTTCCATCAGGTTGGCAATCCCTAATGTAATTCCCATCGGAAGAACTGTTTTTTCGTTGAAATATTTTTGACCGGATTGTTGGGTGGAAGCCGTGATTTTTGTCACATGTGCGCGCAAAGCAGGAGAAGTACCAGGCTCGTTCATCCCAACATGACCGTTCATTCCAAGGCCTACGATTGCCAAATCAATGCCACCGCTTTTGTAAATAAAATCTTCAATTCTGTTACATTCTACATTCAAGTTTTTTGCTTTGCCATCAAAAAAATAAATTTGATTTTCTGCAATATTCAAAGGATGAAATAACTGATTATTTAAATGAAATCTGCAACTTCCTTCCGTACTTTCATTCATGCCTGCCCATTCATCGAGGCCCACAAAATAACATTGCGAAATAATTGATTTAGTTGAGCTACTTTCTTTGGTTAATAACTCATACAAGGCGGAAGGTGAATCGCCGGAAGCGGGGCATATGACAGGTTTGTCGAAAGATTGAATCAGATGAATCACTTCTTCAGCCGCTTTTGAAGACATCAGTTTGTATGTGTCACTTATTACTAATTTCATGTTTTAAGTTTTATAAATTGTTATCTAATGATTTCATTTCGTTGCAATTTAATTGTATGAAAATTTAAAAACCCATAACTTTATTTTATTCTTTGATATCGGAAGATGATTTGATTGTAAATATAAATTTGAAAAAGATACAACGAAACACATCTGATTTGTTTGTTCTACAAAAAGTTGTTCTTACCTGTATGTGCTCAAGGAAATTAAATCATTAAGAACGAAAATAAACATCAGTTCAGAAGTGACTAGCTGCCCATAATACGAAGATAGAATTGCGAAACAAGCGATGGGTGGATTTGTGTAGATGCCGGGTGCAGGATTTTTTTACGAAGCTTTAAAATATTTGAAACAATCGTTTGCATGATTATGTTTCTTAAAATAATTTTATATTGAACATCTTTTTATCACTTTTTTAAATTGTTTATTAAAAATCAAACGTCATGAACAGAAAAGATTTTATAAAAAACACAGCACTTGCGGGAGTTTCATTTTCTCTTTTTCCTTCAACCAATGTTTTTGAGACTGGTAGCGATGCTCCAAAAGTAAAGTTGGCAATTATTGGAGTAGGAGCGAGAGGGAAAGGTCATCTGGATCTTCTGTTGAGGCGAAATGATGTTGATCTTGTAGCTATTTGTGATGTGGACGATCGGGTATTAAAAGAATCGAAAGAAATAATTGCCAAGAGTGGTAAGAAAATGCCCAAGATTTATACGGGTGATAATTATGCATGGAAAAAATTACTTGATACTGAAAAACTGGACGGTGTAATTATTGTAACCCCGTGGGAGTGGCATAAACCCATGATCCTGGGCTCGCTGGATGCCGGATTGAAATATGTAGCTACAGAAGTGATTCTTGGAATTACATTACAGGATCATTGGGACGTTGTAAAGGCGGCAGAAAAAAATAAAGCGAATGTGATGATGCTGGAAAATGTTTGTTATCGTCGGGATGTAATGGCCGTTTTGAATATGGTTCGCCAGGGTTTGTTCGGAGAATTGATTCATTTGCAGGGAGGCTATCAACACGATCTGAGAGAAGTGTTGTTCAATGATGGTGTGCATATGTATGGCCATGGAGCTGAGTTTGGCGAAAAAGGTTTTTCAGAAGCTCGTTGGCGCACCGAACATTCTATTCATCGCAATGGCGATCTTTATCCAACACATGGCATCGGGCCGATTACTCAATATATTGATATTAATTATGGAAACCGGTTTACTTCGCTTAGCTCGTTTTCTTCAAAAGCCAGGGGCTTGCATAATCATATTGTGAAAGTTGGTGGTGAAAATCATCCGAATGCAAAGGTGAAATTCAAGGCCGGAGATGTAATTACTACTTCTATTAATTGTGCGAATGGAGAAACAATTTTGCTTCAACATGATACCTATTCCCCGCGTCCTTATTCACTCGGATTCAGGGTTCAGGGAACTGAAGGGTTGTGGATGGATATCAATAATAGTGTTTATATCCAGGGGAAATCAGCTAAAAATGACGAGTGGGATAATGCCCAATCCTGGTTTGATAAATATGATCATCCACTTTGGAAAAGATGGAGCAAAGAAACGCAGGGCGCCGGCCACGGAGGAATGGATTTTTTTGTAATTCACGCCTTTGTTGAATCGATCAAGAGAAAAGCACCAACCCCAATGGATGTGTATGATGCGGCGGTAATGAGTGCCATAACTCCATTGAGTGAAGAGTCAATAACCCTCGGAAATCAGACAATCGAGTTTCCTGATTTTACCGAAGGCCAATGGATGTATCGCAAGCCCGTCTTTGCTTTGAACGACGAGTATTGATCTTCTTTGTTTCAGTTGTGGATTTACAATCGCAGTAAACAAACAAATAACACCGAATTGTAGTTTGGTTTGATAAAAGATTATTAAGCGAAAACTTTTATTGGGAAAAATTTAAGATGCCGCAGGGTTCAATTTTTTTCTTTTTACCAGTAAATACCAACCGTTGTCGAGCGGCATGTAGCCTAAATCGTAACAGAAAAAATAGATGTTCCCTTTTTGATTGGTATAGGTATGTGTGATGTATTTAAATTGAAATCCTTCTTCGAGCAGTTTATCCTTGGTGGTCTTTGCAATTTCTTCTTCCCATTTAAAAAAGCTTTCCAAAATACGTCTGTTTTTACCCAAAGCATTGTTGATATTTCTAATCAAATTATTCTTACCTGATTTCAGTTGATTATTGAATGAGTTTCTACAATAATCATTACAGAATTTCTTGTCTGTACGCCCTTTCAGGGCCTTATCGCAATTTAAACAATGAGCAGTTTGAATTTCGACTCTCATGCTGGTTGGTATGATTTACAAAAGAAAGATAAATTAATTTTTTTAATTTCAACCGTTTACAAACGGTTATATACAACTATAAACGAATAAAAACCGAGTATCCCCTTTTCGTGATTGCATCTTTGTCGGGTTGATGAAACGGAACAAACTGGATCGTCAACTGAAATAAAAAACATTTAAAAACAGTTCATCTTTCAAAGATG